>NZ_JBCLVL010000008.1:0-297956 GCF_048537895.1 Gordonia sp. CPCC 206044
CCCGCGTGATGACGGTACGGCGATGATCACCGGCCTGATGGCCGCGGAAAACGTGCGCATCGCCGCCGCCGCGGTCACCGCGCTGGCCGATGCCGTGTGTGAGCATGATGGCCGCACGAAGCCGCAGCGTGCCTCGGATGCGATGTTCGCGCTGTTGTCGGGCACAAGGTTCGAGTGCTTGTGCGGCCACGATGAGTGCACCGCGCAGATCCCGGAGCCGGGCACCATCCCGCCGGTCGACAGCACGGCGGTCATCCATGTCGTGTGTGATGAATCGACTCTGGCGGGTGCGGCTGACCATCCGGCCTATATGGATGGGCACGGTGTCATCTCCGCCGAACACGTGCGTGACATCGCGGGCCGACCGGACGCTGTGGTCAAACCTCTCGTCCCGTCGGGCACGCAACCCGACAGCGACGGGACCTACATCCTTCCGGCGCATCTGCCGTCGAACCCGTACCGACCCTCCACCGCCCTGGATACTCTCCTGCGTATCCGTGACGGTGTGTGCGTCGAACCCGGTTGTGAGACCTCGGCCTGGCGATCGGATGCCGATCACGTCACCGAGTATGACCACGACGATCCGGCGCGGGGTGGTCACACCTCCGCGGAGGGCATGAACATCAAGTGCCGGTTCGATCATGGTCGAAAGACGTTCGGCGACTGGCTCGATGACCAATACCGCGACCTGGACGGTCGCCTGCACACCGAGTTCACCACGCCCGAAGGCCTGGTCATCGTGGGTGAGGCCGAAACCAACGAGGACCTGTTCCCGGGCTTACGGCGTATCCGGTTTCAAGCGCCCACGCATGCACCGCCGCATCGGCCTCGCATCCTCGACACCGACCAGCCCACCCGGGCACGCACCCGGGTGGCGAACAAACATGCCCGACGACGGGCCGAGAGGAGCCGCAACCGCCGACGGCATCACATCGACGGACCAGCACCGTTCTGAGAGTCAGGGATGCAGGACCGCCTGGGCCAGGTGCCACCGCGTGCGTTGATCGACGCCTGCGAACAGGCTGGTCATCGCGCGCAAGGTGCCGGTGAGGTCGTCTCGACCCGACAGATATGCGCGTTGCCGGTCGACCGGCAGCCGGGCGAACACCTCGAAGAAACGACGGGTCTGCTCGGCGTCCAACGACAACAACGCCGACAACCCGACCCGCCGCAGTCGGTAGACCGTCCGGGCCGGACGAGCCCACAGGGCGAAAATCGGATCATGTCCTGCCGCAACACATTCAGCGATCCGATCCGCGGCGGTGAGTGATGCGGCGACACTGTACCCGGTCGCGGGATGCATCAGACCGCCCCGCGCCCCGAACAGCAAGGGCCGCGACCGCCACGGTGCCGGCGCGCCGACCAACGAGAAGGAGACCGTTTCGTCGGCGAGCGGGGTGACGGCACGATCGGCGAGGCGCGCCCGCAATCTGCGGCGCAAACGTGAGATCGGCATCGGTGGGGCGCCCGCCAGGGAGGTCTCCTCCAACAGCACGCGATCGTCGCCGACGGGCACGGCATACAGAAACGACGGACGGTCGTCGTCGTCCTGCTCGGTCGGGCTCCAGTCCATCAGGATGGCGTCGGCGCTGTCGAGCACCGGTGCCGCCTGGGTGCGGGAAACCACGACCCCCCAGGCGGTTTGGCGGATCGCGCCGCCGTGTATGCCGCGCGCGTCGATCACGGTGGAGGCTCTCAGCTCGACCCCGGACGCGGTGATCACTCGATCCGCACCGACATCGGCAGCATGCTCGACGATCGTGCGTGCGCCGTCGATCGTCAGCCCGCGTTGCAGGCCGGCCGTGTCCAGGACGGTGTAACCGCGGGACACCTCGATCGCTCCAGGCGTCCGGATCTGCACCGAGGAAACCTGAGTCGCAACCGAACCGGCGGGCAGCCAATCCGGCAGGTCGTCCGTCCAAGCGGCGTAGGTGGCCGTCCATCTCCGCGACGGATTCGCATCGACGACACAGACGTCCACACCTCGGTGCAGCAGCCGGTGGGCCAGCGCGCGACCCGACGGGCCTGCGCCGACCACCACCACATCGGTCACCGCATCACATGTTCCCGGTGGACAGCATGCCGCCGTCCACGCCGAGCGTCTGCCCGGTGATCCACGACGACTCCTCCGACGCCAGGAATGCCGCCGCGCGTGCGATGTCGTCGGGATCGCCGAGTCGGCCGAGCGGATAACTCTTCAACGCGCGTGCCTCGTTGTCGCCTGCGATGAGATCCTTGGCGAACTTGGTCTTCACGATGGCCGGGGCGATCGCGTTGACCCGGATGTTTGCCGGCCCGAGCTCCCAGGCGAGTTCGGCGGTCAACCGGATCAGCGCCGCCTTGGAGGCTCCGTATGCGGCGATGAGGCCGGTGGAACGGATCCCGGCGACCGAGGAGATGTTCACCACCGCACCTCCGCGTTCGCGCATGCCGGCACGGAATGCCTCCTGGACGAATCCCAGGGCGGCGACGACATTCGTGTCGAAGATCTTGCGGAACCCACCGAGATCGGCGTCCATGAGTGGGCCGAACAGGGGATTGATACCGGTGTTGTTGATCAGGATGTCGATACCGTCGCCCTGCGCGACGGTGGCCGCGACGGCCTCGGCGCGGTGAGTTTCGTCACCCGTGTTGCCCGGGCACGCGGTGACCGCAGCGCCCGCCACCACCTCGCGAATGCCGGCTGCGGCCTCGTCCAACGGCTCGGGTTTGCGTCCGGTGATCACCACCGAGGCGCCACGTCGGGCCAGCTCGGTGGCGATGGCGAGTCCGATGCCGCGGCTTGCGCCGGTGACGAGCGCGGACTTCCCGGACAGGTCGGTATGCATGTGCGTCAGTGTGGGTTCGGTCACGTGTCACACGGTATCGGTCGTCCGCCCGTGGGGGTACGCCCTCGGATGGAAAATCAGGTGGCGGGGCGCAGGTAGACTGGTCCGTCGTGATCACCGCGACCGACCTGGAGGTTCGAGCGGGCGCTCGGACCCTGTTGTCGGCGCCCGGCTCTGCCCTGCGCATCCAACCCGGCGACCGAATCGGGCTCGTCGGCCGAAACGGCGCCGGCAAGACAACCACGCTGCGCATCCTCGCAGGCGAGACCGAACCGTACGCAGGCTCCATCGTGCGCAGCGGAGATCTCGGCTATCTGCCGCAGGATCCCAAGGAGGGCGACCTCGACGTCCTGGCCAAGGATCGGGTGCTCTCGGCACGCGGCCTGGATTCGATCCTGCGTGACATGGAAAAGCAGCAGGCGCTGATGGCCGAGGCGGCCGACGACCGCGTCCGCGACAAGGCCGTCCGCAAGTACGGACAGCTCGAAGAACGGTTCTCCGCACTCGGCGGCTACGTCGCCGAGTCCGAAGCCGCACGCATCTGCCACAGCCTCGGGCTGCCCGACCGGGTCCTCGGGCAGGCGCTGCGCACGCTGTCCGGCGGTCAGCGTCGCCGTATCGAACTCGCTCGCATCCTGTTCTCCGCGTCCGATGGTTCCGGCAAGTCCGACACGACGTTGCTGCTCGACGAGCCGACCAACCACCTCGACGCCGACTCCATCACCTGGCTGCGCGGCTTTCTGCAGAATCACGAGGGCGGTCTCGTGGTGATCAGCCACGACGTCGATCTGCTTGCCGACGTGGTCAATCGGGTGTGGTTCCTCGATGCCGTCCGCGGCGAGGCGGACATCTACAACATGGGCTGGAAGCGCTACCTCGACGCCCGCGCGACCGATGAACAGCGTCGTCGTCGCGAACGTGCGAACGCCGAGAAGAAGGCGGGCGCCCTGCGTGCCCAGGCTGCCAAGCTCGGCGCCAAGGCGACCAAGGCGACCGCCGCGCAGAACATGCTCAAGCGGGCCGATCGGATGCTCGACGCCCTCGACGAAGAGCGGGTGGCCGACCGCACCGCACGCATCCGGTTCCCGGAACCCGCGGCCTGCGGAAAGACCCCACTGATGGCCAGCGGCCTGACCAAAGCCTATGGCTCGCTGGAGATCTTCACCGGTGTCGACCTCGCGATCGACAAGGGCAGCCGCGTGGTCGTGCTCGGTCTCAACGGTGCGGGAAAGACGACGCTGCTCAAACTGCTCGCCGGTGCCGAGTCGGCCGACACCGGGACGATCGATCCCGGCTACGGCCTCAAGATCGGCTATTTCGCGCAGGAACACGACACGCTCGACGACATGGCGACCGTCTGGGAGAACATCCGCCACGCCGCACCCGACGCCGGTGAACAGGATCTGCGTGGGCTCCTGGGCGCGTTCATGTTCAGCGGCGCCCAGCTCGAACAGCCGGCAGGCACCCTGTCCGGCGGTGAAAAGACCCGACTGACACTCGCCGGTCTGGTGTCGTCGGCGGCCAACGTCCTGCTGCTCGACGAGCCGACGAACAACCTCGACCCGATCTCGCGAGAGCAGGTGCTCGACGCGCTGCGCAGCTACACCGGGGCCGTGGTGTTGGTGACGCACGACCCCGGCGCTGCTGCCGCACTCGACCCGCAACGGGTGATCCTGCTGCCCGACGGCACCGAGGACCACTGGTCCGACGAGTATCAGGAGCTCATCGAACTCGCCTGACCTATGCCGTCGGCTGCGGCCAATAACGCTTGCGCAGTTCGCCTTTCACCAGTTTCCCGGTGGGTGTGCGCGGCAGGTCGTCGACGAAGTCAACGGTGCGGGGTGCCTTGTACGCCGCCAGGTTGTCCTTCGTGAAGGCGATCAACTCCTCGGCGAGTTCCGGAGACGGAGAGAACGCGGGATCGAGCTGGACGCATGCCTTGACGACCTCACCGAGATCGTCGTCGGGCACACCGATGACGCCGACATCGTAGACGGCCGGGTGGCCGACGAGGACGTTCTCGGCCTCCTGCGGGTAGATGTTCACACCGCCGGAGATGATCATGAACGCCTTGCGGTCGGTCAGATAGAGGTAGCCCTCGTCGTCGACGTAGCCGACATCGCCTGTGGTGGACCAGTTCTGGTGCCGGGGGTGCTGTGCGCTCCGGGTCTTCTCCGGATCGTTGTGATACTCGAACGGGATCTCGTCGCGTTCGAAGTAGACCATCCCGACCTCGCCGGTCGGCAACTCGGCGCCGTCCTCGTCGCAGACGTGCACCACGCCGAGCAACGGTTTGCCCACCGACCCCGGATGATCGAGCGCCTCCTGTGGACCGATGAACGTGGCCCCGGCCGCCTCCGTCGAGGCGTAGTACTCGTGGATGACCGGACCCCACCAGTCGATCATTGCCCGCTTCACCTCGATGGGGCAGGGAGCCGCTGCATGGACGGCGAGCCTCATGCTGCTCACGTCGTACCGGCCGCGGACGTCCTCGGGCAGCTTCAGCATGCGGATGAACATCGTCGGCACCCACTGGCTGTGCGTGGCGCGGAACTTGTCGATGGCTGCGAGCGCGGCCTCGGGATCGAACCTGTCGAGAAACACCACGGTGCCGCCGACAGAGTTCGTGACCCCGCAATATCGCAGCGGCGCAGCGTGATACAGCGGAGCGGGGGACAGGTACACGGCCGTGTCGTCGAAGCCGTACATGGGGGCGAAAATCGCGGTGTAGCTGTCGGGGATCTCATCGACCTGGCCCTGCGGCAGTGGTGTCTGGATGCCCTTGGGCCGTCCGGTGGTGCCCGACGAGTAGAGCATGTCGGTGCCGCGCGGTTGGTCGGTGCGCGGTGCGGGAGAGGCGTCGGCCAACGCCTTCTCGTAGCTGTCGAAACCGGGGATCTCACCGCCCCAGGCGAGACGATGGCCCGGGCGGCTCAGTGCCGCGATGTCGTCGGTGTCGGCGACCGCGGCGGCGACCGAGGCACCCGCGAAGACCACCTGGGCATTGCAGTCGTCGAGGATGTAGTTGGTCTCCGCCGCGGTGAGGTGATGATTGATCGCGGTGATGTAGAGACCGCTGCGCAGAGCAGCCCAGTAGACCTCGAACATGTGCAGGTCGTTCTGCGAGATCATCGCGATCGTGTCGCCCGGACGCAAGCCGAGCGACTCGAGATGATTCGCGATCCGGGTGGAGTTCTCGTCGAGCTCCCGATACGTGAGCTGCTCGCCGGTGGAAGCCCGGATGACGGCAGGCTTCTCCGGGGTGGACTGGGCAAAGACACCAGGGAACAAGTGATACTCCTCACTCGACAGAACAATGTGCTGCGATGCTATACCGAGCGATCGATCGGAGCCCAGGGGGCTGGTGGGTGTTTACCCTCGTCTTCACCTGCCGGAGGGGTAGCCACAACCTATGGGCCGGTGTTTGCGCCGCTGACAGGGTTGCGCCGCTGGGAGGGTGCGCCGGCGCGAGGGGCGAAAGCGTGCGACGACGTCAGTGCGATGCGACGAACCGGTCCATGGTGCGCTCGGCGAGGGCCGTGATGGTCAGCGACGGGTTGACCAAGCCCACCGCACCCGGGGCGAACGAACCGTCGACCACGTACAGGTTGTCGTATCCATGTACTGCGCCCTCGTAGGAGGCCGCGCGGTTCATCACCACACCACCGAGACCGTGATAGGTGCTCGACGAACCGAAGCCCATCGCACGTGCATACAGCGGGATCCCGCCGGGGCGGCCGTGTCGGACCTCGGCGCGCTGACGGAACCGTTCGGCGAAGGCCGCACCACGCTTGTCGAGGGCATTGCCCTCCGGGAACGGGTAGTTGATCACCGCCGAGCGGGTCGCATGGTCGTAATCGATGCTGCCGCGTTCGTCGCTGTGCACCTGGATGAGGTTGGTGGTGGCGGCCTTGCCGAGCGGCGCCGGCAGCGGGGTCGAGTGGTAGACCATCGACACCGGTCCACCGGGCATGTCGTCCTCGTACACACGGCCGAAGCCGGGGCCGCCCTGCACGGCGCCGTAGTCGTCACTCAATGCTGTTCGTGCGGTGAGGAAATCGCCGTTGGCGCCGAAGCCCTCGCCGATCCTGGGGGACAGTCGGGGCAGGGTGCCCTTGGCACGTGCCTCGACGAGCAGCCTGGTGGTGTGGAACGAGCCCGCGGCCAGGAACAGGTGATCGGCTTCGGCCGTCACGACGCGAACTGTCCGATGTGCATCGTCGATCACGCGTGCCTTGACGACGAATCCCGCCCGCCGCGAACGCGGCCGGATCTCGAACACCTCGTGCATAGGTTTGATGGTCACGTTGCCGGTGCGTTCGGCCGCGGGGAGGTAATTGCGGTCGGTGGAGTTCTTGGCGCCGCTGTTGACGCCGAAGCCCAACTCGCCGTTGATGATCGATGCACGAGCCCGACCGGAGAGTTCGTCGCGGACGATGTCCCAGTCGATCGCGTAGTCGAAGACGACGGGCTCCTTGCCGTAACGGCGCACGGTTGCCAGCCACGACCGGGTGCCGACGTAGCGCGGATGCGCCATGATGTCGGCAGGCAGGGGAGATGCGTTGAGCATCTTCTTGGCCCGCGGATAGTAGGTGCCGACGAGTTCGTCGTAGCCTGCGCCGCCCGGGAAGACCTGCTGGAAGTCCTGCTTGCGGGGAACCGGAGTGAACGACCCGAAGGCGAGGGAACCCCCACCCACGCCGGCGCCGTACACCGAATCGATGCCGTTGCCCTTGACCCGGTCGAGGATGCCGGGATAGCGGTTGACCGGAAGCCCCACGGTTGCGGTGGCGCCGACGGTGTCGCTGAACCAGGCCGCACGCCCGTCGGGGGCGGTCAGGGTGGCAAAGGTGTTGCCGTCCGGACGGATCGGCCACCGGCGTCCACGTTCGAACACGGTCGTGGTGAACCCGGCCTGCCCCAGGCGCAGTGCGGCGACGCTACCGCCGAACCCGGTGCCGATGACGATGGCGGTCTTGCCGTTGGCCGGTGCGGCAGATGCGTTTGCGGCCGTGCCGGCGAGCATCCCGAGGGCGCCGAGCCCGATGGCGGACTGCAGGCGGTGCGGCGAGAGATCGGGGCGGTGCGAAGGATGTCGGAATTCACTCGCCGACAGTAGCGCAGCCGACTAAGGGTAGGAATACCTATCTTCCCGAGGTTGTATTGCGTCGATCACACACGCGAGCGATGACTTCACCACACTGCAGCCGGTTCAGTGCAGTGCGAGAAAACGGTCCATCGTGCGCTCCGCCAGGGCGGTGATGGTGAGCGACGGGTTGACCAGTCCGACCGCGCCGGGCACGAAGGAACCGTCCACCACGTAGAGGTTCTCGTATCCGCGCACCGCGCCGTCCATCGACGCGGCCACGCCCATCACCACTCCGCCCAGCCCGTGGTAGGTGCTCGCGGAACCGAAGCCGGTGAGTCGTGACGACACGGGGATTCCGTTGGCGGGCCGTCCGAATCGCGTCTCGGTCCGTTCGTGGAAGTGCTGGATGAAGGCGTTGCTGCGGCGGTCGAGAACGCTGCGTCCCTCGGGGAACGGATAGTTGAGTACACCCCGCCGGGTCGCGTGGTCGTAGTCGATGCTGCCGCGTTCATCGGTGTGCACCTGCACCAGGTGGGTGGTCAGCGTACGGCCGAACGGGGCGGGTATCGGGGTGGCCTGGTAGACCATCGAGACCGGGCCGCCCGGCAGGTCGTCCTCGTAGATTCGGGCGTATCCCGGTCCGCCCTGGACGGTGCCGAAGTCTTCATAGGGGTTGGTACGTGTGGTGAGGAAGTCGCCGTTGCCGCCGAAACCGTCGCCGATGCGCGGCGACAACCTGGGCAAGACCCCCGACGCACGGGCTCGGACGAGCAATTCGGTGGTGTGGAATGACCCCGCGGCCAGGAACAGGTGATCGGCCTCCGCGGTCACCACCCGCAGGGTGCGTCCCTGATCGTCGAGCACACGCGCCGAGACGGCAAACCCCTTGCGGCGCGGACGTTCCCGAATGTCGAAGACCTCGTGCATCGGCTTGATGACGACGTTGCCGGTTCGCTCGGCCGCGGGCAGCAACGTGTGATCGAGCGACTTCTTGGCTCCGCTGTTGACGCCGTAGCTGAGATCGCCGATGGTGACCCCGGGTCGGCGTGCGCCGCGCAACTCGGCGCGCACGAGATCCCAGTCGATGGCGAAGTCGAAGAAGTGTGGCTGCGCGCCATAGCGGGACACCACCGACAGCCACGAGCGCGCACCGATGTAGTTCGGGTGCGCGAGGATGTCCGTCGGCAACGGTGACACCCCCAACTCGCGTTTCGCCCGCGGGTAATACGTGCGGGCGAGGTCGGGATAGTCGGCGGCCGCGGGGAAGATACGTTCGAAATCCTGTCGCCGCGGAACCGGCGTGAACGACCCGAACACCAGCGACCCGCCGCCCACCCCGGCTCCGTAGACGGCTTCGAGTCCGTTGCCCATCACGTGGTCGAGGACGCCGGGGTACGGCGGTACCGGGATCGCGGCGGCGTAGGTGGCGCCCGCCGGGCTACCGAACCAGGCTGCGCGCTGGTCGGGTGCCACGAATGTCGCAAAGGTGTTGCCGTCGGACCGAATCGGCCAGCGCCTGCCTCGTTCGAAGACGGTGGTGGCGAATCCCGCCCGACCCAATCGGAGTGCGGCGACCGAACCGCCGAATCCGGTACCGATGACGATGGCCGACCGACCCGGTGCGGCGTGACCGGAACCGACTCCATGCGTGGACGCGAACGCCGCGGCAGCGATCCCGCCGGCACCGACCACAGCGCCGCGCAACAGGGTGCGGCGCGATAACCGACCGTCCGTCGAGTCGCTCGACTCGGCACGCGAGTTCACCAGATCACCATATCGGCGGCAACCTGAAGTGGCGCTGAAATCCGAAACTGCGTGGTGCGGCGCCCGTTCAGTCGGACCGCTGGACTCGCACCGACTCCTCGACAAGGTCGAGAACGGCGGTGAGGTCACTGGTCGGCTGGCCGGTGGCGAGCCGGGTGATCAGCCCGTCGAGGACCAGATCGAGGTACTTGACCAACACCTCGGTCGGCACATCGTCGCGGAGCCTGCCGGTCTCACGTCCGTGTTCCAGGCGCCGCAGGGTCGCCTGCTCCACGTCTGCGGAGTAGGCGAGCCACGACTTCCGGAAGGTGGGATCGGTGCGCACCTTGCGCGCGATCTCCAGTCGGGTGCCGAGCCAGTCGAAATCCTGTGGGCGCGCGAGCATGTCACGCATCACCTGCACGAGACCCTCTTCGGCGGCCACGTCGGCCATGCGTTCGGCGTCTTCCTGCGCGAGTGCGAGGAACAGCGCTTCCTTGTCGCGGAAATGATGGAAGATGGCTCCGCGCGAGAGCCCGGTGGATTCCTCGATGCGCTTGACGGTGGCACCGTCGTAGCCGTACTCGGCGAAGCAATGCCGCGCGCCGTCGAGAATCTCCCGACGGCGCGCGGCTAGCCGGTCATCACTGACCTTGGGCACTTCGGTTGCTCCCCATCAGCTCTTGATCATGTTGCGCAGCACGTACTGCAGGATGCCTCCGTTGCGGTAATAGTCGGCCTCACCGGGGGTGTCGATGCGGACCTTGGCGTCGAACTCGGTCACCGAGCCGTCGGCCTTGGTCGCGGTGACGTGCACGGTCTCCGGCGTGGTACCCGCATTGAGTTCCTCGATACCGCTGATGTCGAAGGTCTCCGTGCCGTCGAGGCCCAGCGACTTGTGCGACTCGCCCTCGGGGAACTGCAGCGGGATGACGCCCATGCCGATCAGGTTCGAGCGGTGGATGCGCTCGAAGCTCTCGGTGATGACCGCCTTCACGCCGAGCAGGCGTGTGCCCTTGGCGGCCCAGTCACGCGACGAACCGGTGCCGTACTCCTTGCCACCGAGCACCACCAGCGGGGTGTCCTGCGCGGCGTAGTTCTGCGCGGCGTCGTAGATGAACGACTGCGGAGCACCGTCCTGGGTGAAGTCGCGGGTGTAGCCACCGGCCACGTCCACCAGCTGGTTCTGCAGACGGATGTTGCCGAAGGTCGAGCGGATCATCACCTCGTGGTTACCGCGGCGGGCGCCCAGCGAGTTGTAGTCCTTGCGTGCCACACCGTGCGAGTCGAGATACTGCGCGGCGGGTGTGCCGGGCTTGATCGTCGACGCGGGGGAGATGTGGTCGGTGGTCACCGAATCGCCGAGCTTGGCGAGCACCCGGGCACCCTTGATGTCGCTGACCGGAGCCGCCTCGAGAGCCATGCCCTCGAAGTACGGAGGCTTGCGGACATACGTGGATTCGTCGTCCCACTCGAAGGTCTTGCCCGCAGGGGTCGGCAGATTCTGCCACCGCTCGTCGCCCTTGAAGACGTCGGCGTAGTCCTGCGCGTACTGCTCGGCCGAGATCGAGCTGGCGATGGTCTCCTGGATCTCCTCGTTGGAGGGCCAGATGTCCTTCAGGAAGACGTCGTTGCCGTCGGCGTCTTGTCCGAGCGGGTCGGTCTCGAAATCGAAGTCCATCGTGCCGGCCAGTGCGTAGGCGATGACCAGCGGCGGCGACGCCAGGTAGTTCATCTTGACGTCGGGGTTGATACGACCCTCGAAGTTGCGGTTACCCGACAGCACCGCGGTGGCGGTGAGGTCGTTGTCGTTGATCGCCTGCGAGATCTCCTCCGGCAGCGGGCCGGAGTTGCCGATGCAGGTGGTGCAGCCGTAGCCGACGAGGAAGAAGCCGAGCTTCTCCAGGTAGGGCCACAGACCCGACTTGTCGTAGTAGCCGGTGACGACCTGCGAACCCGGGGCCATCGACGTCTTGACCCACGGCTTGGAGGTGAGGCCCTTCTCGACCGCCTTCTTGGCGAGCAGTCCGGCACCGAGCATGACCGACGGGTTCGAGGTGTTGGTGCAGCTGGTGATCGACGCGATGGTCACGATGCCGTGGTCGAGGATCATGTCGCCGCGCTCGGCGGAGGAGACCTTGACCGGCTTGGACGGACGACCCTCGGCACCCTTGGCGGCAGAGTGCAGCGGTGCGGCGTCGTCCTCGGCGAAGGACAGCTTGGCCGCGTCGGGGCTCACCGACGGGGCGTCGGAGGCCGGGAAGCTCTCCTCGTTGGCCTCGTCGACGCCGTTGTGGGCCGGGCTGTTGCCCTCTTCCACGTAGTTGTGGATGTCCTTGCGGAAGGCGTTCTTCGCGTCCCACAGCTCGATACGGTCCTGCGGACGCTTCGGGCCCGCGATGGACGGCACCACGTCGGCGAGGTCGAGTTCGAGGTACTCGGAGTACTGGGCCTCGGTGGCGTCCTTCTCGAGCCACATGCCCTGTTCCTTGGCGTAGGCCTCGACCAGATCCAGGGTCTCCTTGGAGCGACCGGTCAGTTCCAGGTACTTGATGGTCTCGCCGTCGATCGGGAAGATCGCGCAGGTGGAACCGAACTCGGGGCTCATGTTGCCGATGGTGGCGCGGTTGGCCAGCGGCACCTCGGCGACGCCGTTGCCGTAGAACTCGACGAACTTGCCGACCACGCCGTGCTTACGCAGCATGTCGGTGATGGTGAGGACCACGTCGGTCGCGGTCACGCCCGGCTTGGTGGCGCCGGTCAGCTTGAAGCCGACGACGCGCGGGATGAGCATGGACACCGGCTGGCCGAGCATCGCGGCCTCGGCCTCGATGCCGCCGACGCCCCAACCGAGGACGCCGAGACCGTTCTCCATGGTGGTGTGCGAGTCGGTGCCGATGCAGGTGTCCGGGTAGGCGATGCCGTCGCGCACCATCACCGAACGGGCGAGGTGCTCGATGTTCACCTGGTGGACGATGCCGGTGCCCGGCGGGACGACGCGGAAGTCGTCGAACGCGCCCTGGCCCCAACGGAGGAACTTGTAGCGCTCTTCGTTGCGCTGGTACTCGATCTCGACGTTGCGCTCGAAGGCCTGGGCATTGCCGAAGGCCTCGATGATGACCGAGTGGTCGATGACCATCTCGGCGGGCGCGAGCGGGTTGACCTTGTCGGGATCGCCGCCGAGCTCCTTGACCGCGTCGCGCATCGTCGCGAGGTCGACGACACAGGGGACGCCGGTGAAGTCCTGCATGATGACGCGGGCCGGGGTGAACTGGATCTCGGTGCTCGGATCGGCACTCGGATCCCAGTTGGCGATCGCCTCGATGTGCGCCTTGGTGACGTTGGCGCCGTCCTCGGTGCGCAACAGGTTCTCCGCGAGGACCTTCAGCGCATAGGGAAGTTTGTCGGTGCCCTCGACGGCACCCAGCCGGTAGATCTCGTACGAGTTGTCGCCCACCTCCAGGGTTCCGCGGGCGCCAAAGGAATCGATACTCACGTGTAATCCACTCTCCTCGTGTGCCGGCGGGCTGCGCCGGCCTGCATCTGTAGGTCCGCACGTCGGTGTCCGGACGGACCGCTTCGGTCGGTCGGCAAGCGCCGCATGCTCGCCGACTCTGACCGTGGTGCCGACGGGCTGCGTCGGCGTCGTGCAACGGGTTCCCTCGTTGCGGTGGCTGTCACCAGGTCGGGAGGATCGAGCGGCAGTATCGATCCGGGCGCGGTGACGACAGCACCATGTTAACAGTACGTCCGTACTGTTAACAAGCTGGCCTCCGATGGGCGCCACCTCGTCGGGCGTACATCGGACCCTCGACTTCGGCCCGCGTTCTCCAGACGATCCCATTCTGTCGTACGGTGCTGCAGGAGGTTTCGCGAGCCCAGAGGTGTGCGCGCGAATTTCACGCCCGCGAAACCTGGTCGCCCGCGGTCCGACACGACCCGGGTGGATACGCCCGTTGGTGTGGATCGATGTGAGGATGGCCAGATGAGTCCGGGTGCGACGACGCAGAGTGTGCTGGCGATCCCGACGTCGGGGGAGCCGGCCGAGGCCGTCATCGCCACGAACGTGGACATGAAGTCGTTGCTCGCCGACGTCCGTGACGACGGCGTGGCCGCGCCGGCCGATCAGGTCGCCGGTCTGCGCGAGGTGGTCGCCCACGCCAAGGCCGACGGGTATGACGTCAGTTTCGTCGTGTTCGGCGACCCGGTGAAGTTCACCTACTACCGGGACATCGCGACCGAGCTGCAATCACAGGTCGGTGGCACGGTGATCGTGCTCGGCCCCAATTCGGTGGGCAGTGCCTCGCCGTACTTCAGTCGGGTCCAGCAAGAAGAGGCGACCCAAGACCTCACGTTGACCAATCCGCCTGCCGCCGCGCAGCAGATGTGGGATCAGATGCAGGAACCGTCGCTGAACTGGACGGCGATCACCCTCGTGCTGATCGCCGTGGTGGTGGTCGGCGCCGTCGTCGCGCGGATGCGGTCGCTGCGCAAGCGCAGCGGCTCGGAATCTGTCGCAGACGCGTCGTCGCAGGGTGCCGACGATCTCTCCGCCAGTGCGGCCGGACCCGGCACGCACGACCTCTCACGCGACCTCCCGTAGCCCGCCGATCGGCCTGTCGCCGGTCCGTCTGCGCGTCGACCGCCGCTCGGTCGGCGCGATCGATTCTGTTGCGAATTCGAGACCTCCTCGCTCAGTGGGTCCTTTGACCTGTTCACGGCATTTTCGCAGGTAATCACGCCAATGTAATTCGTGACGACTGTTTTCCCCTGTGTCCGATGTGACGTACGGTTCTGTTGTCGCACGTGGTGTCCAAGTGGTTAGGGGCACCCCGAGTGATGGATGGTGCGGAGCGCGCGCAGCGTCGAACAGCCGGTCCGCGCCGCTACGCAACGGGTGCGGGAGTGACGGGGCATCTCCCCCCGAACGACGAGGGAGTTCTGGTGAGGCGAGGGAATACCGCTGTGGTCCGCGGGCGACCACCGGCAGCGCGGCGAGCGGGCCGGGTACGGCCGTCGGCACGCCTCTGCGCGCTCATGGTCATCGTCGTGCTCACGGTGCTCGGGGCCGGGCAGGCGTGGGGAGCCCCGAAGAAGACTCAGTCCGGCGCCTCGGCGCTCATCAATCAGATCGCGAAGGCCAATCAGAACATCGCCGATCTCGACCAGGCGGTCGCGATCAAGCAGGAGAACGTCAACCGAGCGCTCGTCGACTACCAGAACTCGGTCGCGGCCCAGAAGCTCGCCACCGTCGCCGAGGCCTCCGCGAAACGATCGCTGAAGTCCTCCGAGCGCGAGGTCGCCGCAGCCCAACGTCGATTCGACGAGTTCGCTCGTGACGTCTACCGGCAGGGCAGCGGGCAGGGGTCGATGGCCAACTACGTGTCCTCGGACAACCCTCAGTCGGTGCTCGACCGTGCGACGGTCATCGATCGCCTCGGCAAGCAACAGCAGGACGCGATCCAGCGTCTGCAGGTCGCGCGCAACCAGAAGGCGAATCGGGTCGCCGCCGTCGAGGCCACCCGTCGGCAGGCCACCTTCGCCACCAAGAGCGCCGCCACCCGCAAGGACGACGCCCTGGCCGCGGTGACCCAGGCCCGGCAGGTTGCCGCCTCCGAGCAGCAGCGGCGGTCGAAGCTGGTCCGCAAGCGCGACTCGGTGCAGGCCTCCCTCGACAAGATGCGGGGCGTGGTCCCGCGCAAGCAGGCCGACACCACAACGTCGGATCTGCTGAAGAACCTCTTCCCGGAGTCGCCCGGCGCGCCATCGGCGCCGGTGCCGCCCGGTACGCCGTCGGCAGGTGGCGACAACGAGGCCCTCGCGGTGGCCGCCGAGGCGGCGGCCAAGCTCGCCGTCGACGTCGGCCAGAAGGTGCTCGCCGGTGTCGTCGGCCGCCAACAGGTCCCGCACTCCCAACTCCTCGACGAACTCGGCGTGGGCGGTTCGGACATGACCGGCAGCGGACCGGATTCGCTCAGCTCCGCGCTGAGCACGGGCAGCCTCGGCACACTGTTCGGCAGCTCCGGTGGCGGCGGCATGGTCCGACCCGGACTGCGTGGCCCGCAGGCGATCGAGATCAGCGTGAACCGGGCGCTCTCGCAACTCAACGTGCCCTACGCCTGGGGTGGCGGGGATGCGAACGGTCCGACCCGCGGCATCCGCGACGGCGGTGTCGCCGACAGCTACGGCGACTACAACAAGATCGGATTCGATTGCTCGGGTCTGATGATCTACGCCTTCGCAGGTGTCGGCATCGACCTGCCGCATTACACCGGCTACCAGTACACGTCGGGTCCGCAGGTGCCGCTGGCGCAGATGAAGCGCGGCGACATGATCTTCTACGGGCCCAACGCGAGCCAGCACGTGGCCCTGTACCTCGGCGACGGCAAGATGGTCGAGGCCCCGGAGTCGGGGTCGGTGGTGAAGGTGTCGCCGGTACGGACCGCAGGTGCCATGCCCAACGTGGTGCGGCTGCTCTGAGCCGGTCGTCGCGGTCGTGAACATGTCCGCCCGCGACACCGGACGACCTTCTTGGCCGGATTTCAGTCAACGCGACTAGGCTGGCACCACGACACGGGCCCAGTGCCCAATCAGCCGCGCAGCACGTGCATGAACAGGAGCACCGCTTGACCTCTTCGCATCCCTCTGCCGAGACCGCGGGCGCAGCCGGTTCCGACGGATCGGTGACGCTGTCCGACGCCGACGTCAAGCTGCTGGAACGAGCGATCTATGAGGTGAAACGGGTCATCGTCGGGCAGGATCAGCTCGTCGAGCGCATCCTCGTGGGCCTGCTCGCCCGCGGCCACATCCTTCTCGAGGGCGTCCCCGGCGTCGCCAAGACCCTCGCCGTGGAGACCTTTGCGCGAGTGGTGGGCGGATCGTTCTCCCGCGTGCAGTTCACGCCCGACCTCGTGCCGACCGACCTCATCGGTACCCGGATCTATCGCCAGGGGCGTGAAGAGTTCGACACCGAGCTCGGTCCGGTGGTCGCGAACTTCCTGCTCGCCGACGAGATCAACCGTGCACCGGCCAAGGTGCAGTCGGCACTGCTCGAGGTGATGGCCGAGCGGCACGTGTCGATCGGCGGCACCACGTATCCGATGCCCGACCCGTTCCTCGTGATGGCCACCCAGAACCCCATCGAGAACGAAGGTGTCTACCCGCTGCCCGAAGCGCAGCGTGACCGCTTCCTGTTCAAGGTGCTCGTCGATTACCCGTCGGTCGAGGAAGAACGCGAGATCGTCTATCGGATGGGCAATGTGGCGCCGACGGCCTCGCAGATCCTGGATCCGGAGACGATGATCCGCCTGCAGCGCACCGCCGCCACGGTGTTCGTGCACCACGCACTCGTCGACTACGTCGTGCGTGTCATCAACGCCACCCGACGTCCCGCAGAACTCGGGTTGTCCGATGTCGCGGCCTGGCTGTCCTACGGTGCATCGCCGCGTGCCACGCTCGGCATCGTCGCCGCGGCCCGCGCCCTCGCGCTGGTGCGCGGTCGTGACTACGTCGTTCCGCAGGACGTCGTCGAGATCATCCCGGACGTGCTCCGCCACCGTCTGGTGCTCAGCTACGACGCCCTCGCCGACGAGGTCGATGCCGATCAGGTCATCACGCGTGTGCTGCAGACGGTCGGCCTGCCGCAGGTCGGTGCGCAACAGGTGACCGTGGGTGGCCACCCGACGGGTGCGCCCGGGCCGCAGGTCCCGAATCAGCCGGTACCGCAACAGAATTCACCGCAACAAGGTTCGTCACAGCAGGCGAACGGGGCCGCGGTGAACCAGGCGACGCCACGGTATGCCGGCCAATAGCGACCTGCCGTCGCTCGGTGCCGGCCTGCTGTCCGAGCCGCAGTTGACGGCTGCGCTGCGGACGCTGGAACTCACCGTGCGGCGCAAACTCGACGGTGTCCTGCAAGGAGAACATCTCGGTCTGATCCCCGGGCCGGGATCGGAGCCAGGAGAGGCGCGCCCATATCAGCCGGGTGACGACATCCGACGCATGGAATGGTCGGTGACCGCCCGGACCACCCAGCCGCATGTCCGGCAGATGATCGCCGACCGCGAACTCGAGACCTGGCTGGTCGTCGACGTCTCGGCGAGCCTGGACTTCGGCACGGTCAACTGCACCAAACGTGATCTCGCCGTCGCGGCTGCCGCGGCGCTGGTGCATCTGACCTCGGGCGGCGGCAACCGCCACGGTGCGATCGTGGTGACCGGCGATCAGCTCGTCCGCGTGCCGGCCCGCAGCGGCCGCGCGCACGCGCAGAACCTGCTCAAGACGATCGCCACCACCCGGCGGGCAGGCACCGGGGTACGCGGTGACCTCCACGCGGGTATCGAAGCGCTGCGTCGCCCGCAGCGTCGACGCGGGCTCGCCGTGGTGATCAGCGACTTCCTCGGCCCCATCGACTGGGAACGGTCGCTGCGTGCGATCGGCTCCCATCACGAGTTGCTCGCCGTCGAGGTCCTCGATCCGCGCGATCTGGAACTGCCCGACATCGGCGAGGTCACGTTGGCCGACGCCGAGTCCGGTGAGGTCCGCGACATCACCGTCACCCCGGCCGTGCGACGTGACTTCGCCGCCGCCGCCCGCGCGCACCAGCAGAATGTGCATCGAACGGTGCGTAGTTGCGGCGGGCCCGTGCTGAGCCTGCGCACCGACCGTGACTGGATCTCCGACACTGTCCGGTTCGTCGCGCAACGCAGGCGTGGCCTGGCCGCCGGGGTCGGGTGAGCTGCCGGTGTCGATACTCGCGAGCCCGTGGTGGCTCCTGCTCCTGCTGGTCGTGGCCGTCCTCGGCGCCGCGTACGTCTACGTGCAGCGGCTCCGCCAGAAACGTGCCCTCAAGTTCGCCAATCTCGATCTGCTCAACCGCGTCGCACCCGAGCAGCGCAATCGGTGGCGGCACGTTCCGATCGCGCTGCTGCTCGTCTCGCTGATCCTGCTCGTGGTGGCCGTCGCCGGTCCGCAGGCAGATCGCCAGGTCCCGCGCAACAAGGCGACGGTGATCCTGGTGATGGACGTGTCGCGGTCGATGAACGCGACCGACGTGGCGCCCTCGCGGATCAAGGCCGCCCAGGACGCGGCCCGCAAGTTCGCCGACGAGCTCACCGACGGCATCAACCTGGGCCTGATCTCGTATGCGGGAACAGCATCCACGCTGGTGTCGCCGACGCCGGATCACAACGCGACCAGGGCTGCCGTCGACAAGCTCCGCCTCGACGACAAGACCGCGACCGGTGAGGGGATCTTCGCCGCCATCCAGCAGATCAAGACGCTCAATGCCGTGCTCGGTGGTGACGAGGCAGCGCCACCCGCGCGCGTCGTACTGCTCTCGGACGGCAAGGAGACCGTGCCCGACGACCCCGACGATCCACGAGGAGCCTTCACCGCGGCCCGCAAGGCGAAGGAAGAGAAGATCCCGGTCTCGACCATCTCCTTCGGCACGATGGGCGGCACCGTGGACCTCGAGGGCGATCAGGTCCCGGTCCCGGTCGACGACGAGTCGCTGCGCAAGATCGCGAATCTCAGTGGCGGACAGTTCTTCACCGCTGCCAGCCTCGACGAGCTCAACAAGGTGTACGAGACGCTCCAGCAGCAGATCGGCTACGAGAAACGCAGGGGGGACAATTCCCGGCCGTGGCTGATCGCCGGTACCTTGTTAGCGCTGCTCTCGGCGTTCGCCGCGCTGGCCATCAACCGGCGACTGCCCTGACGCGCAACCCCGCAGTGACAGACGACAAGTGACGAACGGATAGGTTGTCCTCCATGGCAGACAGCAACGAAGCCCAGCAGGCCCAGGCGTCACGTTCGGTCCTGGTGACCGGTGGCAATCGCGGGATCGGACTCGCGGTCGCACAGCGCCTGGCGGCCGACGGACACAAGGTTGCGGTGACCCATCGTGGATCCGGAGCGCCCGACGGTCTGTTCGGTGTGCAGTGCGACGTCACCGATTCCGCGTCGGTCGACCGTGCCTTCGACGAGGTCGCCGAACATCAGGGACCGGTGGAGGTGCTGGTCGCGAACGCGGGTATCACCGACAACATGCTGTTGATGCGCCTGTCCGAGGAATCCTTCGAGAACGTCATCGACGCCAACCTCACCGGCGCGTTCCGGTGCGCCAAGCGCGCCACCAAGGGCATGCAGCGGGCCAAGTGGGGGCGGATGATCTTCCTCGGCTCGGTCGTCGCGATGTCCGGCGTCCCCGGACAGGCCAACTACGCGGCCTCCAAGGCCGGTGTGATCGGTCTGGCCCGGTCGATCGCCCGAGAGCTGGGCTCGCGCAACATCACCGCCAACGTCGTCGCCCCGGGATTCATCGACACGGACATGACCGCGGCGATGGAGGACAAGTACATCGAGATGGCCAAGCAGGCCATCCCGCTGGGACGGACCGGCAAGCCCGAGGACGTCGCGGCCGCGATCAGCTTCCTGGCGTCCGATCAGGCGGCCTACATCACCGGCGCGGTCGTCCCCGTCGACGGTGGCATGGGAATGGGCAACTGACCCGGTATCGACCGGACATACTGACATCCGACGACATTCGAGCTTCTAGGAGTTGAGCGTGACCGGCATTCTCGAGGGCAAGACCATACTCGTCACGGGCATCATCACCGATGCCTCCATCGCATTCTCGACCGCGAAGATCGCCCAGGAGCAGGGCGCGAAGGTGCTCATCACCGGCATCCCGGAACGCCTGCGACTGATCGACCGCATCGCCAAGCGCCTTCCGCAGGAGGTGCCGCCGGCGATCCCGCTCGACGTCACCAACGAGGACTACCTCGGGGCGCTCGCCGACAAGGTGCGCGAACTCGCACCCGAGGGTGTCGACGGCGTCGTCCACTCGATCGCATTCGCGCCGCGCACCCTGATGGGGCCCGACGCGCTGCCGTTCCTGGAAGGTCCCGGCCCCGACGTCGCGAAGTCGTTCGAGATCTCCGCCTGGAGCTACGCCTCGCTGGCCCGTGCCGTGCTGCCGGTGATGAACGAGGGCGGCTCCATCGTCGGTATGGACTTCGATCCGCGCACCGCACTTCCCGACTACAACTGGATGGGTGTGGCCAAGGCCGCGCTGGAGTCGGTGAACCGTTACGTCGCCCGTGAGGTCGGCAACGCCAAGCGTGTGCGGTCCAACCTGGTGGCCGCCGGTCCGATCAAAACCCTTGCAGCCAAGGCGATCTCCGGCACGGCCACCGACGATGCCAAGAAGCTGAACATGCTCAACACCTACTGGGACGGTGCGTCGCCCATCGGGTGGGACGTGAACAACCCGGAGGTCGTCGGCACCAGCGTGTGCACCCTGCTGTCGGACTGGCTGCCGGGCACCACCGGTTCGATCGTCTACGTCGACGGCGGCGCGAGCCACAACACCTGGTTCCCGGACAATTTCCTGGACTGACGTGGCCCCCTTCGACGCGGTCCTGTTCCTGTCCTTCGGCGGACCGGACGGGCCCGACGACGTCCTGCCGTTCCTGGAGAACGTCACCCGCGGCCGCGGCATCCCTCGCGAGCGTCTGGAGGCGGTCGCCGAGCACTACCTGCATTTCGACGGGGTGTCGCCGATCAATCGGCTGAATCTCGACATGATCGAGGCACTCCGGTCGGAGCTGGCCACACGCGACCGCGCCATGCCGGTGTACTTCGGCAATCGGAACTGGCATCCGATGATCGAGGACACGGTCACCACGATGTACCGGGACGGTCATCGGCGCATCCTGGTGTTCCCGACCTCGGCGTGGGCGGGATACTCGGGCTGTCGTCAGTACCACGAGGACATCACCCGCGCGGTCAACGCGTTGGCAGAGCGGGAGCCTGCCAGTCGCGACGACCCGGTGCTGCTGCGCAAACTCCCGCAGTACTGCACCGACGAGGCGTTCCTCGAGGCCGGTGCGGACGCGGTGCGACGGGCGAGCGCGCGGCTACCTCGGCGCGCAGCGGAGGCGAGGCTGGTGTTCACCGCCCACTCCGTGCCGCTCTCGGCAGACCGCGCCTCCGGGCCGGCGGCCGACGGAGGCGGTCTGTATTCGGGGCAGGTCCATGCGGCGGCGGCCGACATCGCGGCACGCGTGGGATCCGGACAGTTCGACCAGGTCTGGCAGTCCCGATCGGGGCCCCCCCAGATCCCGTGGCTCGCCCCCGACATCTGCGACCATCTGGAAGACCTTGCCGCCCAAGGGGTCACACAGGTCGTCGTGGCGCCGGTCGGCTTCGTCTCCGATCACCTCGAAGTGATCTGGGACCTCGACAACGAGGCAGTGCAGACCGCGGATCGTCTCGGCATGGAACTCGAACGCGCCGACACCGTCGGTACCGACCCACGCTTCATCGAGATGATCGCCGATCTCGTCGACCGCTACGCCGACGGCGGGGGAGACCTGCAGGCGTTGGGGTGTGGCGACAACGGCAGCACATGCCGCCGGGACTGCTGCGTCCCCGTGAGCCGGCCGCGGCCTGCGACGACGGCCTGAGTCGATCAGCCGGCGTCCGCGGCGGCCGTGTACTCGTCGATGACCCGGTTGACGGCGGTGGCCCGGGTCGCGCGGGCCAGCGCCGCCAGTCGTCGCAGCCGTAGATCACCGCTGTCCACATGGCGTGCGGTGGTACCGAAGGTCGGCGCCTGCAGGCCGGCAAGGGCGACGATCGCCTCCACCTTCGCGGCGGAGTCGATCACCCGGGTCGCCCGGGAGTCGTCGTGCGGCGGCAGGATCACCTCGTGGCGTGCCGTGAGCGCGGCCAAGGCGGTGCGCAGCTCCGGCCCGCTCAGCGGCACCGGCCCCGCGCCCAGCTCGCCGATCAGTGACGCGGTCTCCCGAATCGCCTCGCGCAGATCGTATTCCACCTGGCCGAGGGGTTCGGCCTGTCGGAAGGCGACCGGCGAGCCAAATCGGTACGCGCTCCACCGGCAGGTGTCACCGTCGAGCGTCGGCACCAGACCGATGGTCGAGTCGGTGCCCGTGTGATCGTGCAGCAGCACGATCTCGCCTGCGTCGAGTGCCGCGCTGGTCGCCGGGTCCGGTGGCAGACCCTGCGGATCCCCCGCGGTGGGCAGGCGCACCTCGATGCGGCCGGCACGACGTAACAGCGTCAACAGGGTCAGCCGTCCGTCGTCGACCGGATCGACGATCAGCACACCGCCGGGATCGACGACCTCGTGGCGGGCAGCGAACTCGGTCAGGGTGTCGGTGACATCGTCGGGGGCGCAACGTCCGCCGAGCCACGCCGCCGACCATGAGCCCAGTGCACAGCCCGGCCACGCGGGCGGGCCGGAGACGAAGAGATCGGTACTGGTCATAGGTCATCCACGATAGGCGAGGCGGTCAGATCGTGGTGCACTCGGCGTGCCTGATCACATCCGGGGACGTGCGGCCATACCGTGTCTGTCCGTGATCGATGACCGTTATGGACGAGACGTGTTGGCGAGCCCCAAGCGCGCGAAGCCGCGCGCACCGGAGGTGGCGGCCGACCGCGACCTCGTCGTCGAGGACGCCGCCAGCGGCTTCTGTGGTGCCGTCGTCGGTCTGGAGAAGAGTTACGCCGGCGATCTCGTGCGGCTCGAGGACCGGCGCGGACAGACCCGCGTCTTCTTGATGAACCCGGCCGCCTTCCTGATCGACGGCAAGCCGGTGACGCTGGTGCGTCCTCGTACCCGTGGCCCGCAGCAGCGCACGACCACCGCCTCTGGTTCGCGAGTCGCCCCGACCGCCCGCGCCCGGACCGCGCGGGCCAGTCGCATCTTCGTCGAGGGGGTACACGACGCCACGCTGATGGAACGCGTCTGGGGCGACGACCTGCGGGCCGAGGGTGTGGTGGTGGAGAGCCTCGACGGCCTCGACAACCTCGAGGAGGCGCTGGCCGAATTCGGTCCGGCCGCCCATCGACGGGCGGGCGTTCTGGTGGACCACCTGGTGGCCGGCTCGAAGGAGATGCGGCTGACCGGAGAGGTCGGCGAGCACGTGCTGGTATGCGGGCATCCCTACATCGACGTCTGGGAGGCGGTGAAGCCCGCGTCGGTGCGCATCGAGGCCTGGCCGACGATCCCCCGGGGGCAGGACTGGAAGACCGGGATCTGCCGCGAATTGGGGTGGGGTACACCGCAGGACGGTTGGCGTCGAGTGCTCGCCGGCGTGCGCGATTTCCGCGATCTGGAGGTCGACCTCCTCCGGTCGGTGGAGGAGTTGATCGATTTCGTGACGGCTGCGCCGGGAGACCGCTGACCGCACGCCGGTTCTGGCAGACTGGACGCATGACCGCTCTGCTGTGGTTGGCAGCCGCGATCGTCCTGGTCATCGCCGAGATGTTCGTCGGCGATCTGGTCCTGCTCATGCTCGGTGGTGGCGCGCTCGCCGCAGCCGGTGTCGATTTCTTTCTCGAACCCCCGCTGTGGGTGGACGCCGTCGTGTTCGCGGTCGTCTCGATTCTGCTGCTCGCGACCGTGCGACCGGTGGCCCGCCGACATCTGCTCAACCGTCCGCAGCTGCTCACCAACGCCGAGGCACTCGAAGGCCGCAAGGCACTGGTCACCGCACGCGTCGACGAACACGACGGTCGGGTCAAGATCGGCGGCGACGTGTGGTCGGCGCGAGTGCTCACACCGGGTGAGGTGATCGAGCCGGGCATCGAGGTGACCGTCGTCGAGATCGACGGTGCCACCGCCGTCGTGTGGAGAGGAGGCGTCTGACATGGAGTACATCGGGCTTGTCGTGCTCGTTCTCGCAGTGCTGCTCGTCGTGGTGGTGCTGGTCAAATCGGTTGCTTTGATCCCGCAGGCGGAGGCCGCGGTGATCGAGAGACTCGGCCGCTACACCCGGACGGTGTCGGGGCAGCTGACGCTGTTGCTGCCGTTCATCGACCGGATCCGTGCCCGCGTGGACATCCGTGAACGCGTCGTCTCCTTCCCGCCGCAGCCGGTGATCACCGAGGACAACCTGACGCTGTCGATTGATACCGTCGTCTACTTCCAGGTCACGAACCCGCGGTCGGCGGTCTACGAGATCGACAACTACATCGCCGGTGTGGAGCAGCTGACCATCACCACCCTGCGCAACGTCGTGGGCGGAATGACCTTGGAGGAGACCCTGACGTCGCGGGATTCCATCAACAACCAGCTGCGCGGGGTGCTCGATGAGGCCACCGGTAGGTGGGGACTGCGGGTATCGCGGGTCGAACTGAAATCGATCATGCCGCCGCCGTCGATCCAGGAGTCGATGGAAAAGCAGATGAAGGCCGACCGGGAGAAGCGTGCGACGATCCTGGCCGCCGAGGGTCAGCGCGAGTCGGCGATCAAGACGGCCGAAGGCAACAAGCAGAGTCAGATCCTCGCAGCCGAGGGAGCCAAGCAGGCGGCGATCCTGGGCGCAGAGGCCGAGCGGCAATCCCGGATCCTGCGGGCCCAGGGTGATCGCGCGAGTTCTTATCTGCGGGCCCAGGGCGAGGCCAAGGCGGTCGAGAAGACCTTCGCCGCCATCAAGGCCGCCCGACCGACACCGGAATTGCTGGCCTATCAGTACCTGCAGCAGCTACCGGAGATGGCCAAGGGGGAGGGCAGCAAGGTGTGGGTGGTGCCGTCCGACTTCGGCTCGGCGCTACAGGGTTTCGCGAAGTCGTTCGGGGCGCAGGGCGACGACGGCGTGTTCCGCTACGAGCCGACCCACGACGAGCCCAGCCCGGTGGACGAGACCGACATCGACGACTGGTTCTCGCTGACCAGCGATCCCAAGGTCGCCCAGGCGGTCGCCGAGGCCGAGGCGGTCGCACGCACCCCGGTGGAACCCGAGATCACCGGTCGTACGCGGCAGGAACTGCCGTACGAGGCGGGCGCCGCGCGTGTTCCGGCCGACGACACCGGGACACCGGACTGACGGCGTCGTTGATCGGCTCGAACGCGTGCGGGTCGATTCCTGCCGTCACTCGGCTGGACTGCTGTCGCGCACCGGTAGGCGAGCGTCGAGCACCAGGCCGACGATGCCGAGAGCGAACAGACTCGCACTCAACAGCAGCATCAGTGGGTCGCGTTGCCCGGTGAGGGCGTCGCCCAGGAACACCACGGCGGCGGTGCTCGGGGCCATGCCTATCACGCTGGCCACGATGTAGGGCATCACGCGCACCGATGACAACCCCGAGCAGTAGTTCGCCACCGAGAACGGACATGCGGCGATCAGCCGGAGCGATCCGACGGCCAGCCAACCGCGGCGACTCAGTCGGTACTCCACCGCTGCCACGACGGGCTTCTTCAGATGCGGCCGCACCCGTTCCCGCCCGATCGCGCGGACCAACACGAACGCCACGACGGCTGCGATCGTCGAAGCGATCATCGCGCCGGTGAACCCGACGAGGGGACCGAAGAGCACACCGGACGTGACCGTGAATGTCGAGCGCGGGATCGGTGCGATGGTGATCAGCGCATACGCGGCGAAGAAGGCCCAGACGAATCCGGGACCGAGCCCCTCGCCCCAGGAACGCACACTGGCGATCGATGGCATCGGGATCAGATAGGAGGCGAGCAGGACCACCGCCACCAGCGCGCTCAACATCAGGGCACGCCGCAGGACCCGTGGATCGATTCGTCGGCGAGGTGCGGTGCCCACACCATCGGATCCCGACGAGGGATCGGCGGCGGTGGTGGGCTCGACGGGCATTCCAGCCACTTTACGTTGCGACGACACTATGGCCTGCGTCACGAACACCCCTGCGAGTGTGAGCCGAGCGAGCGTTCGGCTAGAGTCGGGTACGCCGCTCGACCCGAGCATTCACGGAGGTGTGACACCGCATGTCGCAGACCACTGCGTCGACAGCCGATCGGTCCGACCGTTCGCTCGACGAGGCCTACGAGGCCTGGTCGGAGGCCGCTGCGGCGGTCCTCGCCAAATCCCGACGGTCGACCGTCGACGAACTCCCCGGACGACCCGACGAGTTGTTGTCGACGACGACACTCGACGGTCTGTCCATCCGTCCGCTCTACACGCGCAAGGACGAAACCGCCGAGTCCGGACTGCCCGGGGCGTTCCCGTTCGTCCGTGGAGCCGACCCCGAACGTGACGTGACCCAGGGGTGGCGCGTCACCGAGCGTTTCGGTGACGACGAAACCCCGGTCGCAGACGTCAACCTCGGCATCCTGGACGCTCTGAACAACGGAGCGAGTGGCCTGTGGCTGACGGTCGGACGGGGCCTGACCACCACCGACCTGGAGTCGGCACTCACCGGCGTCTATCTCGACCTGGTCCCCGTCACGCTGGATGCCGGAACCGAGGGCATCGCTGCTGCCCGCGCCCTGCTGGCGCTGCGCGAGCGGGCCGCGTCCGAGCACCTGGCCGCAGCACCCAGCTCGGCCACCGTCACCTCGTTGGGGCTGTCGCCGCTGACCGCCGCATTCTCCGGCCGGCCCACCGTCGACGTCGCCGAGGCCACCGCACTCGCCGCGGATGTCTCCGCGGGGGTTCGCGTATTCCGTGTGGACGGTACGGATTTCGCGACCGCCGGCGCCGACAACACCTTGGAACTGGGTCTGGTCGTCGCGGCCGCCGTCACTCATCTGCGTGACCTCACCGCGGCGGGAATCTCGCCCGCAGATGCTCTGCAGCAGATCACGTTTGCGGTTTCCGTGGACGACGACCAGTTCGCCACCATCGCGAAACTCCGTGCCCTGCGCCGGATCTGGGCCCGGGTCGCCGAGGTCGTCGGTGCACCTAACGCGGGTGCGGCGCTCACCCACGCGGTCACCGACCTGTCCATGCAGAGCCAGCGCGATCCGTGGGTCAACATGCTGCGCACCACCGTCGCCGCATTCGGTGCGGGTGTCGGCGGTGCCGACCAGGTCACCGTGCTCGGTTTCGACGCGGCCATCCCGGCCGATCGCCGCACCTCGAGTGCGAGTTTCTCGCGTCGCATCGCACGCAACACCCAGCTGCTGTTGCTGGAGGAGTCCAACATCGGCCGAGTGCTCGACCCGGCGGGTGGCTCCTGGTTCGTCGAGTCCCTGACCGATGATCTCGCGTCGGCGGCATGGGCCGTGTTCGGCGACGTCGAGGCCGCGGGCGGCTACCGGTCGGTACTGGAGTCCGGCTGGATCGCCGATCGTGTCGGCGCGGCACTCGCCGTGCGCGACGAGGCCGTCGCGCACCGCTCGGCCGCCGTCACCGGCGTCAACGAATTCCCGAACCTCGAGGAGAAGCCGCTCGGAGCCGGGAACGCCGACGTCACGGATCTGCCCCTGGGCAGCCCCCGCCTGGTGCGGGTCGCGCGTGCCTTCGAGGAGCTCCGCGACCGGTCCGACGGCGCGCTGGCCGACACCGGTTCGCGCCCCGGCGTCCTGCTGCTCCCGCTCGGTCCGGTGGCCGAACACAACGGCCGCACCACCTTCGTCGCCAACCTTCTTGCTGCAGGCGGCATCTCGGCGATCAACCCGGGTCCGCTGACCGCCGACGACATCGCTGCGGCGGTCACCGACGCCGGCGCGACGGTAGCGGTCATCTGTGGCAGCAAACAGCGTTACGCCGACGACGGACCGGCTGCCCTCGCCGCGGCGCGGACCGCCGGTCTCGACATGGTGCTGCTCGCCGGACCCGACAAAGAGTGGCCGACCGACGATCGTCCGGACGGTTCGCTGCGTGTCGGTATCGACGCGATCACCGTTCTGCGTGACCTTCTCGACAAGCTGACCTCCGAATCGGCAGGAGCGACACGATGACACAGACAGAGCCGAAGGCAGAGCAGGTCGGGACGGAGTCGGCTGCCGCGGCGATCCCCAGCTTTGCCGGGGTCGACCTCGCGTCGACGGCCGAGCAGACGCCTCCCGCCGCCGCCGACGCCATCGCGCGGCTGGCATCGGCGCACGGCCAGTCCGTCGACGAGGTCACCTGGACCACACCCGAACAGATCGACGTCCGACCGATCTACACCCGGGCCGATCGGGACGCGGTGAGCGCGACTGGCGAGCACCCGTATCCACTCGACTCGATTCCGGGTGAGGCGCCGTTCATCCGCGGGCCGTACCCCACCATGTACGTCAACCAGCCCTGGACGATTCGGCAGTACGCCGGATTCTCGACGGCTGCCGAGTCGAACGCCTTCTATCGTCGTAACCTCGCGGCCGGGCAGAAGGGCCTGTCGGTCGCCTTCGATCTCGCGACGCACCGTGGCTATGATTCCGACCATCCGCGCGTGGCAGGCGATGTCGGTATGGCGGGTGTGGCGATCGATTCGATCCTGGACATGCGTCAGCTGTTCGACGGGATCGATCTCGGTTCGGTGTCGGTGTCGATGACGATGAACGGCGCGGTGCTGCCGATCCTCGCGCTCTACGTGGTCGCCGCCGAAGAGCAGGGCGTGCCGCCGGAGAAGCTCGCCGGGACCATCCAGAACGACATCCTCAAAGAGTTCATGGTCCGCAACACCTACATCTATCCGCCGAAGCCGTCGATGCGGATCATCTCGAACATCTTCGAGTACACCAGCCAGAAGATGCCGAAGTTCAACTCGATCTCCATCTCCGGCTATCACATCCAAGAGGCCGGTGCCACAGCCGATCTCGAGCTCGCCTATACCCTTGCCGATGGTGTCGAGTACATCCGTTCCGGTCTCGACGCAGGTTTGGGCATCGACAAGTTCGCGCCCCGGTTGTCGTTCTTCTGGGGCATCGGCATGAACTTCTTCATGGAGGTCGCCAAGCTCCGTGCGGCGCGGCTGCTGTGGAGTGAGCTGGTCGCTCAGTTCGAGCCGCAGAACCCGAAATCGCTGTCGTTGCGGACACATTCGCAGACGTCGGGATGGTCACTCACGGCTCAGGACGTCTACAACAACGTCGCCCGCACCTGCGTGGAGGCAATGGCCGCCACCCAGGGGCACACACAGTCGTTGCACACCAACGCTCTCGACGAGGCGATCGCACTACCCACGGACTTCTCCGCGCGGATCGCGCGCAACACCCAGCTCCTGCTGCAGCAGGAGTCCGGCACGACACGTCCCATCGATCCTTGGGCAGGGTCGAACTACGTCGAGTGGTTGACCCATCAGCTCGCCGAGAAGGCTCGGGCGCACATCGCCGAGGTCGAGGAGGCCGGCGGGATGACGCAGGCCATCAACGAGGGCCTGCCGAAGCTCCGCATCGAGGAGGCCGCCGCACGTACCCAGGCGCGTATCGACTCGGGACAGCAGCCGTTGATCGGTGTGAACAAGTACCGGGTGGCCGACGACGAGGAGATCGAGGTCCTCAAGGTCGACAACTCCAAGGTGCGCACCGAGCAGCTCGAGAAGCTGGAACGGCTTCGCGCGCAACGCGATCAGGCTGCCGTCGACAAAGCCCTCGCCGATCTGACGCGCGCCGCGGCGGACACCTCCGGCGGGATGGAGAACAACTTGATGGCCCTGGCCATCGAGGCCGCGCGGCACCAGGCGACCGTTGGCGAGATCTCCGAGGCCATGGAAAAGGTCTATGGTCGCCACCAGGCGGAGATCAAGACCATCAGCGGGGTGTATCGACATGAGGCGGGCGATGTGAGCAACGTCGACGGAGCCACCGAGATCGTCCGGCAGTTCGCGGACGCGGAGGGTCGTCGCCCGCGTGTGCTCGTCGCCAAGATGGGTCAGGACGGCCACGACCGTGGGCAGAAGGTGATCGCGACCGCGTTTGCCGACCTCGGCTTCGACGTGGACGTGGGCCCGTTGTTCGCCACTCCCGAGGAGGTCGCCGCGCAGGCCGCCGACAACGACGTGCACGTCGTCGGTGTGTCCTCACTGGCCGCCGGCCACCTCACCCTGGTGCCTGCGCTCAAGAAGGCACTCGAGGATGTGGGTCGTGGCGACATCATGATCGTCGTGGGCGGCGTCATCCCTCCGGGTGATTTCGATGCGCTCTACGAGGCAGGCGCTTCGGCGATCTTCCCGCCCGGCACCGTGATCGCCGATTCCGCAGTCGAATTGGTCACGAAGCTCGCCTCGAGCCTCGGCCACGAACTGAGCGGCGTCGCCGGCGAGTGATGGCGCGCACAGTCGATGTCGACGCGCTCGAAGAGGCGGTTCTCGCCGATCGGCGGTCCGGGCTGGCCCAGGCGATCACCCTGGTGGAGTCGACCCGTCCGGATCACCGCGCCGCGGCACAGGAACTCCTGCTTCGGCTGACACCGCACTCCGGCCGGTCGTTTCGCGTGGGGATCACCGGCGTACCGGGGGTGGGGAAGTCGACCACCATCGAGACGTTGGGCATGTACCTGATCGAGCAGGGACACAAGGTCGCGGTGCTGGCGGTGGATCCGTCGTCGACGCGGACCGGTGGGTCCATCCTCGGTGACAAGACCAGGATGGGTCGCCTGTCGACGTCGCCCGACGCCTACATCCGTCCGTCGCCGACCTCGGGCACTCTGGGCGGTGTCGCGAAGGCGACGAGGGAGACCATCGTTCTCGTCGAGGCGGCAGGCTTCGACGTCGTGTTGGTGGAGACCGTCGGCGTGGGGCAGTCCGAGGTGACCGTCGCCAACATGGTCGACACGTTCACCTTCCTGACGCTGGCCCGCACCGGGGACTCGTTGCAGGGCATCAAGAAGGGCGTCCTGGAACTGGCGGACGTGGTGGTGGTGAACAAGGCCGACGGCAAGCATCGGATCGAGGCCAAGGGTGCGGCGCGCGAGCTGACGAATGCGCTGAAACTGCTGTATCCGCACGACGCGCTGTGGTCGCCGCCGGTCCTGACGATGAGCGCGCTGGAGAACTCCGGCATCGACGACTACTGGAACGCCGTGCTCCGGCACAAGAAGACGCTCAGCGACGCAGGCGAGTTCGCCGCGCGGCGCAACCAGCAGCAGATCGACTGGACCTGGGCGATGGTCAACGACATCGTGCTGTCCCGTCTCGCCGACAGCTCCGAGGTCAAGGGCATCCGCGCCGACGTCGAGAACCGGGTTCGGGCAGGCGATCTCACCCCGGCACTGGCGGCCCAGGAGATCGTCGACGCCTTCGATCAGCGAGACTGACCGCGTCGTCGGTGCGGTGGCCCGGAGCGGGCTTGGCTGCCCCGGGCCACCGGTGCCCATCCGACCGACTAGGCGAACTCGTCGGCCACTGGATCGAGCAGACCGATCACGTACTCCACCGAGGGCGCACTCGGCACGCCGAAGGCAGGCGCGTTGTCGTTGGTCAGATAGACGACGGTGTCGTCACGTACCGCGGTCAACGAATCCCAGCCGGGCACTTTGGCATAGACCGACTTGTCGCCGAGCGTCCACGCGACGAGGAGATCGGAGTCCAACAGGTCGATCCGTTCCGACGAGATCATCGACCGGGTGGCACCGCCCTTGTTCTCGGCGGCCAGCTTCGGGTTCAGCACGAATCCGAGTTGGGTGAGCAGCCCGGCCGCTGCGTCCTCGGTGGAGTTGACCGCGCCGACCCCGCCGGTCTGCTGGAACTGCGCGAAGGTGAACGTCTTGCCCACGGCCGCCGGATGATCCGCCTTGAACGCGTCGATCTTGTCTTGCGTGGCGGTCACCAGCTCGGCGGCGTCGGACTCCTTGCCGAAGATCTTCCCCGTGGTCGTGGTGATGTCTTCCCACGTGTCCACCGACGCGCCCTTGCGCATCACCGGGATCGTGGGTGCCAGTGCGCTGAGGCGGTCGTAGTTCTTCTGGTCACCCACGTAGCCGGCCAGGATGAGGTCCGGTTTGAACGCCGCGAGTTCGGCCACGTCGATCGAGGTGAGCGAGTCCACGACCTTGATCTGTGACTCGTGGTCGGGAGTCCATTCGAAATGGTTGTTCGGGCCCGAGTAGCCCTTCTGGACGAACTCCGCGGTGATCGGGATGTCCAGCGCGGCAAGGGTGTCGGTCCAGTTGGTGCTGAACGTGACGACTCGTGTCGGCTCGTGGTCGATGGTCGTGGCGCCGTACTCGTGTTCGACGGTGACCGGGGTATGAGCCGCGCTGCTCTCGGGATCGTCCTCTGCGGGCGCCGAGCAGGCGGCCACCAGGGTGATCAGTGCGGCGGACGCCGCGAGCAGCAACGGTCGAACGGTGAAACGGTTGGGGTTCACGGTAGGTACCTGTTTCTCGGGATCGGACGTTGCGGCGACGTTCGTCGCAGATCACATGTCCAACGTGGCACCTCCGTCGACCCTCAGGTCGTGCATCGTCAGGTGACGGGCCGCATCCGAAAGCAAGAAGACCACCGATGCGGCGATGTCGTCCGGTTCTGCGATGCGCCCCAACGGGATACCGAGACGGAACTGTTCCGGGTCGCCGGCCAACACGGCGTCTCGATCATCGTCGGATGTCCACATCCCGCGCAGCATCGGTGTGTCGGTCGAGCCGGGGGAGACGATGTTGACGCGTATCCCGTCGCGGGCGACGGCGAGTCCGACGCTGCGTGCATACGAGGTGGCCGCGGCCTTCGAGGCGGCATAGGGAGCCATCGCGGCGCGGGGGATCGCTCCTGCGTTGCTGGAGATCACCACGGCACTGCCGTGTCCACGCGGCGCCATCGCGGTCACCGCCGTGTCCAGGAGGTTGCGGACGCCCGTGGCGTTGACGGCCAGACACCGGTCCCAGTCGTCGCAGAGCACTCCGGCACCGCTGACCACCAGGTCGACCGGCCCGTGGGCGTCCTCGAGGGCATGCCAGGCGTCGTGCACCGCGGCACGGTCGGTGACGTCCACTGACCGCACGCCGTCGCCGGAGACGTCCCACCCGTCGACCTGTGCACCCGCGGCCTCCAGCGCCGCCACGACGGCACGCCCGATGCCGCCGGTCGCCCCGGTGACCACGGCGGTCTTCCCCGCGATCCCGGCGACGCCGTGCTCGGTCACCGGGCCGAACCGGAGGCGACCGCGGCGTCGGCGATCTCGGTGGTGGCGGTGGTGGTGCCGGCGGCCAGCGACTTGATCACCGCGTCGGTGGTGAGTACCAGCCCGGCGCGCTTGGCGATGTAGTTCGCCGCCATCTCGTGTTCGTCGCGGCTGAAGTCGCCGAGGGCGTCGATGACGAAGAACGGGGCGACATCGCTCATGAACGCCTCCGTGGCGCTGATCATGCAACCCATGTGCGCGTAGACGCCGACGACGATCAGCTGATCGCGGCCGTGATGTCCGAGCAGTTGGCGCAGGTCGGTGCGCTGGAAGCCCGAGTAGCGCCACTTGGTGACCTTGATGTCACCGGGACGCGGATCGAGTTCGGGGACGATCTCTTCGTCCCGGCCGGTGTCGAGGCCTGCGCCCCAGAAGTCGGCCAGGATGCCGCGACGTGACGGATGCTGGTCTCCGGGTTGTGCGGTGTAGATGACCGGCACACCGGCGGCCTCGCACGCTTCGCGGATGCGCACCATGTTCGGCAGAGCCGTTGCCATCGGTTCCTGATCGAGCCGGAAGGCATCGATGAAATATCGCTGCATGTCGTGGATCAACAGGGCGGTGCGTGGCGCCTCGAGAGTCCAGTCGACACGGGCAGGGAACGGTCCACGGGGGATGTCATAGGGGTTGATCGAAGGAATAGCCACGACATTAGGGTAGCCTCACCTGTCGTGAAAGTTTCCCCTTGGCCCCAAGAACTCGCTGATCGCTATCGTGCGCTGGGCTTATGGCAGGGAGAGACGTTCGACGACGTCCTACGTGCACGTGCCGAGGATTCGGCCGACCGTACGGCCGTCGTGGACATCGATCGCCGCCTGAGCTACGCCGAATTGAACGACAGGGTCGACCGTCTCGCCGCCGGCCTCGCCGTGTCGGGGATCGCACCCGACGACCGCGTGCTGTTACAGATCCCCAATCGGGTCGCCTACGTCGAAATCGTGTTCGCACTGTTCCGGATGCGGGCGATCCCCGTGTTCGGTCTGCCCGCACACCGGGAGGCCGAACTGGTCGGCATCGCCCGATCGTCCGGGGCGGTCGCGATCATCTCGCCACGCGTGTACGAGGGTTACGACCACCGTGCCCTCGCGGAGACCGTTGCCGCACAGGTCGACTCGGTCCGGCAGTTGATCGACGTCGACGACCTCGAGGCACTGTGGGCCGAACCCGTCGACCACGGCCGGGCCGCTCCCGGCGATCTCGCGTTCCTGCAGCTCTCCGGGGGCAGCACGGGCGTACCCAAACTGATCCCGCGCACGCACGACGACTACCTCTACAGCATCCGGCGCAGCAACGAACTCTGCGGCGTCACCGCCGAGACCGTCTACATGGCGGCGTTGCCGGTCGCGCACAACTTCCCGATGAGCTCACCGGGCATCCTCGGCGCCCTGTACGCGAGGGCAACAGTGGTGCTCACCGAGTCTCCGACGCCGTTCGTCGCGTGGGAGCTCGTGCAGCGCGAACGGGTGACCATGCTCGGCCTGGTGCCCCCGCTGGCCAGATTGTGGACCGAGACCGCCGAACGGGGCACCGACTTCGATCTGTCGTCGCTGCGGACCGTTCAGGTGGGCGGGGCGCGCTGCCCGGACGAACTGGCCCGGCGGATCGGCCCGGCTCTGGGTGTGACCCTCCAGCAGGTGTTCGGGATGGCAGAAGGGTTGGTCTGCTACACACGACTCGACGATCCGCTCGACGAGGTGTGCACCACCCAGGGGCGTCCGATGTCCGACGAGGACCTACTGCGCATCGTCGACGAGGACGGAGATCCGGTCACCGAGGGCAGTGGCTTCTTGGAAACCCAAGGGCCCTATACGATCCGGTCGTACTGGAACGACGCGAGTCCCGACTCCTTCGCACCGGACGGCTGGTATCGCACCGGTGACGTCGTCGAGCTGTCCGAGCTCGGCAATCTCGTCGTGCGAGGGCGCGGCGGCGATCGGGTGAACCGCGGTGGGGAGAAGGTCTCGGCCGAGCAGCTCGAGGAGGAACTGCTGGCCCACCCCGCCGTGCGTGACGCCATCGTCGTCGCCGTGGCCGACCCCTACCTCGGTGAACGTACCTGTGCGTACGTGATCCCGGCCGACCCGCAAGAGCCGCCGACCCTCGCGGGAATCCGTCAGTTCGTCCGAGAGGCCGGTCTGGCCGAGTGGAAGCTGCCCGACATGGTGAAGGTCATCGAGGCATTCCCGGAAACCGGCGTCGGCAAGGTCAGTCGTCGGAAGTTGCGCGAGCTACTGGCCGGCTGATCGACCCGCGTGGGTCGTCTCGGCCGCGGGCGCAGCTTCCTTGCGTACCGCGGCCAGCGACCGCAGCGCGACGGCCGCCACGACCGACAGCACGACCATGGTGATGCCGTAGTACACGATGGCGTCCGATGCCACCCAGATGGTGCCGAAAACGCCGGCCACCAGGGCGCCGACGGTGACGCCGCCGACCTCCTGTGCCATCCAGATCCCGTTGACACGGCCGAGCATCGGGCCGGGGGTGTGACGCTGGATGATGGCGTAGCGCAACACTTCCTGGATCGCCTCGACGAAGCCGATCACCATCAGCAGCCCGATCGCCAACCAGGCCACCGGCGCCAGGCCGAACAGGATCTGCACGACGAACGCCGCGCTGAGGGCGCCGAGCAATAACCGCCCGGGCCGCTGCACACGCGCCAGCCAGCCACTGGTGAGTGCGGCGATCATGGCGCCGGCGGCAACTGCCGCATACAGCAGACCCGTTGCGCGGGCGTCGGATGCGAACCTCTCGGCGACCAGTGCGGGCAGCAGCGCGACGACTCCGGCCCCCACCATCGCCAGCACTCCCACGACCATCACCCCGGCGACGACGCGTTGGCCGAGGATGAACGTGATCAACGATTCTTTCGGCGCGGCGCGGTCGGGATTCGCGGGCTCGTCACCGGACAGGGGTGCGCTCGGTGGCATGGACGGCAGACCCAGCAAGATCAGCGCGGTCATGCTCGCCAGCACCGCGGCCACCACGTAGGCCCATTCGACCCTGGCACCCGCGATGATGAATCCGGCGATACCGGGGGAGACGGCGGACCCGATCCGTACCGTCAGCGAGCTGAGCGCTCCGACGGCCACGAGCTTGTCGCGCGGGATCAGCGTCGGTACCGCGGCCATCAACGCCGAGGTGGACAGCGAGCCGATCAATCCGTTGACGCCGGCGACGACGTAGAGGGCGACCACCGACGGGGTGCCGGGGATCGTGCCGAACGCATTGATCGCCAACAGTGCGAAACACACCGCCGCCGCGCTGCGGCCGATCAGGATCAGCCGCTTGCGATCGAAGCGGTCGGCGAGCGAACCGCCGATCAACATTCCGACGAAGGTGGTGATCCCGGTGACCGCGCTCGCCGCACCCACATGGGCAGAAGAGTTCGTCAGGTCGAACATCTGCACCGGCACCGACACCAGCAACAGGCCGATGCCGATCAACGAGATCAGGCGGGCCACGAAGATCCGTCGGAAAGGTGCGCTCACGCGCAACGGTGAGATGTCGATCAGGACCGACCGTGCGCCGCCCATCAGATGAGCCCTCCCGGGCCGCAGGCGGGGTCGACTGCACAAGCTGGCTGAGCCAAGTGGATACTCACAACAGATAGCCTAATCATCACGAACCGATTAGGGAATCCGCGTGCCCCCTTGCGCAACGCAGGCCAACGATGAAAGTGTGCACTGGTAACAAAGGTTAGGCTAAGCGATGTTCGGATAGCGCGAGGATGATCCGCCTTTCGTGCCAGGATCACCGCGGTTCCGGGGTTGCCAAATAGCTCTCCACGAATAATGGAAAAGAGGAAATCACCACATGGCGACGACTGGCTCGACCCTGACGAGGGATCGGATCATCAGCGACATCGCCGAGATCCTGCAGATCTCGACGGACGAGATCGGCGATGAGACCAACGTGCTCGACGTAGGCCTGGACTCCGTGCGGCTGATGTCGCTCATCGAGCGATGGCGGGCGGCCGGTGCGGTCAAGGCCGACCTCGTCGCGCTCGCATCGAATCCCGTTGTCGGGGCATGGGTTCGAGAACTGAATGCAGACACGGCGCCCGTCGCGACGAACCAGGAGGCCTGACCATGACATCACCCGAGACCGAGCAGGTCGACATCGTGGTCGTCGGCGGCGGACCCGGCGGCTCGACCGTTGCCACGCTGCTGGCCAAGAGCGGGCACCGCGTCGTCCAGCTGGAGAAGGAGACGTTCCCGCGATACCAGATCGGGGAATCGTTGCTGCCGTCCACGATTCACGGTGTGTGCCGGCTCCTCGGGGTCGACGACAAGATCAAACAGGCCGGCTTCATGCACAAGCGTGGCGGCAGCTTCCGATGGGGCAAGAACCCGGTGCCGTGGAACTTCCTGTTCGCGATCTCGCCGGAGTTCGCCGGCGAGGGCTCCTACGCCTACCAGGTCGAGCGGATGAAGTTCGATCAGATCCTCCTCGAGCACTCCGCCGAGTCCGGTGTCGACGTGCGTCAGAACTGCCGGGTCAACGGCACCGAACAGGACGAGAACGGACGTGTCGTCGGTGTCCGCTACGTCGACGGGGACCGCGTCGAACACCACGTGCGCGCCCAGTACGTCGTGGATGCCTCGGGAAACACCACCCGGTTGTCGAAATATGCAGGCGGCGAACGGGTGTACAGCGACTTCTTCCAGAACGTCGCCGTCTTCGGTTACTTCGAGAACGGCAAACGCCTGCCCGCGCCGGACTCGGGGAACATCCTGTGTGCGGCTTTCGACGAGGGCTGGATCTGGTACATCCCGTTGACCGACGAGTTGACCAGCGTCGGCGCGGTGATCTCGAAAGAGAAGGCGGACACGCTCAATGCGCAGGAGGAGACCCTGCGCGGCTACATCGATCGCTGCGCCATCGTCAAGGACATGTTGTCGGATGCCACGCGCGTCACAGAAGGCACCTACGGCGAGATCCGGATGCGCAAGGACTATTCGTACGCCAACACGACGTTCTGGGGCAACGGCATGGTGTTGGTGGGTGACGCCGCCTGCTTCATCGATCCGGTTTTCTCCACCGGCGTCCACCTCGCGACGTATTCGGGTGTGCTGGCGGCACGTTCGATCAACAGCGTGCTGCGTGGCACCATGTCCGAGGAGAGGGCCTTCGGTGAGTTCGAGGGCCGCTACCGGCGTGAGTACGCGGTGTTCTACGAGTTCCTCTCGGCGTTCTACGACATGGAGCAGTCCGAGGATTCGTACTTCTGGAAGGCCCGCAAGGTGACCGAACTCGACCGCACGGACGTGTCGGCCTTCGTGTCCCTGGTGGCAGGCGGCTTCTCGGGCGAGGACGTGCTGACCGATCCCGATCAGGTCGTCGCCAAGTTCGCCGCGTCGACGAAGGCACTGACCGAGGCGACCGAGAAGACAGGTGGCATGGACACCGATTCCGGTCAGCGGATGGGTCACATGTTCAATGCGCCGGTCGTGCGAGACGTCATGGAGGAGATGAACGCCTTCCAGGCCCGGGGAGCAGTGGGCGAGGGCTCGATCGAGCCGCCACTGCTCGAGGGCGGCCTGGTGCCGTCCGCGGACGGGCTGGCCTGGGCCGAGCCCGCGACGGCCACGGTGTGATCGTGGTCGCGGGCGATCGGGTGGCATCGACACGGAACCGATGATGTTGGCCCAGCTCGCGATCGTCCTCGCGATCGCGTTGCTCATGGGACTCGTGGCGCGGCGGCTCGGGATGCCGGCCATGGTGGGTGAACTCATCGGGGGCGTGTTGTTGGGGCCGTCATTGCTCGGCTGGATGTTCCCGGCCGCCCACGACGCCTTGTTCCCCGACGGTGGCGCACCGAACTCTCTGGTGAGCGGAGTGGGGCAGTTCGGTGTGCTGCTGCTCGTCGGTCTGGCGGCATCCGAACTCGACATGGGCGTGCTGCGTCGGCGATCCAGAGTGGTCGCGTCCGTGGGCGTCTGGTCGTTCACGATCCCGTTGGCGCTCGGTGTGGGCGTGGGATTCGCTGTACCGCAACGCTTTCACGGAACAGAGGCGACGACCGCAGCATTTGTGCTGTTGTTGGGGACAGCGATGTCGATCAGTGCTCTGCCGGTGATCGCGAAGATACTCACCGACACCGGACTGCTGCGCCGCGAGGTGGGGCAGGTCGTGTTGTCCGCAGGCACGCTCAGCGACATCGCCGCCTGGGTGTTGCTGGCGGTGGTCTCCGCGATGACCACCGTGGGATTGCGGGGGTGGCAGCTGCCGTTGACGGTGACCTACGTCGTCGCGGCGATCGCCGCGACCTTCCTGCTGCGACCGTTGGTGCGCCGGTTGTTCGACCGACTCGAGACATCGGCTCACGGACTCTACGTCAGTGCGCTCGCGGTGATCGTGATCGTCGCGGGTGCGACCCTCACCGATGCGCTACACCTCGAGTCGGCCCTCGGGGCCTTCCTTGCGGGCGTGCTGGTCGGCCGACGCGGCGGAAGCGTCCTGAATCCGCTACAGACCGTGACGACTGTCGTTCTCGCACCGGTCTTTCTCGTCACCGCGGGCATGCACCTGGACGTGACGGAGCTCGGTGACCGGGGGACGCTGCTGCTCGCCGTGATCGTCGTGATCGTGGCCGTCGTCGGCAAACTCGGCGGCGGTTACGTCGGCGCACGTCTGGTCGGGGTGTCCCGATGGGAATCGGCTGCCCTCGGCGCAGGCCTCAACGCTCGGGGTGTGGTCGAGATCATCCTGGCCACTACTGGTCTCGAGCTCGGGGTGTTCGGCGAGGAAGTCTATGCCGTGATCGTTCTGATGGCCTTGGTGACGTCGGCGATGGCCGGCCCGATGCTGCTCTATGCGACCTCCAGGTTCGAGTCCGCGGCCGTTCCCGAGATCCCCGTCGCCGAGATTCCCCTGGCCGCAAACGTTCCCGACTTACAGACGACCACAATCGATACCGAACGAGGGCCCTGAATGACCGATATCCAGATGAGGATAGACTTACCTACTGTCTGGCGAACCTGCAGTGTCCCGCACCGGGGCCCGAGTGGAGGCCGCCATGACGGGCCCTGAAGCGCACAACGACGCAGAGGAGCAACGCTTGCGCAACCACTCCCCGGTGATCGACATCGTCGGCATCGGCTTCGGACCATCCAATCTCGCTCTTGCGATCGCCGTCGAGGAGCACAATCTGACCGCGCAGCCGGGCGAACGGATCTCGGCGCAGTTCTTCGAGAAGAAGGACGAATTCGGTTGGCACTCAGGCATGCTCCTGCCCGGCACCACCATGCAGGTGTCGTTCTTGAAAGACCTTGTCAGCCAACGGAACGTGCGCAGCGAGTACACCTTCCTGAACTATCTGGCCGAGCGGGGGCGGCTGACTCATTTCATCAATCGGCAAGACTTCTTCCCGCTGCGTTCGGAGTTCCACGACTATCTGAGCTGGGCGGCCGACCGTGTCGACGTCCCCGTCGACTACGGCACCGAGGTCGCCTCGGTGCGGTGGGTCGATGACCACTTCGAGGTCGCAACGCCTGGACGTGGTGTCACCCGGGCGCGAAATGTGGTGTTGGGTGGTGGATTACGTGCCAAGCTCCCGGAAGGCGTCTCGGCAGGCCCTCGCGTGTTCCACAACCATCAGATGCTGCATCGGTTCGCCGAGCTGCCGAGCCGGCCCAACGGTCGTTTCGCGGTGGTCGGTGCCGGTCAGAGTGCGGCCGAGGTTGCGGCATATCTGCACGAGGAGACCGACGCCGAGGTACACGCGGTGTTCTCCAAGTACGGATACACGCCCGCCGACGACAGCCCCTACGCGAACCGCATCTTCGATGCCGACGCGGTGGACGAATACTTCACGGCCGCACCGGCATGGCGCGAACGGCTGTTGCAGTATCACCGCAGCACCAATTATTCGGCGGTCGATCCGGTGCTGATCGAGGACCTCTACCGGCGGGAGTACGCCGAACACGTCAGCGGACATCGCCGCTTCTTCGTGCACGGGGCCTCGGAGGTGATCGGCCTCGACCAGAGCGCGGACGCGGCAGCGCTGCGTGTCGCACACCGGCTCAACGGATCCGAGACCCTCCTCGACTGCGATGCGGTCGTGTTCGCCACCGGGTTCGAACCCACGCCGTTGTCGGCGATGATCGGGACACTCGCCGACGAATGCATCGAAGACCGCCATGGTCGCCCGGTGCTCGATCGGCACTATCGCGTCGAGACCTCCGACACGATCGGTGGAGAGATCTTCGTCCAGGGCAATTCCGAGCACACTCACGGGCTCACGTCGACGCTGCTCTCCAACCTGGCAGTTCGCTCCGGTGAGATCGTGCGGGCGATCAGCGATGACCGGGCACTCGTGTCGGTCGCATCACCCGGTGCACCCACCGACCGACCCACCGATCCGGTGTCGTCCCGGGAGGCGGGCTAGTACAAGATCGGAACCCACGCACACGACAACCTCTCACTCTCAGTCGCGAACTCCATCGCCGCAGTCGAAGAGGGGGCCACCCGCGTAGACCCCTCACTCGCTGGGCGCGGCGCCGGCGCAGGCAACTGTCCCATCGAAGCGTTCATCACCGTCGCGAATCTCCACGGGTGGGACCATTCCTGCGATCTGTTCGCGCTCCATGACGCAGCCGACGACATCATCCGCCTCATCCAGGACAGACCCGTACGCGTTGATCGCGAGACTCTGACCCTCGGATACGCCGGTGTCTACTCCGGCTTCCTACGCCACGCCGAACGGGCGGCGCAGACGTACTCACTCGAGACACGAGACATCCTCGTCGAAGTTGGCAGCCGCGGCCTCTGCGGTGGACCGGAAGACATGATCGTTGACATAGCCCTCGACCTGGTGGCAGCGCAGAACAACTGACAGATTTCCAGCTAGCCGAACTCGCCAGAGGGGGTGTCAGATTTCCGGTGGATCGCGCACCTTCGGGCCCAAGGACCTGGTCGTAACCTCCAGGTCACCTCGATCGGCACGGGCGGCGGCGGTGTGTCCACCGAGTTCTACGGGCCGGGCAAGAGTGCGCTCGACTCGATGAGTCAGGCGCCCGTGGCGCCGTTCGCTAACAACCGAGCGTGGGAGGGAATCAGCCGGAAGGCTCCCGGCTGATCCGCGTGGGCCGCGGCGGCAACACGGCATCCACGAGCCGCTGGGTGACGGGATCGCGGTCGGGCGTTCGGAAGTCGCGGGAATCGAACCGGTCGACGACCTGACCTCGGTCCAGGACCACCACGTCGTCCGCGAAGGCCTGGACGACGGCTAGGTCGTGCGCGATGAGCAGGTAGGTGACAGACGTCGTCGTGCGGAGATCGGCGAGCAGGTGCAGGATCTCGTCCTGTGTGGTGACGTCCAGCGCCGACGTGGGTTCATCCAGGATCACCAACGCCGGCTCGACCCCGAGCGCGCGGGCGATGCCGACGCGTTGCCGCTGACCCCCGGAGAGTTGATGGGGGTAGCGGTCCCGGATGGCGGCGGGTTCGAGCCCGACCAGGTCGAGGAGGTCGTCGGTGCGGCGTCTGGCAGCAGACGTGTTCGCGGCTATTCCGAGACGGCGGATGGGCCGGGTGATCTGCTCGCCGACCCGGATGCGGGGGTTGAGTGCGCTGCCGTGATCCTGGAAGACGAGCTGGACGTGACGTGCCCGGTCTGCGCGACCCAGCTGCGAGACCTCGATCTCACGGTCGTCACGATGTAGGGTGACCGTCCCGCTGGAGGCGGGTTCGATGCCGGCCAGGATGCGTGCCAATGTCGATTTCCCAGAGCCTGATTCGCCGATCAACCCGAGAGTCCGACCCCGGTCGACGCGGATGGACACATCCTGTAGCGCGGCGAAGTCGCTCGTCCGACTCCCTTTGGCGTGGAACACCTTCGATACCTCGTCGATCACCGCCGCGGACGACGGATCGGCCGACGAAAGGTCACGCGCCACGAGATGAGCGTCGGTCGAGAGTTCGGGCACCGCGGCGATGAGACGCTGCGTGTACTCGTGCTGCGGATTCGCGAGCAGCGCGGCGGTGGCGCCGGACTCGACGAGACGCCCATGGCGGAGGACCGCGACGGTGTCGCTGAGCCGTGCCACCACGCCGAAGTCGTGCGTCACCAACAGCACGGCCATGCCGAGGTCGCGCCGCAGACCGTCGATCAGATCCAGGATCTGAGTGGAGAGCGTCGGATCCAGTGCGGTCGTGGGTTCGTCGGCAATCAGCAGATCGGGCTCGGGTAGGCATGCGACCGCGATCATCACCCGTTGTCGCATACCGCCACTCAACTGATGCGGATAACTGTCGAGCACGCGGTGCGGATCGTGGATGCCCACCCGCTCCAGCCACTCAGCTGCCAGCGTCAGAGCGTCGCGCCCAGCCACCGGTCGGTGGAGTCGGATCAGTTCGACGAGCTGGTTGCCGATGGTGAACGACGGGTCGAACGACGTCGCCGGGTTCTGGAAGATCGTGCCGATCCGTTTGCCTCGCAGCCTGTTCAGATCACGTTCGGCGGCGCCGATGATCTGGTGGCCACCGAGCTCTATCGACCCGGTCACCTCGGGCCGAGCACTGGCTGGGAGCAGGCCCGCGATCGCGGACGCGGTGACGCTCTTGCCCGATCCCGATTCGCCGACCAGGGCGAGCACGCGATCGGTCGTCAGGTCGAGGGAGAGGTCCGACACCGCGTCGACGCCCCCGGTCCGATTCGGGAAGCGGACCGACAAGCCGTCGACACGCAGCAGTGGGCGCGCGTCGGAAGTCTCTGCGGATGAACGTGATTCATGTGTGGTCGTCATCGGTGTGCGCTCCAGCGGGGGTCGAGCACGTCACGGAGGCCGTCGCCGAGCCAGTTGAAGGCGAGGCCCACGATGAGAATCGCGACTCCCGGGACGATCGCGACGAACGGGCTGCCCGAGATCAGGACCTTTGCACCTTCGGCGACCATCCGCCCCCAATCGGGCGTGGGTGGCTGCACGCCAATGCCCAGTGCACTGAGGCTCGACGCCAACACGATCAGTATGCCGATGAGACTGGTCCAATACACGATGATGGTCGCACCCACGTTCGGCAAGATCTCCGAACGCAGGATCGTCCACGATGATGCGCCCAGCCCGATGGATGCCTCGACATACTCCAGCTCGCGCTGGCGTCGCGTCTCGGCGTAGACGATCCGCGTCACGTAGGGGACCGCGGCGAACACCACTGCGGAGGCCACCACCCAGACGCCCATCCCGATCACCTCGGCCAGCGCGAAGGCGACGATGACGACCGGGAACGCGAACAGGATGTCGATGATCCGCATGACCCCGGACGACACCCACGACCGCGACCAGCCGGCCAGGAGTCCGATGGCGGAGCCGATCAGCACGGCGACCGAGGTTGCGATCGCGGTCGGGACGATCGTGGCCCGACCGCCCCAGATGAGACGACTCAGGATGTCGCGACCCTGCTCGTCAGTGCCGAGCAGATGTCCGTCCGAGCCGGGTTGGAGATACCGCGACGCCGGGTCCCCGACCGTCGGATCGAAGGGAGCGAGCCACGGTGCCAGAGCAGACACCACGATCACCAGCGTCAGCACGGTGACCGCGAGAACCAACTGTCGATGGTAGGTCCATGCAGGGCGATTCCACCGTCGAGTGGCCGACGACGACACGCCCCCACCGATGTCGGCCGTCTTCTCCTGATCGTCCGAGATCGTCACATCAGCTCCTGAGTCTGGGGTCGAGCAGATCGGCGATGACGTCGGTGACCAGGTTGACGAGTACGAACACCACCGTCACCAACATGACGCCGCCCTGGATGACGGGGTAGTCGTGGGCACTGATGGCGTTCATCAGGTCGGTGCCGACGCCTGGCCAGCTGAACACGAACTCGACGAACACCGCGCCGCTGAGCAGAGTGCCGATCTCCAGACCCGTCGTCGTGACGATGATCGGTGCGACGTTGCGGCCGACGTGCTTGGTCAGGATTCGCCACTGCGGCAGGCCTTGGCTGCGCACGGTCCGGATGTAGTCCGATTCCAGGCTCTCGATCACGCCCGCCCGTGCGAATCGCGCCAGGATCAGCATCGAGATGAGCGCCGCGGAGAACGCGGGCAGGATCAGGTGGTGCACGAGGTCGGCGGCACCGCCGTCGCCGGCGAGGTCGCGCATGCCGGTGGCAGGCAGCACCTTCCACTGCAAAGCGAACAGCCAGATCAGGATCAGACCGAACCAGTAGACCGACAGGTTCGAACCGATCTGCACCAGCAGCATGATGGCGCGGTCGACGAAGCGGTTGTGATTGAGCGCCGCAACGGTTCCGATCAGCACCCCGAACACCACGGATACGAACACCGCGGCGGCGGTGAGGATCAACGTGTTCACGAACGCCGTTCCCAGTGTGTCGAACACGTTGGAGCCGTTGATGATCGACCGGCCGCCGCCTGCGGTGAACAGACTCGACACCCAGTCGAGGTACTGGGCGACCAGTCCGTCGTTCAGCCCGTACGCCTGTTGGAGGTCGGCAACTGCATCCGGCGACAGGACGCCGTGCAGGCTGGCCTTGATGGGGTCTCCTGGACTCGCCTTTCCGAGCAGGAACACCAGGATCGAGATGACGAACAGCACCGGGACCAGAAGAAGCACCCGACCGAGAATCCGAAGCGCCAGGCGGTGCCGACGGGCCGCGGCCCGCACCGTATCCCAGCGACCGGTCGGTTCGACGGCGCGCGATTGGGGTGCATCGGGCTCGTCGGCGCCGACGTCGGCGTCCGTCTGGATCAGGGTGGTCGACATCAGCTCTCCTTCGACACCGGTCCGAGGTCGTACCAGTTCGTGTTGGGCCAGACGAAGCCGCGAACCTGGGGCGAGATCGCGTAGTAGCGGGTGAAGTTCACCGTCGGGATGACCGCGTGGTCCGCGGCGATCACCTTGTCGGCGTTCTGCCAGTCGACGATTCGCGTGTTCGGGTCGCTGGTGTAGCGCGCGGTGTCGAGTGCACGGGTGATCGCCGGGTAATCGACGTAGCGTTCACCTCCGTTGGCCAGGACCGTCGAGTTGAATCCCTCCAGTGCCCACTCGGGGTAGGTGCCGCCGTATTCGCCGAGGTGGAAGCCGTCGTCGGATTGCGGATTGGAGATGCGCGACGAGTAGTTGCCTCGCTCGAGGGCGACGACGGGCGCGTTGATCCCGACGGCCTTCAGGTTCGTGGAGATGGCCTCCGCCTCGGGCTGGCCGGCGAGGTCGGCGATGATGTTGAACGACACCTGCCCATTGCCGAGCCCGGCTCCGGACAACACCTGCCGTGCGCGGTCCGGATCGTAGGAGTAGTTACGCAGATTCGGGTCGTAGGCCTCGTTGCCGGGATTCAGAAACGACCAGAGTGGTTGTGCGTGGCCGGAGTAGATGTTGTCGGCCAGACCCTGGCGGTCGATGGCGAGCGAGACGGCCTCGCGCACTTGCGGGTTCTGCGCCCAACGGTTGCCGAACAGGAAGGAGACGTAGTCGAGTTGCGCCGCGGTGCCCTTCGGCACCGACGCACCCTGACGCTCGAGCAGTTCTACGTCGGTGGGTTGCACGCGCGTCAGGATGTCGATCTCGCCACTCTGGAAGGCGGCCAGCCGACTCTGGTTGTTCGGGATCGTCCGGAACACCAGGCGTTTCAGCTGCGGTGCCTCACCCCAGTAGGCGTCATTGCGGTCGAGCGTGATGTGGTCGTTGATCTTTCGCTCGACGAACCGGTAGGGGCCGGTACCCGTCGGATGCTCCGACAGTCCGTCGTTGCCGTACTGCCGCAGCGCGGCCGCGCTGAATACGAGCGGCGAGCCGATGGACTGGGCGAGCAGTCGCGGGAATCCCAGGTAGGGCCGATTGAAGGTGAACTGGTAGGTGTGGTCATCAACGATGCGGGTGCTCTTGAGGTCGCTGAACCGTGCTTTCAGCATCGCCGCACTCTTCTCGTCGTAGAACTCGAACGACGGATCGCTGAAGCGCTTGACGTTGAAGTCCAGTGCGGCCGCGTCGAAGTCGGTGCCGTCGTGGAACTTCACCCCGCGCCGCAGGTCGAACGTCCATGTGGTGGCATCGGGGTTGGACCGCCACGCCGTCGCGAGACCGGGCGCCAGTTTCGTCACGCCTTGATCGGTCGACAGCACCTCCTGCACGAGCGGCTCGTAGATGTTGCGCGAGGCACGGAAGGTCTCCCAGAAGTATTCGCGCTGCGGATCGATCGCGGTCGGCTCGGTGTACAAGCCGACGACCAGTGTGTCGGCAGGGTTCTTCGATGTCACTGAGCCGCTTCCGCCGCCGCAGGCGGTCGCGACGACGGCGACCGTCAGAGCGAGTACGGCGCCGACGACGCCGCGCCGACGAATACGTTCGATTCGCATGATCTGTGGGGCCGTTCCTCGTGATTGGCGCCGGCGATTGTCGACGGCGCACGTCGGTGGCTGACCCTACGGTGGGCGTGTGCCCATCGGCACCTCTTCGGTTCAACGTGATCGAATGTCTGAGTCGCCGGAATAGCGGATCTGATCTCGAAGGTGATGTTCGGTTGTCACACAGTTCCTTTCCCATGGGTCCGGCAGTTGTCGATTCCCGATTCTTCCGATGAAATCGCCGCGGGTGAAACGCTCGATCTCGCCCAGGCTCGCGCCGATACTCGTCGGAATGAGCGTTGAGATCCGCACACTGTCGACGCCGGATGAGGTGAGGTCGGCGCTGAGCGCCTTCTTCCGTTCGATGGTCGGACTCCCCGCCTGGGACGTCGACGCCACCGCCATCACCGAACCCGGCCGCTTCATCGGGGCCGTCGACGACGGCGTGGTCGTCGGCGGGGCCGACGCGTACACCAGTCGGCTCGTCGTCCCTGGCGGTGCGCACGTGCCACACGCCGCGGTCACCCATATCGGCGTGCTGCCGACCCACCGCCGCCAGGGGATTCTGCGTCGGCTGATCGCCGCCCAGTTCGACGACTTCGCCCGTCGCGGGGAGATCGTCGCGACCCTCCGCGCCTCGGAGGCGGTCATCTACGAGCAGTTCGGTTACGGCGTCGCGTCGTCGGCGCGGTCGGTCCGCGTGGATCTCCGACGCGCCCGGTTGCGACCGACGCTGCCTGACCGCGGGCAGGTCCGTCTAGTGGACGGTGCGGTGACCACCGAACTCCTCTCCGGGATCGCCGACCGGGTCGACTCGACCGGCACCATCATCCGCCCGGACGGGTGGTGGGAGTTGCAACGCATCCGGCGAGCGAGTGACTCCGCCAGTGTGTATGTCGCGGTGCACAATACGAACGGGGTCGACGACGGGTACGTGGTGTATCGGCCGGAGGACCCGGAGCACTGGTTCGGCAGCAGGTCACGGACGGTGACCGTGTCGGACTTCATCGCCGTCGACGACGACGCCCGTGCCGGACTGTGGCGGCACCTGCTCTCCCTCGATCTGGTGGATGTGGTCGCCGTCGATGCCGTGGCACTGGACGATCCGATCGCCCTCGCTGTCGGCGACCGCCGCGCCGTCGACCTGGGCCCTGAGCACGACGAGACCTGGCTGCGACTCGTCGACGTGGAGGCGGCGCTCGCGGCACGCACCTACGCCGAGGAGGACCCGGTCGTCGTCGCCGTCGACGATCCGCAGCTGCCCACGAACTCCGGTGTCTACGAGATCGGCCCGAAGTCGGTGCTCCGCGTGGCCGCAGACCCCGACGTGACCGTCGGTGTCGCGGCACTCGGCGCCACCTACCTGGGCGGCACCCGGTGGCGGAACCTGGCCGCGGTCGGGCAGGTCGTCGAGCACCGCGTCGACGCTGTCCGCCGCCTCGACGTCCTGTTCGGCACGCACCGACTCCCGTTCTCCGGGACCGTGTTCTGACCCGCCCTCACCCAGACGCTGCGGCATGTGGCGCTGCATCACAACAACTCTCGACAGGAAGTGACCACCATGACCGACATCGACGCGCCGATCGCGCCGGTCTACCTGCGGCCCGCGACGGCCACCGACGACGAACTCGACGAGCAGTTCGAGCCGGTCTTCGCCCGGATCGCGGAGGGCAACACCGAACGTGAACGCAACCGAGAGTTCGCGCACGAGCAGGTGCAATGGCTGAAGGATGCCGGGTTGGGGCGCATCCGGATACCGATTGCGCGTGGCGGACTCGGGGCGTCGCTGGAACAGACCTTCGCGATCCTGGCGGACCTTGCCGAGGCCGACGCCAACGTCGCACATGTCTGGCGCAACCATCTGGCATTCGTGGAGGACCGTCTCAACGCACCGCAGTCGGCGGCCAACGACCGGTGGATCGAGCGATTTCTCGCGGGAGAGTTCGTCGGCGGAGGGTGGACCGAGGCCAACAACGGAACTTTGGCCGCGATGGCGACGACGATCCGGCCCGCCGGTCACGACTACCGTGTCACCGGCGCCAAGTTCTATGCCACCGGTAGTCTCTTCGCCGACTGGCTCGATGTCATCGGCCGCACCGACGACGGCGCACTGCTGACGGCTCTCGTCCGCCGCAACGATCCGGGTGTCGATCTGATCGACGACTGGACCGGCTTCGGCCAGCAGACGACGGCCAGTGGCAGCGCCAATTACGTCGACGTGCCCGCAGAGGAGGGCGACGTCTTTCCCGTCAGCGAGCGGTTCGTCTACCAGGGCCACTTCTATCAAGTGGCGATCCTCGCCGTCCTGACGGGGATCATCCGTGCCACGCTGCGGGACGGGATCGCGGCGCTGAAGGCCCGCGGACGGAACTACCCGCAGGGTCTCGATCCCGTGCCGTCGTCGGATCCGCAACTGCTGCAGGTCATCGGAAGTGTCTCGGCGCACGCGTTCGCGGCGGAGGCCGCGTTGCGTCAGACGTCACGCGAGCTCGATCGGCTGGCCACAGCACATGCCGCCGGCGACGATGACGAACGGTCGTTCCGTGTCCGCAGCTCGCAGGTGGCCACCGATCAGGCGCAGCTCGTCATCATCGACGCCGCCCTCGCCGCGACGACCACCGTGTTCGACGCTCTCGGCGCTTCCGGGGTGTCGACAACGAAGCTCCTCGACCGCCACTGGCGTAACGCTCGGACGTTGGCATCACACAACCCGCGCGTCTACAAGGCCCGCATCCTGGGTGACTGGTTTGTGAACGGCACCGACCCTGTCCCGAATCTCTTCGCGGCAGGCCGCGGCGGACAGGGTAACTGACCATGGCCGCACCATTTCTCGCACTGGGGTTGACCGGTAGAGCAGTGCTGCAACTCCTCGACGACTCGACGCTGGTCGCCGAGTGGGATGCGCTGCCGCTGGCGTTCACGATCCTCGGCGTCGACCGGTTCGACGGCCGCGTAGGACGGGCTCAGCCGACCATCGACAGCAGCGCCGCGGCTGCGGTTCTCGCCGCACGGACGACCAGCGCCCGCACCCTCGTGGCCGCCGCACCACGGCGTGACCATCCGTACAACCTGGCACGGCGCGTCGCCTCGCTCGGCCACCTGTCGGCCGGCCGCACCGGTGCAGTGTTCGGTCTTCCTGATTCCGACGTCGCAATCATCGACCCGTGGGTGGCGTCCGGCACTGTCGCCGACAGATCCGCTGCAGCACACCACGTGGCGTCCGCTGCACGTGCTGTGCGGGCGCTGGAGCGCAGCTGGCCGTTGGAGTCCGTTGTCGGCGAACGAGACTCCGGGATCTTCGTCCGATCCGGTCAGATCGATCACGTCGACATCGACGAAACCTACCGGATCGCCGGTCCGTTGACGGTGCCCGAACCGCCGCACGGACCGTCGGTCCTCGCGTGGTACGGCGACCCTGCCGCGGACGGCGTGCCGGACGTCGCCGACGACGTCGATCTCGTGATCGGCTCGGCCGGACAGCCGATCGTGGCCATCGGCCTCGGCGACGAGGTGCCGACGGACGCGACCGGTACCGTGCTCAGTGCGGCTGTCGACGGTGGCGACGTCGATGTCGCCGATCTGCTCCACGCCGCGCGTCAGCTTCTGGCCGACGGTGTCACCGCGACCGACTCGACGCTCCCGTTGCGCGACGCGCTGACCCTCGCGATTGCACCACGAGTGCCGCGGCGCGCGGCATTTCCTGTTCCGCAACCACATCCGTGGCTGTGACACACCCGCTTACGTCCGGTCAACGGCCGGCACCACGACACGCCTTTCAGGAGTACCCATGACCAATCGCCGCGACGGACACGTCATCCTCGGGATCAACGTGCTCGTTCTCGGGTATCTCCCCGCAGCGTGGCAGTCGTCCGAGTTGACTCCGCGATCCTTCGTCGATCCCGGCTACTGGCGACGGATCGGCGCGGCTGCCGAGCGCGGGACACTCGACGCCTTGTTCCTCGCCGACGTCCCGGCACTCGGCGACCCGGCCTACGACGCGAATCCGGCCCACCTGGAACCGACGGTCAACTGGGGCTTCGTGGCGGGGGCGACCGAGAACGTCGGGCTCGTCTCCACCGCGTCGACGACGTTCAACGATCCCGTCGAACTCGCCGAGCGTCTGCTGTCGCTGGACTACACGTCCGGTGGCCGCGCAGCGTGGAACATCGTCACCACCCGCGGAGCTGTGCCGGCCCGCAACTTCGGATTGCCCGACGTCCCGGTCCGCGACGACCGTTACGAGCGTGCGAGCGAGTTCGTCGATGTGGTGCGCGCACTGTGGGAGTCGGCAGCGACGGAAGAGGATGTCCACCATCGCGGTGACCACTTCTCGGTCGACACCCGCCTGCGGATACCTCGCTCGCAACAGGGACATCCGGTGCTGTTCCAGGCGGGTGGCTCCGCCAAGGGTCGCGCGTTGGCGGGCCGCGTCGCCGAAGGTGTCTTCGCCGCGGAGCTGACCAAAGACAAGGCCATCGAGCACTACCGACTCGTGAAGGGCCTCGCGCAGGACGCCGACCGCTCACCCGACGACGTCAAGATCCTGCCGGGACTGCTGCTCTCGCTGGGCAGTACGGAGGAGGAGGCGCGCCGCCGCAGCGATGAGCTGCACGACCGCGGCCCGGCGTCGTACTCCATCGGCTGGTTGTCTCAGGCCATCGGGTACGACGCTTCGAAACTGGAGCTCGACGAACCGTTCCCGGAAGAGGTTCTCGCCGCACCTGCTGATCTCCAGACCTTCGCCGGCAGCGTCGGATTCCGTGAGTCGATCGTGGCGCAGATCAGGCGAACCAATCCGACCGTCCGTGAGTACCTCAAGCAGACGCGGTACACGGGGTCCGGGCATGCCGGATTCGTTGGCACACCAGAGCAACTCGCCGACCACATCGAGGACTGGTTCCACTCCGGCGCGATCGACGGATTCAATCTGCAGCCCGACGTGCTCGTCGACGGACTCGACGTCATCGTCGACGAACTGGTCCCCATTCTGCGACGCCGCGGGCTGTACCGGCATGAGTACGAGACCCACACTCTCCGTGATCATCTGCGAGCGGCGTCGTCGACTCCGGTCGCCGCGCTCTGAGCGTCGTCGTCGGAATTCGGACAGATAGAACCTTTCCGCGCGCAACGCGTTCGTCGGCAGCCGAGTCCGGCCATACTCGGGATTCCACATCATTCGAACACGATCCATGCGTCGGAAGCGTTGCCCATCAACGTGTCCGGGCATCGATGGTTCCCGGAGAAAGCAGGGAGTCATGACCGCATCGGCGGAGACTTCACCATCACCATCAGGGGCCGGCCGGGCGAACACCGCGGCTGCGGACACCGGTACGACGGAGGCCGCGCGCACGTTGTCGGTCGGCGGCCGTGACATCACCTCGGCGGAGTCCACCGGATTGAAGGAGAACGCTCTCGGCTCCTGGGGCGTCTTCGCGCAAGGACTCGCCGCCGCGGCGCCCAGTGTCGCGATCGCCGGGGTGCCGTTCGCGCTGTACACCGCAGCGGGCAAAGGCGCGGCGTGGGCGGCGATCGTCGGCCTCGTCATCGTGCTGTTGATCGCCCTCACCATCGGATTCCAGGCGCGGCGCACGGTGTCGAGCGGGTCGCTGGGTACCTACACCGGCAACGGGCTCGGTCCCGGGTTCGCGTTCGTCGCCGGTGTCAGCCTGTTGTTGGGGTACATCGGATTCGCCACGACCGGCGCTCTCGGCGGTGTGCTCTACGTCGATTCCTTCCTCTTCGAGATCGGGTTGGGCAGCGAGGCGACATGGTTCAAGCTGTTGCTCGTGGTGATCGTCGTCGGCGTGGCGGTGTATCTGCCGTTGCGCGGCGCGACGCTGGCCGCGAAGTACGAACTCGCCTTTGAAGTACTGGCACTCATCTCCATCGCGGTAATCATCGTGGCGTCCTATGTGGCCTACGGCTTTCACATCGACGGTGAGCAGTGGAGTCTGTCCAACCTGGGCAACAGCTCTACGTTCGTCGCCGCGGTGACCGCCGTCGGTTCATATGCGGGCTTCGAGAGTGTCGCTTCGCTGGGTGCGGAGGCGCGCGACGCGCATCGCACCATCGCGCGTGCTCTGCTCCGAGTGGTGTTGATCATCGGCGTGCTCTATCTCCTGGCCACGTACCCGCAGGTGCTGCACTTCGACGGAATCGACGGCGATAAGGCGGTGCTGCCGCAGCTCGCCGACGAGACCGGTGTCTCCTGGATCAACTCGATTGTCAGTGCGGCGGTTGCGATCGCGTTCATCGTCTTTGTCACCGCGGTGACGACGTCGGCGGCCCGATCCTTGTTCACCCTCGCCCACGAGGGTGCGTTGCCTACGGCGCTCACGCGTGTTCATCCGCGCTACCGCACCCCGTGGGTGGGCATCCTCGTGGTGGGCGCCGCCGCACTGGTATTCGCTGTCGTGGCGACCTTCAGCTCGGCGGGTCGGCTCGTCTTCGACGTGTACGGCGCCTACGTCGCCAACTGGGGATTCCTGGTGAGCTACCTCCTGGTGGTCATCGCGACCCCGATCTGGCTGTACCGCATCAAGGCACTTACCCCGTTACGGGCGACGGTGTCGGGCCTGGCGGTCCTCGGACTCGGTTATGTCATCGTCAACAACGTGTTCCCGCAACCCGAATGGCCGTTCAACATACTGCCGTTCGTCTTTGCCGGATTCCTCGCGGTGGCCGTCGGCTGGTTTCTCTACCTGCGTCGTGCGCGCCCGGAGGTCGCCCGTCGGATCGGCAGCATTCAGACGTTGTCCGTCGAGGAGCAGGAGCGACTTGCGGATCTCGGCATCGTCGAAGTCCTGGACGATGACGCGGAGTCCGCGCGCTCGGAGTCAGCCAAAATCCTTTGACGCGTTGCGGATAGCCCTCCGAGATGTCGAACTCGGGCGGGCCAGACCCGCTGACCCAGAGGACCGGCGCGGGTCGCCTCTCAGTCAGCGGGCATGCACCCGCGCCAACTACGAGGGCCACGAGTTCGACATCATGGGGGTCTACAGCGGCGACGTCGATGACCGCGAGACCTGGAAGTAGTGCGACCCGCCAGCCCGAGACTGAACGAACGGCAAACCGGGCATCACCCGAAGAACAAGGCCATCCGGCGATCAACGGGTCCCACCACTACAATCACCACCGAACCCACAGCGGCGTCGGCGGCCTCACCCCGATCCAACGCCTACACGATCACACCCTCACCGAGTTTTACAGCTAGCCGATCAGCGGGGCCAGAGTCTGTCCGAGCAGTCCGACGCGACCGGGGACGTGTCCGTTGGCGGGGGCGTTGACCGTGACACCGTCCACACCGGTCGCCAGGAGGTCGGCGAACCGCGCGGCGACCTCGTCGGGGTCTCCGACGACGGTTCCGGCGCGACGGACCTCCGCGGCCGGATTGCGTTGCAGATAGGCCTCGAAATCGGCGACGGCCTCGTCGTGCGTCGGTGCGACGCATGCCGAGGTCTGCAGACTGACGGTGATCTCGGAACGGTCTCGGCCGAGGGCTTCGCAGTGTGCGGCGAGTGCATCCAGTTTGCGTCCGATGTCCTCGACAGCGCAGATGAGATTGGACTCGTCGGCGTACTGGGCCACCATGCGCAAGGTCTTCTTCTCGCCGCCGCCGCCGATCATCACGGGGATCTTCGACAGTGGTGCCGGGACGTTGAGCGCGTCGGAGACCTTGTACCGCCGTCCGTCGAGGCTCGGCCGCTTGCCGTCGAGCATTCCGAGGATGATCTGCAGCGCCTCCTCGAGCTTCTCGAACCGATCGGTGAAGGTGCCGAACTCATAACCGAGGGAATCGTGTTCGAGTTCGTACCAGCCGGCCCCGATGCCGAGCTGTCCACGCCCGCCGGACACGATGTCCAGCGCGGTGACCGTCTTGGCCAGCAACGTCGGATTGCGGTAGGTGTTGCCCGTCACCAGCGCAGACAACCGCACCTTCGACGTGTGCTGGGCCAACGCGGAGAGCAGGGTGTACGCCTCGATCATCGGCTCGTCGGGGGTGCCGAGGATCGGTAGTTGATAGAAGTGGTCCATCACCAGCACGGTGTCGAAACCCGAGGCGTCGGCCTCGCGGGCCTGCGCGACGACGGTGTCGAACAACTGATCGGCGGCGATGCCGGGATAGGTGAAATTGGGGATCTGATATCCGAGTCGGGTCACGCCCCGACGCTACGCCTGGGTGATCGTCGTCGCAGGAGGTTCTTGCCCAGGAGTGACTTGCGCAGGGGGTTCGTGCGCAGCGGGTTCGGCGGCGGTCGTCGGCAGGGTGGTCGTCGAATCATCCGACAACGCAAACGATCTCGCATAGCGTGCGAGAGTCTCGATGAGATCGTCGAAAACCGCTTCGACGTCGGTCGCGGTGGCGATTCGTGCGTTGGGCTCGCCGGTCATCCCTCGTTCGTCGGCAACCGTCATCCCGCGGGTGTGGCTGCCGACCAGTTCGACGTCGACGCGCGCGGGGATGCCGGTGACGAGATCGGGGGTCAGGGCGACCATCGCGGCGAACGGATCGTGCAGGTGTGCGATGAACCCCTCGTCGTGGGCGAGATGGAACTCGAGGTAGAACCGCATCGCGTCGACGATGTGACGGATGAGCACGTTGTCGGCGGCCGAACGCAGCCCGAGATCGTCGGTCGGATCGGGGCACTCGACCGGAGAACTGCCGGCAGCGGCGGCGAGCCGGACGAGATGGTCGGGTGTCAGCGCGACCTGCTCGGTGAGGTCGAGCGGGCAGACGATGGGCGCCGGGGCCCCGTCGCGGCCGAATGCGGAGAACACCTCGGCGGCCGCCTCCGGGTCCACCGCGATGTTCCACTCCGAGGTGGGCGTGGTGTTGCCGTGCACGTGGAACGCGCCGCCCATGGTGACGAGTCGGGCCAGGCGGGTGGGCAACGCCGGATCTCTGCGAATCGCTGTGGCCAGTGACGTGAGAGGGCCGGTCACCAACCCGATGAGTTCTCCGGGGTGTGCCCGGGCGGCCTCGATCCATGCGTCGGCCGCATCGACCGAGGACGCGGATGTCGTGGTCGGCGGTAGGTCGGCGTAGCCGATGCCCAGGGGACCGTGGGTCTCCTCGGTGGTCATGAGCTTGGCGACGAGCGGCACCGGGGAGCCGGTGTGCACCGGGATGTCGGTGCGGTCGCAGAGGTCGAGCCAGGCGAGATTGTTCGCGGTCACGACGTCGACGGGGACGTTGCCTGCAGTGGATGCGATGCCGATGATGTCGACGTCGCGACGGGCCAGGAGGTAGAGCAACGCGATCGAATCGTCGATGCCGGTGTCGCAGTCGAAGAAGAGCCGGGTCACGACTCCATTGTGGCCTGATCTCCGGTGCCGCCTGACGGTCGGGCATCGCCTCCGTACGGTGGTGAGGCATGACTGTTCATAACGTCGCGTTCGAATGGACGGAAACAAATCGAGAATGGATGATCGAGAATCCGATCCGGATCGTTCTCTACGTGGTCGTTGCCCTGGTGCTGCGGTTCGTTCTGCACCGCGCGATCGACCGGGCGACGCGTCGACCGGCCACGGGGGAGTCGTCGAGCCGTAAGCCGGCCCTCCTGCGGCATCTGCGCGAGCGGGCGCCGTCGGCCACGCGCAGTGCCGCGGTGGCGGAGCGTCGGGCCCAGCGTGCGCGCACGATCGGGTCGGTGCTGAAGTCCACCGTCTCGATCATCTTGCTGGTGTGGGTGGTGCTGTCGGTTCTGGCCGTGCTCGGGGTCAACATCGCGCCGTTCATCGCATCGGCCGGGATCGTCGGTCTGGCCATCGGTTTCGGTGCGCAGAACCTGGTCCGCGACTTCGTGTCCGGTGTGTTCATGCTGCTCGAGGACCAGTACGGGGTCGGCGACTTCGTGGACCTCGGCGAAGCCTCGGGTGAGGTCGAGTCGGTGGGGCTGCGTGTCACCACGGTGCGAGACGTCGACGGCACCCTCTGGTATGTCCGCAACGGCGAGATCGTTCGTGTGGGCAACATGAGCCAGGAGTACGCGGTCGCGCGGGTCGACCTGCCGGTGGCGCTGAGCGCGGATCTCGATCAGGCGCAGGAGGTCGCTCTGGAGGCGGCCAAGGAGGTGGTCGGCCGCAAGCCGGTCTCCGACGATGTCCTGGGTGAGCCCGAGATGCTCGGTGTCCAGGAGGTGTCACCCCACCAGGTGACATTGCGCATGACGGTGAAGACCAAGCCGAACACCCAGTGGTCGACGCAACGTCGCCTGCGTTCGGCGATCCTGCTGGCCTTCGACGAGCACGGCGTGGCACTGCCTCTCCCGCTCGGTCGACTCATCGGGGCCAACGGACAGGGCGAATGACCGAACGTGCCGACTCGGCCGGTCGCGCACCACGACCGTCGTCGATCGTGGTGCGCGCCGGACGGGTCGGCACGACTGTCGTGGTGCGTCCGGGTCAGAGTGAGACGATCGTCGCCGAGGCGGTGCCGGGAGCGCCGTACACCTGGGCGAGCCCCACGCGCGGCTTACCCGGGACCTGACGGTCACCCGCCTCGCCGCGGAGTTGCCGCACCAGCTCGTGCATCTGGCGTAGCCCCGACGCGCCGATCGGCTCGCCGTTGGCGATCAGGCCGCCATCGGTGTTGACGGGCATCGCGCCGGTGATCTCGGTCGCACCGTCGGCGAGAAGCTGCTCCTGCTCGCCGTCCTTGCACAATCCGGTCTCGGCCATGTGGATGATCTCGGCGCCCGCATCGGTGTCCTGGAGTTGTGCGATGTCGACATCTTCGGGACCGATGCCTGCCCGCTCGTAGGCGGCCCGCGCCGCGTACACGGTCGGTGACACGTCCTCCTCGAGCGGCGCAGACGTGGCGTGCACCTCGTAGGCGCCGTAACGACGCGTGCGGATCTCGCTGGCGCGCAGGTAGACCGGCTTGTCGGTGAACTTGTGGGCGATGTCGCCCCGGCACATGATGACCGCCGCGGCACCCTCGTCGGGTGAGCAGAACATGTACTGCGTGAGTGGGTAGTTCACCATCTGCGAATTGAGGATGGTGTCCTCGGGGATGGGGGTACGTCGGAAGGCGTTCGGGTTCTTCTCGCCGTTGCGGAAATTCTTCGCCGCCACCTTCGCGAGTGTGGCGGGGGAGATGTCGTGCTCGTGGATGTACCGGTTGGCCTTCATCCCGAAGAACTTCGTCGTCAGGAACTGGCCGTTCTCCGCATACCACTGGGGGAGGGCGAGTTTCGCGGGGTTGTCGGTGAAGGCGCCACGGGGGTGCTTGTCCATGCCCACGGCGATACCGATGTCGTACGTGCCGAGGCGGATGGTGTCGGCGGTCTGCTGGATGGCGCTCGCCGACGTCGCGCAGGCGTTGAACACATTGGTGAAGGTGATGCCGGTCAGGCCGACCAGGCGGGTGACGGCGTCCGGGTTCGACACCTCGTAGCTGCCGCCGAAACCGAATTGGATGTCTTTCCAGGTGATCCCGGCATCGGTCAGCGCGAGCTGGATCGCCTCGGCGCCCATCTGCATGGCGGTCTTGTCGAACCGGCCGAACGGGTGCAGCCCTACACCGATGATGGCCACGTCGTTTGTCATGAGAGTCCTCTCGGATCAGGCAGGGGCGAAGGCGAAGGTGTAGATCTCGTCGCCGTCGGCGTCGGTGGCAAAGGGGATCATCGTCAGTTCGACCGACTGGCCGAACTCGAGCTTCGCGGGGTCGTTCTCGGTCAGCCGTCCTTCGACCCGGACGACGTCGTCGAGCTGGACCAGACCCATCCCGAACGGCACGAAGTCGTCACCGACCGGACCGACGTAGGGCGCGCCGGGCGGGAAACCCTGCACCGTCCACGCGATCAACGTCCCACTGCGCGGCAAGCGGGTCTCGCCCATGCCTCCGGTTCCGCATTTCGGGCAGTGGTCTTGGGCCGGAAACGTCACGAACTCGCACTCAGCACATCGACTTCCGATGAGCTGCGGGTTCTCCTCCGGCCAGGTGGAGATCTCCGGCGCCAACGCCTTGGGCATGTCACGTCCTCCGCAGTGTGTGATCTAACAATTCTACGTAAGCGTACGTGACGTTTTCGAAAATGGAAACGGCATTCTCGCAGCACGTCGCGGCGGCGAATGCGTCGGGGCGACACCGGGAACACGTCGGGGAGCACGAAGAGTTCGGAGACAAAAGAAAAACCCCGACCATGGGTCGGGGTTCTCATTCGGTGTCCGAGGGGGGACTTGAACCCCCACGCCCGTTAATAGGGCACTAGCACCTCAAGCTAGCGCGTCTGCCATTCCGCCACTCGGACCTCTTGTGTAGCGCGGATAACCATAACCGAGGTTGCCCGTCTATCCCAAATCCCGTAGGAGTGAGGGGTGACTTCCCAGCCAGAGGCGCATCGCGCGGTCGATGAGGTCGTCGACATCGTGAGCCAGTTGATCCGGTTCGACACCTCCAACACAGGCGAACCGGAGACCACCAAGGGCGAGGAGGAGTGCGCCAAGTGGGTGGCGCAACAACTCGAGGAAGTCGGTTACACGACCCAGTACGTCGAGTCCGGTCAGCCCGGCCGGGGCAACGTGTTCGCCCGGTTGGCCGGACCGCCGGATTCCGATCGCGGTGCCCTGCTGGTACATGCGCACCTCGACGTCGTACCCGCGGAACCCGCCGACTGGAGTGTGCATCCGTTCTCGGGCTCCGTCTCCGACGGCTACATCTGGGGCCGCGGTGCCATCGACATGAAGGACATGGCCGGGATGGCACTCGCCCTGGCCCGCCAGCTCAAACGAGAGGGGACGGTCCCTCCCCGGGAGATCGTCTTCGCGTTCCTCGCCGACGAGGAGGCAGGCGGAAAGTGGGGATCGCACTGGTTGGTCGAGAACCGGCCGGACCTCTTCGACGGGATCACCGAGGCGGTGGGCGAGGTGGGTGGCTACTCGCTGACAGTCGATCGGCCAGACGGAAGTCAGCGTCGGCTCTACCTCGTCGAGACCGCCGAGAAGGGGCTGGCCTGGATGCGTCTGACGGCCGACGCCACTGCGGGCCACGGTTCCTTTCTGCATTCCGACAATGCCGTGACCGACGTCGCCGAGGCGGTCGCGCGGATCGGCAGGCATACGTTCCCGCTCGTGATGACCGAGTCGGTCGGCGAGTTCCTGGCTGCCGTCTCCGAGGAGACCGGGCTGGACCTACGGCCCGACGCCCCGGACCTCGACACCACGCTGTTCAAACTCGGCAGCCTCGCACGGATCATCGGTGCCACCCTGCGTGACACCGCGAACCCCACGATGCTCAAGGCCGGTTACAAGGCAAACGTCATCCCACAGAAGGCGGAGGCGGTCATCGACTGTCGCGTGCTGCCGGGCAGGCAGGCGGCCTTCGAGAAGGAGATCGACGAGCTCATCGGCCCCAACGTCACCCGTGAGTGGATCACCCATCTCGATTCCTACGAGACCACCTTCGACGGCGATCTGGTGGATGCGATGAACAACGCCATCCTCGAGTTCGACCCGGAGGGCAAGACGGTGCCGTACATGATGTCGGGCGGCACCGACGCCAAGGCGTTTGCCAGACTGGGGATCCGGTGCTTTGGTTTCGCGCCGCTGCAACTGCCGCCCGAACTCGACTTCGCCGCTCTGTTCCACGGCGTCGACGAGCGAGTGCCGGTGGACGCGGTGTTGTTCGGAACCAACGTGTTCGAGCACTTTCTGTTGCACAGTTGACATGTCCCGCGCTGACGCGAGAAAGGTGATCTGATGTCGTCGTTCAACCCCTATGATCCGCTGCCCAACCTGCCCGGCTTCACCCTGACCTCCGAGAGTGTCACCGACGGTGGATCCCTGCGCCGTGAGCAGGTGAGCGGCCTGATGGGTGCCGGCGGCGAGGACCTCTCGCCCCAGCTGAGCTGGTCCGGATTCCCTTCGGACACCAAGAGTTTCGCGGTCACCGTGTACGACCCCGACGCGCCGACCGCCTCCGGGTTCTGGCACTGGGCTGTCGCCGACATCCCGGTGTCGGTGACGTCGCTGCCCGAAGGTGCCGGGGACGAGTCGGGCAGCGGCCTCCCCGGAGCCGCCCTCACACTGGCCAACGATGCGTCGCTGAAACGCTTCGTCGGCGCCGCACCGCCGCCCGGTCACGGGCCGCACCGGTACTTCGTGGTGGTGCATGCGGTGGACGTGGAATCGCTGGGTCTCCCCGACGGTGCCACCCCGGCATACCTGGGCTTCAACCTGTTCTCGCACTCCATCGCGCGGGCGACCATCGTCGGTACCTACGAGCAGGCGTCCGAGAACGTCTGACCCGCCGGAGGCGTAAACCCAAGCCCCCGTAGCATTCTCCGAGAGTTGTCGGGGTGATGCGGGGGAGGCAGACGGGTGAGTGGGCGAGAGTTCTCGCGTCGGCGGTGGTTGGCCGCGACGCTGGGCGTCGGTGTGACGGCGACGCTGGGCAGGCCTGCGATCGCCGACGCGCGGCCGCCGTCGGTACCGTTGCCGCCGCTGCCGGGCAACCTGCCGCAGCAACCGCAGCCGGCGATCAACAGTCCGCTCAACTTCTCCTCGCCGCCGTTGCCGCGTTACGTCGACGACCTGACCCTGCCGGCCGTCCGGCCCGCCGACGGGCTCGTGGTGGCGCAGGACTCGATGCACCGTTTCCACCGCGACCTCGCGCCGACCCGCGTGTGGGGTTACGGCCCGCACATCCATGGTCCGGTGCTGGAGGCGCAGTCGGATGTGCCGTCGCACATCCGATTCCGGAACTCGCTTGGCCGTCACGTCCTGGCCGACGACGTCGACACGACGATGATGGGGGTGCGCGACGAGGACCGGATACGTCCCCGCATGGTCGTCCACCTGCACGGGGCGCCGACCAGCCCCGAGTACGACGGCCATCCGACCATCGCATGGCGTCCCGGCGGCGTGGCCGAACACCGGTACGACAATCGCCAGGAGGCCGCCACCCTCTGGTATCACGACCATGCGATGGGGATCACGCGGCTCAACGTACAGGCGGGCCTGGCCGGTTTCTACCTGGTGCGCGATCGCTTCGACACCGGTCGAGCCGACAATCCGCTGGGCCTACCGTCGGGAGAGCATGAACTGCCGCTGTTGATCGCCGACCGGACGTTCAACGCCGACGGCACCCTCCAGGCGCGTCAGGTTGTCTTCCTTCCGCAGGGCGGCAACCAGGGTGGCCTGTGGGGTGACGTCGGTCTGGTCAACGGGGTCGCGTGGCCGACACACACCGTCGCCCGCGGCCTGTACCGGCTGCGCCTGTTGAACGGATCCAATTCGCGCACATTCCGTTTGACCTTCTCCAGACCTCTGCCGTTCTGGGTGATCGGCTCTGACCAGGGACTGTTCGATCGGCCCGAACAGATCACCGCCCTCACCCTGGTACCCGGCGAACGCATGGATGTACTCGTCGACTTCGGCGCGCTCGCCGACGGTGAATCGGTCGAGGTGCGCAACGTGGCCCCCAACAGCATCGGCAACACGCTGTTCATGGTGCCGCCATTGACCTCGGTCATGCGTTTCGTCGCCCGCGGTGCGACGGTGCGGACGGGTACCGTGCCGCACCGACTCCGCGGTGGACCGAACCTGCCCGCGACGCTGCCGAAACCGCCCACCCTGCAACGGCACCGGACGATGACGTTGATGTGGACCGCCAATGCGGCGCACTCGCTGCCGTTGCCGGTGCGTGCGATGCTGTTGATCAACAATCTCGCCTTCATGTCCGACGACGTCGACGTGGCACGGGCGGGGACGGTCGAGCGCTGGGACATCGTGAACACGCTGCCGTTCGAGCATCCGATCCACATCCACCTCGCGCGGTTCCGGGTCATCGGGCGACGGGCGCTGAACTCCGGCGCCTACGTCGCGGCGCACCCGCCACCCGTCGACGTCGACCGTCGCTGGGCGCCGTCACCCGCGCCGTACGTCTTCGGTCCGGTGCATCCACCCGAACTCTGGGAGCGCGGATTCAAGGACACCGTGCACTGCCCCGAGGACACGGTGACCAGCCTGTTGGTCGAATGGCCGTCGGCCGACGACCTGGGATTCGACCCGGACGCGGTGATCCGGGTTCCGGCCGGGGCCGAGATGGTGGCCATGTCCGACGGCGGTGCACATCACGTCACCGGCTCGGGATCACGGCAACCGGCGCATCGTGATCATCAGCATCCTCAGGCCGGGACCCGAGGGTATGTGTGGCATTGCCACAACCTCGATCACGAGGACCACGACATGATGCAACGCCTGCGAGTCCGGGCCTGACCTCGCCTCAGGCGCGCGCCGCGCTGCCGACCGCGTCGGCCAGCGAGGCGAATCCGCCTGCCCGGACGCGGGCGGCGATGCCGTCGTGGATCTCCTTGGCCCACAACGGGCCGCCGTAGATGAACGACGTATAGCCCTGCAGGAGGTCGGCTCCCGCGCAGATCCGCTCCCACGCCTGGTCGACGGTCTCGATGCCGCCCACGCTCACCAACGCGACGCGACCACCGACGCGCGCGTACAGCCGTCGTAAGACCGCCAACGAGCGATCGGCCAGCGGCGCGCCCGAGAGCCCGCCGGCGCCCATCGCGGCGACCTCGGCGGCGTCGGTCCGCAACCCGGAACGCTCGATGGTGGTGTTGGTGGCGACGATCCCGGCGAGGCCGAGCTCCACGGCGAGGTCGGCGACCGCGTCGATGTCCTCGTCGGCCAGATCGGGTGCGATCTTCACCAACACCGGCACGTTCACCTCCTCCTGCACCGCGGCGAGAATCGGTCGCAACGAGTCGACGGCCTGCAGATCACGCAAGCCCGGCGTGTTGGGAGAACTGACGTTGACGACCACGAAATCCGCCAACGGTCCGAGAGTCCGTGCGCTGAACCGATAATCGTCGACCGCGGCGTCCACCGGAACCACCTTGGTCTTGCCGATGTTGGCGCCGATCGGCACGCTCACCGGGCCGCGGCGGGGTTCGCCGAGATGTTGTGCCGCGACCACCGCGCCCGGGTTGTTGAAGCCCATCCGGTTGACGAGTGCATGGTCGGCGGGCAGACGGAACAGGCGAGGAGCCGGGTTGCCCGGCTGCGGCTGACCGGTGATGGTGCCGATCTCGGCGTAGCCGAAACCGAGCTGTCCCCACGCATTCACCGCCGAGGCGGTCTTGTCGAACCCGGCGGCCAGGCCCACGGGCGCGGGAAAGTCGACTCCGAACACCCGTTGCCGCAGGAGGGGGTCGTGGGTGGCGAGCAGTGTCGCGGCCAGGTCGCGCAGACCGGGTGTGCGGCCGGTGATGCCGATCGCACGCGCGGCGATACCGTGGATGCGTTCGGGGGAGAGCAGGAACATCGCCCGCAACACCAGCGGATAGATCAGACGATTGATCCGGCTCAGCACGCCGTGGCTCCGTTCTCCGGATATCCGGTGTCGTCGAGTAGGTGCTCGCGGTGTTCGAACGTGCGCGCACGCGGTGGTTTCTTCCTGCGCAACAACACCTTTCGGGTGCCGTCGGTGTAGAGCCGCACTCGGCGTAGTTCCCAGCCGCCGAACTCCGCCTCGATCGACAGGCGCATCGACGCGGTCACCCGGGTGACATCGGGTGGCAGATTGAGCAGCAGACACTCGTGCGTCTCCGAACTCACCTCCCAGCCGACCGGGTGGCGGGATCCGTGACGCGACGAGCTGCGGGCGCGTCGCGGCGAGGCCTCACCGTATCCGGGGCTAGCCGACATGGTCATCCGCCTGCGGGAGCCGGACCGGGTTCGGTCTGCCGGTCGGGCGGGGCGATCTGGAGCCCGCCGCGCGCCGAGAGGACGAACACCGTGCCGGACGCGTCGTCGACGGCGATGTGGTCCGGTTGGGCGACGGTCCCGAAGCGGTGCTTCTCCGTGGGCTCGCCTCCGGACAGGTCATACGCCACCACCTCGTTGTTCGCCGTCGTCGACACCCACGCCAGGTTGCGGGTGTCGTCGTAGTCTACGGCGAACGGGCCGTTCGCCACGGGGTAGCGGAACCGCATCACCAGGGGCGATCCGAAGAACCCGATGAGTTCGCCGTCGCGGGTGTTGGCGACCAGGATCCGGCCGTAGTGGTCGACGACCGAGTTGGTGGCGCCGTTGCCGGCCCGAAGGGCGGCCCCGTGGGATCCGTCCTGCAGGTCGATCGGGGTCACCGAGGACTGCGCGTTGTCGAGGACGACGACCTGCGCGTCGTCGAGGTCGGCCCCGGCAGGGGAGACCGTGATGTCGTCGACCCGGACGAACCCGGTGATGACGCGTCCCGGTTTCAGGTCGCGATCGAGCACGAGTACCCGACCGTCCGCGGTGCCCACCAACACCTGGCCCGCCTCGGTCAGGGCCACCGCGGTCGGATCGTCGGCGGTCTCGGCCGTGGTGACCGATCCGTCCCGGGCGATGCGGGCCACGACGCCGGGGCCGAGGCCGACGAAGGTGCCGTCCCCGGCCCCGGCGATGTGCGTCAGCGCCGGGGTGGTGACACGTGCGGGCTCGGCCGCACGACCGTCGGCCCCGAATCGCAGCACCGCGGTCCCGGCTTGATCGAGGACGGCGACGACCCCGTCGTCGAACGCGAGATCCCGACTGCCTGCAGGCGTCGGGATCACCTGTCCGGCCGGGGCGGCCGCGGGCCCGGCGGGGGCAGGCGATGCCGTGGCGGGTGTCACAGTGGGCACGTCCGGCGTGGACGAATCATCCGACGATCCGCACCCGGCGAAGACCAGGGCGGCGGCGAGCGTGCACGCCCCGATGGCGACTGTTCGAGAGCGGGACACCCCTGTGAACAGGGACGGACGATGCGGATTGTGCTGGGGTGCCATGTCACCATCTTGCGTCACGGTGACCGGCCCCCTCGATCGGGGTCGGGCAGCATGGCGATGCCCGATCCGGGCGCTCTGCCCGGAAACGCCGGGCTCACCGATGCGGTGGGTACCGATGCGAACACGTACCATCAGCCGCCGTGACCGACACCATGACCTGGGCCCAGTCGATCGTGCTCGGCGCCCTGCAGGGAATCACCGAGTTCCTCCCGATTTCTTCGTCTGGCCACCTGCGGATCGCGTCGGAGATCATGTTCGGCGGCGACGCGGGAGCATCGTTCACCGCTGTGACGCAGCTCGGCACAGAGGCCGCCGTCCTCGTGTACTTCGCACGGGACATCGTGCGGATCGTGGCGGCGTGGTTCCGTGGCCTCGCCGATCGGGAACAGCGAGATCTGGACTATCGGATCGGTTGGTACGTGATCTTCGCGACCATCCCGATCGGTGTGCTCGGCTTCCTGTTCAAGGACCAGATCCGGACCACCGGGCGCAATCTCTGGCTGGTCGCGACCGTTCTCATCGTGTTCGCCGGGGTGATCTGGCTGGCCGAACGATACGGCCGCAAAGAGCGTTCGATGGAGCAGTTGACGCTGCGCGACGGGGTGATCATGGGCCTGGCCCAATGTCTGGCGCTGGTACCGGGTGTGTCCCGGTCCGGTGCGACCGCCAGTGCCGGTCTGTTCCTCGGCCTCGAGCGCGAGGCCGCGTTCCGGTTCTCGTTCCTGTTGGCGATCCCCGCGGTCACCGCGTCCGGTCTGTTCAGCCTGCCCGACGCCTTCGATCCGAGCGGCGAGGGAATGGAGGCCACCGGACCCCAACTGCTCGTCGCCACCGCGATCGCCTTCGTCATCGGCTACGCGTCGATCGCCTGGCTGCTCCGTTTCGTCAGCGCACACTCGATGAACTGGTTCGGCGGTTACCGCGTCATCCTCGGCGTCACCCTGATCATCCTGCTGTCCACCGGAGTGATCAACGCCACCTGATCAGCGGTACGCCACGACCGTTCCGCCGCAGGCGAACGCCGGGTGCCACCTCCGCGCACCGCTGACGCCTATGGTTGGAGACATGACCGTGATACTCGTGCGCCACGGACGCTCCACGGCCAACACGTCGGGTGTCCTGGCCGGACGTTCACCGGGCGTCTCGCTCGACGACAAGGGACGTGACCAGGCGGCACAGCTCGTCGACCGCCTCGGCGGGTGTCTCGAGGAGATATCGGTGGTGGCGCGTTCGCCGTTGGACCGCTGTGCCGAGACCGTCGCGCCGCTGCTGCGCGCGCTGCGCGCCGACCGTGAGGTCGACGAACTCGTCGTGGACGATCTGGCCGAGGTGGACTACGGGACCTGGACGAACCGCGCCATCCGAGATCTGCTGTCCGAGCCGCTGTGGAAGACGGTGCAGCAGCACCCGTCGGCCGCGGTGTTCCCCGAGGGCGAAGGACTGGCCGCGGTCCAGGCGCGCGCGGTGGCCGCGATCCGGCGGCTCGACCGCATCCACGGCGGCGAGGACGGCAGCGGGGTCTGGGTGGCGTGTTCGCACGGCGACGTGATCAAGGCCGTGCTCGCCGATGCAATGGGCACGCATCTCGACCAGTTCCAGCGCATAGTGGTGGAACCGGCGTCGATCAGCATCATCCGCTACGGCTCGACCCGTCCGTATGTGCACACCGTCAACAACACCGCCGTGTTGTCGGTGCCCTTGCCGCCCCGCGACAAGGCGACGTCGGAAACAGAGACGTCGGAAACAGAGCAGAGCGCCGGCGATGACGCCGTCGTGGGCGGTGCGACCGGCGTCGACGGACACGATCGTGGCGTGCGGGCTGCGGCGGCACCCCTGGCGCGCGGATAATGGACCACAGAATCAAGGAGGTGTGATGTCTCGCGCGATACACGTGTTCCGTAGCCCGGACCGGTTCGTCGCCGGTACGGTCGGCCAGCCGGGGGACCGGACGTTCTACCTCCAGGCCGTTCACGAGACACGGATCATCAGTGTGCTGTTGGAGAAGCAGCAGGTGGCGATCCTGGCCGATCGGATCGGCGCACTGCTCGAGGAGATACATCGGCGCTTCGGGACCCCGATACCCCCGGATGACGACCGCATCGGCGACCTCAGTCCGTTGGCGATGCCTGTCGATGCCGAATTCCGCGTGGGGACCATGGGTTTGGGCTGGGATGCCGAGTCCGAGGCGGTCGTCGTGGAGTTGCTCGCGATCACCGAGGGCGAGTTCGACGAGAGCGTCGTGCTCGACGACACCGACGAAGGTCCCGACGCGGTGCGGGTGTTCCTGACCACCGAGGCGGCGCGGGAGTTCGCGTCCCGGTCGTCGCGGGTCATCTCGGCGGGCAGACAGCCGTGTCCGCTCTGCCAGGAGCCGCTCGATCCCGACGGTCACCTGTGCGTCCGGACCAACGGGTACAAACGCGGTGCGGAATTGAGCAAGTCGCTCGACTTCGTCGACCCCGATGTGTTCCGCAACCTCTCGATGCAGGACGAGGGTTACCTGGACCCGGATCCGGGCGACACCGACGACGACGATCCGCCCGCGGCGCCGCAGAGTTGACGTGACCATCTCCGAACCGTCCGATCCGCACCCGGCCGCATCCGACGACGCGGACCGACCGCCGACCGACCCGAACGGGGTCGAGCGCGTACTGCGTGAGGGCGAGCTGATCATCGTCGGCCGGATCCCGACGGCCAGCAACACGACGCTGGTCTGTGACGCGGTCCTCGACGACACCGAGGTGCGGTGCGTCTACAAGCCGGTGCGTGGCGAGGTGCCGCTGTGGGACTTCCCCGACGGCACCCTCGCCGGCCGCGAGGTGGCGTCGTATCTGGTGTCCGAGGCGCTCGGGTGGTCGGTGATCCCCACGACGCTGCACCGCGCCGGCCCGCTCGGCCCCGGCATGGTGCAGCGATGGGTCATCACCCCCGACAACGACGACACCCCGGCCCACGTCGGTGGTGCCGAACTTCCCGTCCCTCGGGTGGAGATGGTCGATCTGTGTCCTGCCGACACGGTCCCGACCGGATACCGGGCGATCCTGCGGGCGCTGGACCCGACCGGAGAGCCGGTGGTGCTGGTACACGCCGACGACCCGCGGCTACAACGCATGGCCGTGCTCGACATCGTGCTGAACAACGCCGACCGCAAGGGCGGCCACGTCCTCGAGGGGCTCGACGGAGGCGTCTACGGCGTCGACCACGGCATCTGCCTGCATGCCGACGACAAGTTGCGCACCGTGCTGTGGGGCTGGGCGGGCGAGCCGGTGCCGGCTCACCTGCTCGCAGATCTCGCCGGGTTCGTCGACCATCTGACCGATGACGAACATCCGCTGACCCGCGCGCTCGCCGAACACATCACGACCGTCGAGATCCTGGCGCTCGCCGAGCGAGCCGCCGAACTCGTCGCCCGCGAGACCATGCCGCACCCGCCCGGCCATCACCCGATTCCCTGGCCGCCGTTCTGACATCGAGTCCGGCTCACCGGCGTCACGACGGTCCCAAGGCGCACCAGATGTTCCGCCGTTTGAACCGCGCCATACAGTGGACGCATGCAGTCGTGGCCTGATCCCGCCCTGCCGGACATCCCGGGTTCCGGGCCGGCACTCCGCCTCTTTGACACCTCCGACGCACAGGTGCGACCGGTGAGTCCCGGGGAGACCGCGACGATGTACGTCTGCGGCATCACCCCCTACGACGCGACCCACCTCGGTCACGCCGCCACCTACGTCACCTTCGACATCGTCAATCGTGTGCTGCGCGACCTCGGCCATCAGGTCCACTACGTGCAGAACATCACCGACGTCGACGACCCGCTGTTCGAGCGGGCCGACCGTGACGGGGTGGACTGGCGTGAGCTGGGTTCGGAGCAGATCCAGCTGTTCCGCGACGACATGGCCGCACTCCGGGTGCTGCCGCCACGCGATTACATCGGGGCGATCGAATCGGTCGGCGAGGTGATCGAGGTCGTCGGCAAGCTGCTCGCGTCGGGTGCCGCCTACGTCGTCGACGACGCCGAGTTCCCCGACGTCTACTTCCGCGTTGACGCCACCGAGCAGTTCGGCTACGAATCCGGTTATGACCGGGCCACCATGGAGCGCTTCTTCGCCGAACGCGGCGGCGATCCCGACCGCCCGGGCAAGCACGACCCGCTCGATGCCCTGCTGTGGCGTGCTGCCCGACCCGGCGAACCGTCGTGGGACTCGCCGCAGGGGCCGGGACGGCCAGGTTGGCACATCGAGTGTTCGGCGATCGCCCTCAACAGGCTCGGAGTGGAGTTCGACATCCAGGGCGGCGGCAATGATCTGATCTTCCCGCACCACGAGTTCTCGGCGGCGCACGGTGAGGCTCTCACCGATTCGCAGCGGTTCGCCCGGCACTACGTGCACACCGGGATGGTCGGCCTCGACGGCGAGAAGATGTCCAAGAGCCGCGGCAATCTGGTGTTCGTGTCGGTGCTGCGCCGTGAGGGGGTGGCACCGGCAGCGATTCGCCTTGCCCTGTTGTCGGAGCATTATCGGGCCGATCGCATGTGGACCGATGCCGTCCTCGAGGATGCGTTCACGCGGTTGGACCGGTGGCGGTCAGCCACCCGGGCCGCTGCCGGACCGGACGCCGCCCCGGTGATCGCCCGTCTCCGTCAGCATCTGGCCGACGATCTCGACACCCCGAAAGCACTTGCGGCGGTGGACGCCTGGAGTCGTGACGTGGAATTGGGCCTGGGCGGATCGACCGACGCGCCTGCCGAGATCGCGCGCGCCGTCGATGCGCTGCTGGGAGTCGATCTCGGCTGAACGGGCTCGATGTCCCCGCGACCGTCGGGGAACGGCTCGGTACAGTTCTTCCGTGGCACGCGCGCAGGAGATCAAGCCGGACACCGTCGGCGGGGTGTGGACAGTGGTGACCCGTACATCGACATACCTGCTGGACTTCGACGAGATGACGCTGCTCCGGGCACCCGGGGTCGGTGGCACCGACAGCGAGGAGTGGGCGGTGAGCCGCCTGCGGAGGGACTCCGAGGACATCCCGCTGTTGGGCGTCAAGTCTTGCCGGGTGGGGGAGTCGGCCCAGTTCTGGGTGCGCGCCGCCGACGATCCGGACGTTCGCACCTGGCGGATCACCACACCGGTGGTCTCGATCGAGCGGATCGGCTGAGCCGCCTCAGCTTCCGAACGACCCCGGCCCGCGACGCTTGAGGTAGCGCTCGAACTCGGCGGCCAGTGCATCGCCGTCGATCTTCGCCATCACCTCGTCGGTGTCGATCTCGGCGTCTCCGCGTTCCTCGAGCCCGCGGACGTAATCGGCGATCTCCTCGTCGTCCTCGGTCATCTCGGTCACGGCCCGCTCCCATTCCTCGGCCTGCTCGGGAAGGGTGCCCAACGGCACCTCGATGTCGAGGACTTCTTCCACCCGGTTGAGCAGTGCCACCGTGGCCTTGGGGTTGGGCGGCGTGGACACGTAGTGGGGCACCGCCGCCCAGAACGAGACAGCCGGAAGTCCGGCTTGGACGAACAGATCCTGCAACACGCCGGTGATGCCGGTGGGGCCCTCGTATCGGCTCTCCGTCAGGTTGAACCGGGTCGCCGACTCGCTGCTGTAGGCGGTACCCGTGACCGGGACCGGCCGGGTGTGCGGGGTGTCGGCGAGTAACGCCCCGAGTATCACCGTGGTCTCCACATCCAGAGACTGAGCGAGGTCCACGAGCTCGGCGCAGAACGCCCGCCAGCGCATGTTCGGCTCGATTCCGCGGACGAGTACGATGTCACGGTCCGCACCTTGGGGGCTGCAGTAGGACACGGACGTCGTGGGCCAGTCGATTCGTCGGGTGACCCCGTCGATCTGCTTGACGGTGGGTCGGTTCACCTGGAAGTCGTAATAGTCATCGGAGTCGATGTCGGCCAGGGGGATCGCATCCCAGGTCAGCGCCAGATGCTCGACTGCGCTGCTGGCGGCGTCACCGGCGTCGTTCCACCCCTCGAAAGCGGCCAACAGAATGGGCCTGCGCAGCTGGGGAAGGTTCGACCTCTGCTCAGCGTTCACTGAACCAGCCTACGACCGAACCCCGAGAGAGAGCGAACTACGCTGTCAACCATGCCGACCCCCAACACGGACCCGACTGAATACGACACGACATTCCTCACGGCGATGTCGCGGCGTGTACTCATCGGCGACGGGGCCATGGGGACCATGCTGCAGGCCGCCGACCTCACGCTCGACGACTTCGCCGGACTCGAGGGCTGCAACGAGATCCTCAACGACACCCGACCCGACGTCCTGGCCGAGATCCACCGTGCCTACTTCGAGGCGGGTGCCGATGCGGTCGAGACGAACACCTTCGGCTGCAATCTGTCCAACCTGGGTGATTACGACATCGCTGACCGGATTCGGGAACTTTCGTACAAGGGGACCGGGATCGCCCGGGGAGTCGCCGACGAGATCGGCACCTCCGCGGACGGCACACCGCGTTATGTGCTCGGTTCGATCGGACCGGGCACCAAGCTCCCGAGCCTCGGGCACACCACCTATGCGGCGATTCGCGACGCCTACTACGAGTGCGTGGCAGGCATGCTCGACGGCGGTGCCGACGCCATCCTCGTCGAGACGTCCCAGGATCTGCTCCAGGTGAAGGCCGCGGTGGTGGCGGCGCGGCGGGCGATGAACGATCTCGGCCGCGCCATCCCGATCATCAGTCACGTCACCGTGGAGACCACCGGGACGATGTTGCTCGGTTCCGAGATCGGAGCCGCGTTGGCCGCGATCGAGCCGCTCGGTGTGGACATGATCGGCCTCAACTGCGCCACCGGTCCCGCCGAGATGAGCGAACACCTGCGGTACCTGTCGCGCCACGCCCGAATCCCGGTGTCGGTCATGCCCAATGCGGGGCTGCCGGTGCTCGGCGCGAATGGTGCCGAGTACCCGCTACAACCGGACGAGTTGGCCGGCGCGTTGGGGGACTTCGTGTCCGACTTCGGCCTCGCCTTCGTCGGCGGCTGCTGTGGCACCACGCCCGAACACATCCGGCAGGTCGCCGAGCGCGTCGCCGAGGTCGCACCGGCGACCCGTGCCCCCGAGCACATCTCGGAGACCTCGTCGCTCTACGCCTCGGTGCCGTTCGACCAGGACGCCAGCTTCCTGGTGATCGGTGAGCGCACCAACTCCAACGGCTCCAAGGCATTTCGCGAGGCGATGATCGCCGAGGACTACCAGAAGTGCCTGGACATCGCGAAGGATCAGACCCGCGACGGCGCGCACATGCTCGATCTCAACATCGACTACGTGGGACGTGACGGCGTCGCCGACATGACCGCGCTGGCGAGCCGCTTCGCGACGTCCTCGACCTTGCCGATCATGCTCGACTCCACCGAGCCGGATGTGATCCGCGCCGGACTCGAGGCACTCGGCGGTCGTTGCGCCGTCAACTCGGTCAACTACGAGGACGGCGCCGGACCCGACTCGCGGTTCGCCCGCATCATGCGCCATGTCGTCGAGCACGGTGCCGCCGTCGTCGCGCTCACCATCGACGAGGAGGGGCAGGCCCGCACCGCGGACTGGAAGGTCCAGGTCGCCGAGCGACTCATCGAGGACATCACCGGCAACTGGGGGCTGGCCGAAGAGGACATCATCATCGATGCCCTGACCTTCCCGATCTCGACCGGTCAGGAAGAGGTGCGCCGCGACGGCATCGAGACGATCGAGGCCATCCGCCGACTGCACGAAGCACATCCGGATGTCCATTTCACGCTGGGTATCTCCAACATCTCGTTCGGCCTGAATCCCGCGGCGCGGCAGGTGCTGAACTCGGTCTTCCTGCACGAGTGCGTGCAGGCCGGCCTCGACACCGCGATCGTGCACGCATCCAAGATCTTGCCGATGGCGCGCATCCCCGACGAGCAGCGTGAGGTCGCGCTCGACCTGGTCTACGACCGGCGACGCGAGGGCTATGACCCGCTGCAGAAGCTGATGCAGTTGTTCGAGGGGGTGTCGGCGGCGTCGGCGCGCGAGTCCCGTGCAGCAGAACTCGCGAAGCTCCCGCTGTTCGAGAGGCTCGAGCGGCGCATCGTCGACGGCGAGCGCAACGGGCTCACCGACGACCTCGACGAGGCGATGGCCCAGGTCCCGCCATTGCAGATCATCAACGAGACCCTGCTCGCGGGCATGAAGACCGTCGGCGAGCTGTTCGGGTCCGGTCAGATGCAGCTGCCGTTCGTCCTGCAGTCCGCAGAGGTCATGAAAACCGCTGTCGCACACCTGGAACCGCACATGGAGTCGACGGGCGAAGACGGCAAGGGCCGCATCGTGTTGGCGACTGTCAAGGGCGACGTCCACGACATCGGCAAGAACCTCGTCGACATCATCCTGTCGAACAACGGTTACGAGGTCGTCAATCTCGGAATCAAACAACCGATCTCGACGATCCTGGAAGCGGCGGGCGACAAGCGGGCCGATGTCATCGGGATGTCCGGACTGCTGGTCAAGTCGACAGTGGTCATGAAGGAGAACCTCGAGGAGATCAACACCCGGGGTCTCGCCGAGTACCCGGTGCTCCTCGGTGGCGCCGCGTTGACCCGCTCCTACGTCGAGAACGACCTCAGCGACACCTACGAGGGCGACGTCCACTATGCGCGCGACGCCTTCGAAGGTTTGCGTCTGATGGACGAGATCATGGCGACCAAGCGTGGCGAGGGGCCCGATCCCGACAGCCCGGAGGCGTTGGCCGCCAAGGAGAAAGCCGCCGAACGCAAAGCGCGGCACGAACGGTCCAAGCGGATCGCCGAGAAGCGCAAGGCCGCCGAGACGCCGATCGAGGTACCGGCACGCTCGGACGTCGCCGCCGACAACGAGGTCCCGACACCCCCGTTCTGGGGAACCCGGATCATCAAGGGTGTACCGGTGGCCGATTACCTGCAGTTGCTCGACGAGCGTGCGCTGTTCCTCGGGCAGTGGGGTCTGCGCGGCAGCCGGGGTGACGATGGGCCCTCGTACGAGGATCTCGTCGAGACGGAGGGCAGGCCGCGGCTGCGGTACTGGATCGACCGCCTGTCCACCGAGGGCATCCTGCAGCACGCCGCCGTCGTCTACGGGTACTTCCCGGCGGTCAGCGATGGTGACACCGTGCACGTGCTCGCCGAGGCCCGGCCGGATGCCGAGGTGCTGCACAGCTTCTCGTTCCCGCGTCAGCAGCGCTCTCGATTCCTGTGCATCGCGGACTTCATCCGCTCGCGTGAGGACGCCGACAGGCAGGGCACGGTCGACGTGTTGCCCTTCCAGCTCGTCACCATGGGGCAACCGATCGCCGATTTCGCCAACAAGCTGTTCGCCGAGGACGCGTACCGCGACTATCTCGAGGTGCATGGCATCGGTGTGCAGCTCACCGAAGCGCTCGCCGAGTACTGGCATCAACGGGTGCGCAGCGAGCTGAGTTTCGGCGGCCGGTCCATGGACAGCGAGGACCCGGAGTCGGCGCAGGGCTTCTTCGACCTCGAATACCGCGGTGCCCGTTTCTCGTTCGGTTACGGTGCCTGCCCGGACCTCGACGACCGCGCCAAGATGATGGCGCTGCTCGAGCCGGAACGGATCGGTGTGGTGCTCTCCGAGGAACTGCAGCTGCATCCCGAGCAGTCGACCGACGCGTTCGTGCTGCATCACCCGGAGGCGAAGTACTTCAACACGTGATCGGCACCGATCAGGTGTAGAAAGCGAGCCCAGGACATCATCGGCGGCGATCGGCGATGACCGCCGCGAGCGGCCGAGTACCCGGGTCCTGTCTGCTGTGGGTCTCCCGGATGGTGAACCCGGCTTCGTCGAGTGTTCGCGACATCTCGGACACCGGCCAGAAGTGGGCGGTGGTGACCGCATGCCCGAACGGAGCCATTTCGTCACCGGTGAAGAATCCGAGCAACAGGCTGCCATCCGGCCGCAGCGCCCGGGAGAACTCGACGAGCACACCGGCGAGATGTCGGGGTTCGGTGTGGATGAGCGAGTACCAGGCGAGGACGCCCGCGAGTTGCGAGTCCGCCACCGCCAGGTTCTCGGCCCGGCCGACCGTGAATCGGCAACCCGGGTGGGATGCCCGCGCATGATCGACGAACCGCATCACCGGGTCGGCACCGGCGATGTCCACCCCGCGCTCGTGCAGCCAGGCGGTCCATTGCCCGGGACCGCAGCCGACGTCGAGAACCGGACCGTCGAGGCCTGCGGCCCATCGGCCGACCAGCTCCCGATCGATCGGGGAGGTCGAATCGATCGTGCCGAACAGTTCGATGTAGTCGTCGGCGCGGCGTGCGTAGGCATCTCGGGCCTCGTCGGTCGTCACGTCGTCAGTCAACAGCACGCCGTGCGTTGATCCCGCCGACACGCCATCGCCGATCCCGGCTGCCGAGACCTCCTGCTGGCACAAGACGCTTGGCAGAACACAGTTGTACGAATACAATCATTGTATGCGTACAACCTACTCCGGGTGCGATGCATGACGGCGCCCACCACCACCGAACTGTGGTTCGCGATGAACAGCGTCGTGCGCGATCACCAGACCGAGGCCCGTACCCGCATCGATGAACTGGTCGACATGCCCTTCAGTCGTTTCCGTGCACTGCGACGGATCGCGGTCAAGGCCATGGCACAACGCGACCTCGCCGATCGGCTCGGCGTCGATGCCCCCGCAGTCAGCGGAATCGTCGACGACCTCGTCGAGCGCGGCCTGGTCACCCGAGAACCCCATCCCACCGACCGTCGCTCCAAACTGGTCACCATCACCGAATCGGGTGCGAGAACCGTGGCCGAGGTCGCTGCCGATCCGACGGTGGCCCCACGGATCTTCGACGTACTCGACGACGACCAGCGCACGCAACTGGGCAGACTCCTCGACGTGCTGAGGGAGGCGGACTGATGAATCTCCGACTCAGCACCGGCCCCGTCTCCGACATCTCCGAGCTCGGGCGCCGCCACCGTCTCGTCATCCTGGCGACGTGTTGTCTGAGTCTGTTCATCGTCGGCATCGACACGTCGGGTGTGAACGTCGCACTGCCGTCGATCAGCTCGGATCTCGGTGCGTCGTCGTCTCAACTGCAGTGGGTCATCGACGCCTACACCCTGGTGCTCGCCAGCCTCCTGATGCTGGGCGGCTCCCTCGGAGATCGGTTGGGCCGCAAGAAGATCTTCCAGATCGGTCTGACCGTCTTCGGTGTCGGGTCGATCCTGTGCTCACTGGCCGTGTCCCCGGAGATGCTGATCGCGGCACGCATGCTGCAGGCGGTCGGCGGCGCGATGTTGAACCCGGTGGCGATGTCGATCATCACCAACACCTTCACCGACCCCAAGGAACGTGCCCGGGCCATCGGTATGTGGGGCGCGGCGATCGGTGTCAGCATGGCCCTCGGTCCGCTGGTCGGGGGAGCGCTCGTCGCAGGCGTCGGGTGGGAGGCGATCTTCTGGTTGAACGTGCCCATCTGCGTCGCTGCCATCGTCCTGACCAGGATCTTCGTCCCCGAATCCAAGGCGCCGCATCCGCGGCGACCGGATCCGGCCGGACAACTGCTCATCCTCGTCTTCCTGGCCACCTTGACCTACGGCATCATCGAAGGCCGCACCCTGGGATGGGATTCAGGGATCGTCGTCGGATCGTTCGTCGTCGCGGGCCTCGCACTCGTCGGTCTCGTCGTCGTCGAATCACGCCGCCGCGAACCGCTGCTGGATCTGCGCTTCTTCCGCAGCGCGCCGTTCACCAGTTCGGTGGTCAGCGCGGTCGTCGCCTTCAGCGCCATGGGAGGCTTCCTGTTCCTCAACACCCTCTACCTGCAGCAGGCGCGCGGACTGACACCGTTCGAGGCCGGCCTCATGACCTTGCCGATGGCTGCGGCGAACGCGGTGTTCGCGCCGATCTCCGGACGGTTGGTCGCCGACCGCGGCGCTCGCACACCGATGGTTCTCGCCGGTGTCAGCGTGTTGATCAGCGGCCTGATGTTGATGCAGGTCGGCAACGACACGAGTATGTGGTTCCTCGGAGTCGCATACCTGTTCCTCGGGATCGGGATGGGCTTGGTGAACGCGCCGATCACCAACGCCGCGGTGTCCGGCATGCCTCGGTCGCAGGCCGGTGTGGCGTCGGCGATCGCCTCCACCAGCCGTCAGGTCGGCACATCGCTGGGGGTCGCGGTGTTCGGTGCACTGGCGTTCGCCACCCTCGACGGCCCGGTGGAGTCGGGTCTGGCCACGGCATCTCAGCCGGTGTGGCTGCTGATGGCGATCTGCGGAGCCATCATGGTGGTCGTGGGTTTCGTGGCCACCGGCCGGTGGGCCGCGCACACCGCCGAGAGGACGCGGGAGCGGATCATGGCCGACACCGGCCGACACCGGAGTACCGAGGTGAAGCTCCCAGCGCGCTGACACCGCGTTCCCAGGTTGGCCCGCGACAGTGGAACGATGACCGCTGCCGAACTCGATGTCACACCGCAGGTGGACGATCCGGTGACCACGGATCCACCACCGGGTACCACCCGGGCCCACGACGGCTCACCATGGTGGGCGACCCCGCCACGCTGGTTGCGGTGGACGGTCCTGATCGCCCTCGTCGCCATCGCCATCGGCATCCGGTCGGCCTTCCTGCATGTCGAGACCATGGACTATCAGGCCTTCCTGAGCCGTTGGTACGACACCCTTTCCGGGCAGGGGTTCGCGGCGTTCGCCGAGCGCTTCGCCGATTACAACTACCCGTACCTGTATCTGATCTGGGGCCTCACGGTGTTGCACGTGCCGTCACTGATCGGCATCAAGGCGCTGTCCATCGTCTTCGACGTGGTGTTGGCGTTCTTCGCCTATCGGATCGTCGGGTTGCGCACCCGGCAGTTCTGGTTGCGGGCCCTCGCCTTCGGGATCGTCGTGCTGTTGCCCTCGGTGATCGCCAACAGCGCCTACTGGGGTCAGGCCGACGCGATCTACTCCGCCTTCGCGCTGGGTGGCGTCTACTTCCTGATGCGTGCCCAACGGGAATCGTTGCGGCGGAACTCGATCTGGGCCTGCGTGCTGTTCGGGCTGGCGATCTCGTTCAAACTGCAGGCTGTGTTCGTGTTGCCGGTGCTGGTCTGGTTGCTGGTGTGCCGCAGGCTGCCGTGGTACGCGCTCCTCGCGATCCCGGCGGTGTATCTGCTCCTCGACATCCCCGCAGTGCTCGCCGGCGCGTCGTGGTCCACCGCGTTGTCGGTGTACCTCGACCAGACGGACTCCTACCAGCAGCTCACGCTCGGCGCGGCGAATCTCTATCAGCTGATACCGATCGAGGGGGACGCCACGTGGCTGGCCCATCTCGGCATCGCGGCCGCCGCGGCGGTGATCGCGGTGTTCCTCGGCTGGTCGTGGTGGCGGACCCGCCCCGCTCGCCCCCGATCGGCCGACTCGCTCGCCGACACCGTCGTCACCCCGACCTCGATCCTCGTGGTGGCCACCGCGTCCGCGGTGATCGTGCCGTTCTTGCTGCCGGCGATGCACGACCGCTACTTCTACACCGCCGAGGTGCTGACCGTGGTGTCGGCCTTCTACCTGCCGTTGCGGTTCGTCGTCATCCCGATCCTGGTGCAGGCTGCGGCCATCGGCGTCTACCACGCGTCGTTGACCGGCGACCAAGGGCACGGGCTCGGCGGGCACGGCGCAGGTCCGGGCGCCGGCGTCCAGCAACCCGGTGCCCAGGGATCCGGCGCCCAGGGACCCGGTGCCCAGCGGCCAGGTGGCCCCGGACCCGGCAACCACCCCGGCGGCGCACCCGCAGGTGGCGGCCCGCACGGAGGATCCTCCGGTTATACCTCCGGTCGCGGTGACACAGCCCTCGCGGTCTACGCGTCGATGATCGGAGTGGCCGCAGTCGGCATGGTGGCTGCGCTGGTCGACACGTTCCGACGCGCACGCTCCCGACTCTCCCCGTCGTCGGACTGACCCGCCCACCACGTGACGATCCGGTTCACCACCGGAGCCGGGGTACGCACCCACCGCACATGGTCGACCGAGCCGTCCGGTGGGCACCGATCGGTGGTGTAGGTCCACGTGGTCAAGGACTCCGGATCGATACAGCTCTCGAAATGCTCCGCCGCTGCGGTGGTGACGAGTCGGTCACCGGCCAGCCGAACGGCCAACGTGGGCAACCGAACCGGCTCGCCGGCCGGGAACGGCGTGTGGCCGCGGCGCACCATGCGGGCCCACTCCCGCATCAGGGTGCGTGCGGCGGGCGCACCGAATCCCGGCCGCGGCCAATACCCCAGCGCGCCCGTGACCACCGGAACGGCGGCCGCCATCGCGTACTCGACGACCCCGACGCCTGCATAGTGGCGAAACCAGGGCACCGACGCGGCGATCGCGACGAAACCGTCGGGTAGGTCGGCATCGGCTCGTCGGGCGGCCGCGACGAACAGTTGCGCGCCGAGACTGTGCCCCACCACCACGATGGGTCGGTGGGGATCGGCAGCCCGCAGACGTGCGAGCTCCGCGAGCAGATCGTCGGCCTCGTCGGCGTAGGACCAGTCCCGGGCGCGCGAGGGCGCCGTGTCGTCCGGGTCGATTCCTCGACGCGGAAGGATCACCGCCGTCCAGCCGACCGCGGCGAAGGCGTCGACGAGACGGTGGTAGTACCGCGACGGCACGGCCATCGCGGGGGAGATGAGGGCCAGTGGTGTACTCATGCGCCCAGCGTGCGCCGTCGATGGTCGCGGGTCCATTACCTGCGAGGTAGTCGATTCCATGTACATGCCGCCATACGATGACGACATGACGGCAGCGGTGGGAACGATGTTGCGGCAATGGCGCTCGCATCGTTCGATCAGCCAGCTCGACCTCGCCTATGACGTCGGAGTCTCACCGCGTCATCTGAGTTTTGTCGAGACCGGCAAGTCGAGACCGAGTCCCGCGCTCCTCGAGGCCCTGTCACGACGGCTCGACATTCCCCTGCGCGAACGCAACGCGCTGTTGCTCGCCGCCGGGCACGCTCCCCGCTATACGGAGAAATCGCTCGACGCGGCCGCGATGGAACGGATCACGGCCTCGGTGCAGCGAATCCTGGACGCCCACAACCCCTATCCGGGTCTTGCCCTGGACCGCATGTGGAATGTGGTGCTGGCCAACGAGACCGCGACGTCTCTGGCAGCGATGCTTCCCGAGCATCTCACCGGACCGCCGTTCAACCTGTTCCGCGCCTCGCTGCATCCCGACGGGTTCGCGCGGTACACGGTCGATTTCGACGTCTGGGCCACATATCTCCTCGACACGTTGCGCCGCCTCGTGCGGGTGACCGGTGACCCACGATTGACGGCTCTCGAACAGGAGGTCGGCGCATATCCGACCGTCGCCGCACTCGATCGGCGCGCCGCGCGGGTGTCCGAGGGCGGCGGGGATCCGCAGCTGCTCGTACCGTTCACACTTCGGGCAGGCGAGCAGGAGCTGGCGTTCTTCACCACCCTCACCACCTTCGGGACGCCCCGCGACATCACCTTGGAGGAGATGACCATCGAGCTGTTCTACCCCGCGGACGCGCCAACCGAGCACGCAGTTGCGAGAATGCAGGGGTGACCTCGACGCCGACACCGCCCACGTCCGCGACCGCAACGACCGGGCCGTCCGCAGTCCTCTGGGACATGGACGGCACGCTGCTCGACTCCGAGCCCCTGTGGGACATCGCGATGGCAGACCTGGCCCGCCGCCACGGCATCGTGATGAGCGCCACGCTGCGCGAGTCCACTCTCGGGAATTCGATGACCGACGCCATGGCCAAGGTGTTCGACGCCGCGGGCACACCAGAGGAGGAGCGCGACTACATCGCCGACGCGCGATGGCTGCTCGACAGGGTGGCCGCGTTGTTCGACGACGGGCTCCCGTGGCGACCCGGCGCCCGTGCCGCCCTGGACCTCATCGGCGAGGCGGGGATCCCGATGGTGTTGGTCACCAACACGGTCCGCGAGCTCACCGACGTCGCGCTCGCGACGATCGGTGCCGATCGTTTCGCGGCGACCGTGTGTGGCGACGAGGTCCGGCACGGCAAGCCACACCCGGACCCGTACCTGCGGGGCGCCGAGCTGGTCGGTGTCGGCACGGCAGCGAGCCTGGCCGTCGAGGACTCGCCGACCGGGACCATCGCGGCGACCACCGCCGGGTGCCCCACCCTCGTCATCCCGTCCGCCGCGCCGGTTCCGACAGGTGAAGGCCGCACGTTCCGGGAATCGCTCGTGGGTCTCACGCTCGCCGACGTCGCCGATGCCTGGACCGGCGGCGGGGCGAGCTCGTCGACATGAGATGATGGGAGACCGTGAAGACATTCGAGGAGCTGTTCGCCGAACTGAGCGACAAGGCGCAGAACCGTCCCGCGGGTAGCGGAACCGTCGCCGCCCTCGACTCCGGTGTGCACACCCTGGGTAAGAAGATCATCGAGGAGGCCGGCGAGGTCTGGCTGGCGGCCGAGCACGAATCGGACGAGTCACTCGGTGAAGAGATCTCTCAGCTGCTGTACTGGCTGCAGGTGATGATGATCAAACGTGGGCTCTCGCCGGCCGATGTGTACCGCCATCTGTAGGGGTCGCGACACCCCGTGGCGACCCCGCGCAGACCAGCCCACCACATCGGTAACCAGTAAGGACACACAGAACATGCTGCGCGTAGCCGTGCCCAACAAAGGGGCGCTCTCCGAATCCGCGGCGGCCATCCTCGCCGAGGCGGGATATCGCAAGCGGACCGATTCCAAGGACCTGACGGTCCTCGACAACGCCAACGACGTCGAGTTCTTCTTCCTGCGCCCCAAGGACATCGCGATCTACGTCGGTTCCGGGACGCTCGATCTCGGGATCACCGGGCGTGATCTCGCCCAGGACTCCGGCGCGTCGGTCGACGAGCAGCTCTCGATGGGTTTCGGATCCTCCACCTTCCGGTACGCGGCACCCGCGGACACGACCTGGACGGTCGAGGATCTCGCGGGCAAGCGGATCGCCACCTCCTACCCGAATCTCGTACGCGCCGACCTCGATCGGCGCGGCATCGAACCCGCGCGGATCATCCGTCTCGACGGCGCCGTGGAGATCTCCATCCAGCTCGGTGTCGCCGATGTGATCGCCGATGTCGTCGGATCGGGCCGCACGCTGCGCCAGCACGAGTTGAGTGCCTTCGGCGAGTCGCTGTGTGACTCGCAGGGCGTGCTCATCTCGCGCACCGGCGCCGACCTCGACAAGGCGGCGCGTCAGTTCGTCGCCCGCGTCCAGGGCGTGGTGTTCGGGCAGCAGTACGTGATGATCGACTACGACTGCCCCCGGTCGCTGCTCGACCAGGCCTCCGCGATCACCCCGGGAATCGAGTCACCGACCGTGGCGCCGATGGCCGACCCGGATTGGGTCGCGGTCCGCGCGTTGGTGCCGCGCAAGGTACACCAGAGCCTGATGGACGAGCTGTCGGAATTGGGGGCCAAGGCGATCCTCGCCACCGACATCCGTTCCTGCCGATTCTGAGTCCGGTGGTCTCTCGCGGCGGTGTCACCGTCGCGAGAGCATCACCGTCTGCGCCGAACGTCCGATGAAGCCTGTCGTGTCGTGGAGGTCGGCGAAGGTGGCCCCGAATCCCTGTGGGCCCTGGGTCATGTCGGCGTCGATACCCACCCACGGCCCCTGCGGGATCCGGGTGAGATGCACCGTGGTGTCGGTGTTCATCCACGTCCACTGATCGGTCCGCAACCGTGTGCCGAGTCCGTTGGCGATGTCGATGACCGTGAAGATCGACTCCAGATCGGAGATGTCCTCGCCGCCGACGAGGGGGATCGCCGGTCGAACCCACACCGCCGGGGTGTCACCGGTGCGGCCCTCGACGGTGGCCGATTCGATCGTCCCGATGAAACCGATTGTGCCCCAATCGACCCCGAGTTCATCGCTGTCGGTCACCCCGATCACCGTCTCCAGGTCGGCGGGCACCGGGGTCAGCTGCTCGGGCTCCTCGACGATGTCGGCGGTGTCGGCGGTACGCAGGCGCCATCCCATCGACCGCGCCGCGAGACGGTACGTGCCATCGGGCATGCGGACCTCGAGATCGGTGCCGACGAGGCTGATCTGCTTGCCAGGCCGGAGCACCTGTGCACGAATCCGGTTGACGCCCAAGCCGATCGGGCCGAGGATCTCGGTGGTGACCCGGGTGAACTGTTGGTCCGGACTCGGATCGCAGCGCAGCAGAGAGCGCATCATGAGCCCCGACGGGGGACCTCCGTGCTGCATCGTCGACGCCCAGACACTCTGCGTGCCCTCGGTGGGTTGAAAGTATTCGAAGCCGTCGTCGACGGCGTCCTTCGCGTCCGGTGCGTCGATGGGGACGTAGTAGCAGCTCTCCACGTCGACCACCGTATGCCAACCGTCATAGTCGGGAACCGACGGGTGCCCGCCCGGTGGCGTCAGCCGGCGAAACCGGCGGGCGGACCCGGATAAGGCGGAATCTGTCCGCCGAACTCGGGACAGCGCTCCTGGTGCTCGCAGAATCGACACATCCCGGATCGCCGAGGACGGAAGTCCCCGGACTTGACCGCCGCGCGGATCGCCGACCAGATGGCCTTGAGCGTGCGAGCGAACCGTTCGAGTTCGTCGCGGTCGGGTGTGTAGATCAACTGTTGGCCGTCGGACAGGTACATCAGCTGCAGGCGGGCGGGCACCACACCTCGGGTCCGCAGGATTGCCAGCGCATAGAACTTCATCTGGAACAGCGCCTTGGCCTCGAACGCCACACCCGGGGATCGGCCGGTCTTGTAGTCGACCACGCGGAGTTCGCCGGTCGGGGCGATGTCGATGCGGTCGATGAAACCGCGCAGCAGGACGTCGTCGACGTCGATCTCGACGTGCTCCTCGCATGCTGCCGCGTCGAATGCGGTGGGATTCTCCATCGTGTAGTAGGTGGCGATCAGCTTCTGGGCGTCCGCGATGAACTTGTCGGCGGCGGCCTCGTCGCCGATCACCGCGGCGAGATCCGGATCGCCCTCGCACATCGCCGCCCACGCGCCCTCGACGAGCAGGTCGGCCGATTCGCGAGTACGCAATTCGGCGGGCATCTCGAAGAGATTCTCGAGCGCGGCGTGCACGACCGTACCGCGGGTCTGGGCCTGGGTCGGCACCTCCGGGAACCGGTCGATGGCCCGGTAGCGGTAGAGCAGCGGACACTGTTTGAAGTCCGCAGCGCGGGAGGGGGACAGGGCCAGCGGGCGGCCAACCAGTCCTCGCGCCGAGGGTTCGTCGGCGGCGGCCGGCCCGGCCGCCGCGGGTTGCCCGGGCCCGGCGTCGATCGTCGTACTCACATTTGGCAGGGTATGTCCTGTGCCCGACACGATGGGGCAGCAACACTGACACGATCGGGGATCGACACCCTGACCAGCCGGAAGGACCCCCCGATGCCGACGACCGGCCCCTTCGCCGTGGGCGACCGTGTACAGCTCACCGATGCGAAAGGACGGAAGTTCACCGTCCACCTCGAGGCGGGCAAACTCTTCCACACCCATCGCGGTGCCATCGCGCACGACGACCTCATCGGGTCGCCGGAGGGCAGCGTCGTCTCGGCGACCAGCGGCACCCAGTATCTGGCCCTGCGACCGCTGCTGACCGACTACGTGCTGTCCATGCCGCGTGGCGCGCAGGTCATCTATCCGAAGGATGCTGCGCAGATCGTCGCGGAGGGGGACATCTTCCCGGGGGCCAGGGTCCTCGAAGCCGGTGCCGGTTCCGGTGCGCTGACCTGTTCGCTGCTGCGGGCGGTGGGCGAGCACGGCAGCGTCACCTCCTACGAGGTCCGCGCCGATCACGCCGAGTACGCCGAACGCAATGTGGACACGTTCTTCGGCGGACGGCCCGCGAACTGGGATCTCGTGATCGACGACCTGGCACATCTCGATGGCGCGGCGCTGGGTCCCGACGGTCGCTACGACCGCATCGTGTTGGACATGCTCGCACCCTGGGAGCCGCTCGACGTGGTGAAGACCGCACTGACGCCGGGCGGTGTGCTGATCGTCTATGTGGCCACCGTCACCCAGCTCTCGCGCATCATGGAAGCCCTGCGTGACCAGGAGTGCTGGACCGAGCCGAGGGCCTGGGAATCGCTGGTCCGCGAGTGGAGTGCAGTGGGGCTCGCCGTGCGTCCGGAACACAAAATGCAAGGCCACACAGCCTTTCTGATCACCACCAGACGGCTCGCGGACGGGGTCACCACGTTGCGTCCGCAACGCCGACCGACGCGTGGTTGAGCATCATTCCGGTCGCAGTGCGCGAAATCGCTTTACCTGGACAAAACAACGCGAATACGTTGGAAAGACAGAGATTTAACACGTCGTCAACACCCTGACTTGCGCGGTGCGGGGCGATTTTCGGTCCACACCGGTAGCGTGGTGTTACGGCGCAAACACTCCGCCAGGGACGTGTTTGCCGGGGAGAGGAGTCAGCAATGACCGAATCTGACCGCCAGGGCGCCCACGGCGCCGATCGCCTCGGGTCCTTGGGTGCCCACGACCTCGAATCCGATCGGGATGAGGCCCCGACGATGCCCGACGACGATTTCGTCCCCGCCTACTCGCCCCTGTCTCAATCCGAAGCGTCACGATCCGATGCGCCCCGACAATCCTATGGACGTCCGGGCGACCCCAAGGATCTGCAGGAACGGGTCGACAGCCTGACGGCACGCAACGCGAAACTGCTCGACACGCTCAAGGAAGCGCGCCAACAACTCGTCGCCCTCCGCGAGGAGGTCGACCGGCTGGGTCAGCCGCCGAGCGGCTACGGGGTGCTCCTCGACGTGCATCCCGACAGCACCGTCGACGTGTTCACCTCCGGCCGCAAGATGCGCCTCACCTGCTCGCCGAACATCGACACCGACACGTTGCGCCGAGGCCAGTCCTTGCGCCTGAACGAGGCGCTCACGATCGTGGAGGCCTGCGAATTCGACTCGGTCGGTGAGATCAGCACGCTGCGTGAGATCCTCGGCGACGGCACCCGTGCGCTGGTGGTCGGTCACGCCGACGAAGAGCGCATCGTGTGGCTGGCCGAACCGTTGCTCGGAGAGGTCGACGGCGAGGACGGTAAACGTCGCAAACTCCGTCCGGGTGACTCGCTGCTGATCGACACCAAGGCCGGCTTCGCCTTCGAGCGGGTGCCCAAGGCCGAGGTCGAAGACCTGGTGCTCGAGGAGGTGCCCGACGTCGGGTACGAGGACATCGGTGGTCTCGGCCGCCAGATCGAGCAGATCCGCGACGCAGTGGAATTGCCGTTCCTGCACAAGGATCTGTTCCGCGACTACGCACTACGCCCGCCGAAGGGCGTCCTGCTCTACGGTCCTCCCGGCTGCGGTAAGACACTCATCGCGAAGGCTGTCGCCAACTCGCTCGCCAAGAAGATCGCGCAGGCCCGTGGTGATGATGCGAAGGAGGCGAAGTCCTACTTCCTGAACATCAAGGGTCCCGAGCTACTCAACAAGTTCGTCGGTGAGACCGAGCGGCACATCCGCCTGATCTTCCAGCGGGCGCGTGAGAAGGCGTCCGAGGGCACGCCGGTGATCGTGTTCTTCGACGAGATGGACTCGATCTTCCGCACCCGCGGGTCCGGGGTCTCCTCGGACGTGGAGACCACCGTGGTGCCGCAGTTGCTCAGCGAGATCGACGGTGTCGAGGGGCTCGAGAACGTCATCGTGATCGGCGCCTCCAACCGTGAGGACATGATCGACCCGGCGATCCTGCGTCCGGGACGTCTGGACGTGAAGATCAAGATCGAGCGTCCCGACGCGGAGTCGGCGATCGACATCTTCTCCAAGTACCTCACCGAGCAACTGCCGGTGCACGCCGACGACCTCGACGAGTTCGCAGGGGATCGCACCGCATGCATCAAGGCGATGATCGAGCGCGTCGTCGAGCGCATGTACGCCGAGAGCGACGACAACCGGTTCCTCGAGGTCACCTACGCCAACGGCGACAAGGAGATCATGTACTTCAAGGACTTCAACTCGGGCGCGATGATCCAGAACGTCGTGGACCGGGCGAAGAAGTACGCGATCAAGTCGCAATTGGATTCCGGCACACCTGGTTTGCGCGTGCAGCATCTGTTCGACTCGATCCTCGACGAGTTCGCCGAGAACGAGGATCTGCCGAACACCACCAATCCTGATGACTGGGCGCGGATCTCGGGCAAGAAGGGCGAGCGGATCGTCTACATCCGCACGCTGGTCACGGGCAAGAGCGCGGGCGCGAGCCGTGCGATCGACACCGAGACGAACACGGGGCAGTACCTGTAATCCGACAATGCGTTGAATACCTTGCGAGAACGGGCCGGCACCTGCGGGGTGCCGGCCCGTTCTCGTCGTCGTGTCCGTCGGGGACCGCCGCTCAGGGCATTCCCGGTACCAGGACCGCTTCTGTCGATCCGGGGCCTGCGTCGGCAGCGGTGCCGACCGGGTAGCGGACCAGGCCGAGTTCGGCATCGTCGGACAGCTGCGCGTGACGGGGCAGCACCCGCGCGGTGTACCCGTGTCGGCCCGACCGATCCGGGACGATGGTGGCCGCGAACAACGTGCGGCCCGACGGATCGGCTGTGCCGAGCGGTGCCATCGGCGCGACATCCGGATCGATGATCTCCCCGTCGTCGGCGATCCGACCGACCAGAGCCTGTACCGACACCTGATCGGGCCTGAGCTCGCCGAGTTCCACGTGGGCCGTGAGTGTCAGGCTGACCGGGCTGTCGGCCGAACGTGATTCGGCAGCACCGGTCTCGTCGATGCCCACGATCTGCACCGAGCCCCACGCCCTGTCCAGCAGGTGTCGATAGGCGGCGAGATCGTGAGCCGCGGCATGGTCGTCGGCGACGATCGATGCGTACTGCCGGGCCGCGGGACCGTAGAGGGCGGTCGTGTAGTCGCGCACCATCCGTGCCGCCTGCACCTTGGGTCCGAGCCGACTGACGGTGTGCCGCACCATCTCCACCCAGCGTTCCGGGATGCCCGCGGGGTTTCGGTTGTAGAACAGTGGTATCACCGATTCTTCGAGCAGCGAGTAGAGCGCCTCGGCCTCCAGGTCGTCGCGACGGTGCTCGTCGGTCACTCCTTCGGCAGACGGGATGGCCCAACCGTTCTCACCATCGGCCATCTCGTCCCACCAACCGTCGAGGATGGAGAGATTGAGTCCGCCGTTGAGTGCCGACTTCATCCCCGACGTGCCGCACGCCTCCATCGGCCGGACCGGATTGTTCAGCCACACATCGCATCCGGCGTAGATGTGTCGCGCCATCGAGATGTCGTAGTCGGGGAGGAACACGATACGGTCGCGCATCTCGGGGTCCTCGGTGAAGCGCACCACCTGCTGGATCAGCGCTTTGCCGCCGTCATCGGCGGGATGTGCCTTGCCCGCGATGACCAACTGCACCGGACGCTCGGGATCGGTGAGGATACGACGCATCCGTTCCGGGTCACGCAACATCAGCGTCAGTCGCTTGTAGGTCGCCGCACGACGCGCGAACCCGATGGTCAGTGCGGCCGGGTCGAAGATGTCTGCGGTCCAACCGAGTTCGGCATCAGTGAACCCGCGATCGCGGCCGCTGGCATGGCTGCGGCTGCGCACCTCCTCGACGAGTCCGGCGCGCAGCGATGCCCGGACCTGCCAGATCTGGTCGGTGGACAGATCTGCCGCGGCCCGGGCGGCGGCAGATCCGTCGCCCGGCATCAGGTCTTGCCACAGACGTGCCGTCCAGGTGGGGCCGTGCACACCGTTGGTGACCGCCCCGATCGGCACCTCGTCGGCGTCGAAGCCCGGCCAGAGCGCGGAGAACATCTTGCGGCTGACCTCGCCGTGCAGCTGGGAGACCCCGTTGCTGCGTTGTCCGAGCCGGAAACCCATGTGCGCCATGTTGAACACCCCCGGGTCGGCCTCGTCGCCGAGATCGAGCACGGTCTCGGCCGACAGGCCGGGCAGCAACCGCGACGTCCCGTTCTCGTCGGCGTCGAGGTAGTGACGCACCATGTCCGACGGGAACCGATCGATACCCGCGGGCACCGGGGTGTGGGTGGTGAAGATGTTCGACGCCCGCACCACTGCCTCGGCGCTGTCGAAGTCGAGTCCCTGGTCCGAGCTCACCAATTCGCGGATTCGTTCGACGCCCAGGAAACCCGCGTGTCCCTCGTTCATGTGGAAGACGGTCGGTTCGGGGCGGTCACCGATCCGCACGTACTCCCGAACCGCGCGTACCCCGCCGACACCGAGCAGGATCTCCTGTTTGATGCGGTGGTCCTGGTCGCCGCCGTACAGCCGGTCGGTGACGTTACGCAGCTCCTCGTCGTTGCTCGGCACGTCCGCATCGAGCAGCAACAGCGGGATGCGGCCCACGGTGGCGACCCATACCTGCGCGGTGAGGGTGCGGCCGCCCGGCATCGACACCGTCACCACCACCGGGGCGCCGTCGTCGGTGAGCAACGTGAGCGGCAACGACGTGGGGTCGTTGACGGGGTAGCGCTCCACCTGCCACCCGTCGCGGGAGAGGCTCTGGTGGAAGTAGCCGGAGCGATAGAAGAGGCCGACACCGATCAACGGCAGGCCGAGGTCGGAGGCGGCCTTGAGATGGTCGCCGGCGAGAATGCCGAGTCCGCCCGAGTAGATGGGTAGTACCTCGGAGATGCCGAACTCCATCGAGAAGTATGCAATTGCTTGTGGGGCAACATCTTCGGCAGGTAGCGCGTCGGCATAGTCGCCGAACCAGCGCGGCTCGGAGATGTAGTGCACGAGGTCTTCGTGCACGGCCGCGAGTCGGTCGGTGAACGCCGCATCGGCGGCGAGTTCGGCGATCCGTTCGGGGGAGATGTCGGCGAGCATCTGGAGGGGATCGCCGGTCTGTTCCCAGAGCGCGGGATCGACGGAGGCGAACAGATCCTGGGTCGGCGCGTGCCAGACCCAGCGGAGGTTTCGGGCGAGGGTGACGAGGTGAGAGAGCTCGGTGGGCAACGGCACTCGAACGGTGAACCGGCGGAAGGCTTTCACGGGGTAAACGCTACCCAGCCGGGGCCGACCGTGCGACAGATCCGCGGTGCGCATTACCCTCGTGGCATGCAGCGAATCATCGGTACCGAGGTCGAGTACGGGATCTCCGCGCCCGGCGACCCGACCGCGAATCCGATCATGACATCGACGCAGGCGGTGCTGGCCTACGCAGCCGCCGCCGGGGTGCCGCGTGCCAAGCGCACACGCTGGGACTACGAGGTCGAGTCGCCGCTGCGCGACGCACGCGGATTCGACCTCGGCCGCGGCTCGGGCCCGGCTCCCATCATCGACGCCGACGAGATCGGCGCCGCCAACATGATCCTCACCAATGGTGCGCGGCTCTACGTCGATCACGCCCATCCCGAGTACTCGGCCCCGGAGGTCACCGACCCGCTCGACGCGGTGATCTGGGACAAGGCGGGGGAGCGGGTCATGGAGGCCGCCGCACGACACGTGGCGAGCGTTCCCGGCGCACCGCGCCTGCAGCTGTACAAGAACAACATCGACGGCAAGGGTGCGTCCTACGGCACCCACGAGAACTACCTGATGAACCGCGAGACGCCGTTCACCGCGGTGATCGCGGGCCTGACGACCTTCTTCGCGTCCCGGCAGGTCATCACCGGATCGGGCCGGGTGGGCATCGGTCAGTCGGGCGACGAGGCCGGCTACCAGCTCTCGCAGCGTTCGGACTACATCGAGGTCGAGGTCGGTCTGGAGACGACCCTCAAGCGGGGCATCATCAACACCCGCGACGAGCCGCACGCCGACCCCGAACGCTATCGACGGCTACACGTCATCATCGGCGACGCGAATCTCGCCGAGACCGCCACCTACCTCAAGGTCGGCACCACCGCGCTCGTCCTCGATCTCATCGAGGCCGGGGTCGACTTCTCCGACATCGAACTGGCCCGGCCGGTGCAGGCGGTGCACACGATCAGCCACGACCCGACGTTGGCGGCGACCGTTGCCCTCACCGACGGCCGGGAACTGACCGCACTGGCGTTGCAGCGCGAGTATCTCGAACGGTGCATGAAGTTCCACGAGGCCGAACACAGCGACGACACCCGTGCCGCGCATGTTCTGCAGACCTGGGCCGACGTGCTCGACAAACTCGAGCGCGATCCGATGGAATGCGCCGACATCCTGGATTGGCCGGCCAAGCTGCGCATCCTGGAAGGTTTCCGCCAGCGTGAGGGACTGGGCTGGTCGGCGCCGCGGCTGCACCTGATCGATCTGCAGTACTCCGACGTGCGCCTCGACAAAGGCCTGTACAACCGTCTGGTGGCTCGCGGTTCGATGAAGCGTCTGGTCAACGAGGACGATGTGCTGCGCGCGATCAGCGAGCCCCCGCAGAACACGCGTGCCTACTTCCGTGGTGAATGCCTGCGGCGCTTCGGCGCCGACGTCGCCGCCGCCAGCTGGGATTCGGTGATCTTCGATCTCGGTGGGGATTCCCTCGTCCGGATTCCCACCCTCGAACCCCTCCGCGGCAGCCGTGCGCATGTCGGGAAACTGCTGGACTCGGTCGGCTCGGCCGCCGAGCTCGTCGACCAGCTGACGACCACCTGACGCCGCGCGGGTACCGCGGTGCGCGCTTCCACCCATGGGCGCGTGCACACCGGTAGGGTAGGGAATCACACGATTTCCCGGATCCGTGCTCGCTGAGCGGGATCAGCGTCCGACAGGGCGAATCGGTGCCGGGATCGCATCGCGCGGTCCGGGCGAGTCGAAGGAGGCAGCAGATGGCGCAGGAACAGACCAAGCGCGGTGGCGGCGACGACGATGGAGACATCGGTTCGGACGGCAGTGCCGGCCAGGAACGTCGCGAGAAGCTTGCCGAGGACACCGACGACCTGCTCGACGAGATCGACGACGTGCTCGAGGAGAATGCCGAGGACTTCGTGCGTGCGTACGTGCAGAAGGGTGGCCAGTGAGCGATCGGTTCGGTTCACTGCCCTTTCCCCAGTCCGTTCGTCCCGTCCCGTCGCCCACCTCGTCCTTCGGCGCGGACATCTCCTCGTTCACCGAGTTCCTCCGGGCCCATGCACCCGAACAGCTCCCGCAGCACCGTGCTGATCGGATGACGATGAGTGGCGCCGGTTCGGTCGAGGAGATCCCCCACGGGACCACCATCGTGGCGGTCTCCTACCCGGGTGGTGTGGTGCTCGCAGGTGATCGCCGGGCCACCGCAGGCAATCTCATCGCGACGCGCGACGTGCAGAAGGTCTACATGACCGACGAGTACTCGGCGTGCGGTATCGCGGGCACCGCGGGTATCGCGATCGAGATGGTCCGCTTGTTCGCGGTGGAACTCGAGCACTACGAGAAGATCGAGGGCGTACCACTGACCCTCGACGGCAAGGTGAGCCGATTGGCGGCCATGGTGCGGGGCAACCTCGGGGCCGCGATGCAGGGACTGGCGGCGGTTCCGCTGTTGGTGGGCTACGACGTCGACCACGACGACCCGAACGAGCGTGGCCGGATCTTCTCGTTCGACGTCGCAGGCGACCGTCACGAGGAGTTCGGCGGCTACCAGGCCATCGGCTCGGGTTCGGTGTTCGCGAAGTCGTCGTTGAAGAAGCTCTACCGCAACGACCTCGACACCGCCTCGGCGCTGTCCATCGCCATCGAGTCGCTCTACGACGCGGCCGACGACGATTCGGCCACCGGCGGTCCCGATCTCATTCGCAAGATCTTCCCGACCGCCGTGGTGGTGACCGCCGACGGCGGGCGTGAGGTGGAGCCCGCCGAGATCGAGACGGCGGCACGCGCGATCCTGGAACGCCGGGCCTCCGAGCACGAAGGGGATCCGCGATGACCTTCCCGTATTACGCCAGCGCAGAGCAGATCATGCGCGATCGTTCCGAGTTGGCGCGCAAGGGCATCGCCCGTGGGCGCAGCGTGATCGCGCTGACCTACGCCGACGGTGTGCTGTTCGTCGCGGAGAACCCGTCGAACACCCTGCGCAAGATCAGCGAGATCTACGACCGGATCGGGTTTGCCGCGGTCGGCAAGTACAACGAGTTCGAGAGCCTCCGCAAGGCCGGTATCCAGCTCGCCGACATGCGCGGGTACAGCTACGACCGCGCCGACGTGGCCGGCCTGTCGCTGGCCAATGCGTACGCCAACACGCTGGGTGCGGTGTTCACCGAGCAGGCCAAGCCGTACGAGGTCGAACTGTGCGTGGCCGAAGTACCCAAGTACGGCAAGCCGGGGACCCCGCAGCTGTATCGCATCAGCTACGACGGCTCGATCTCCGACGAACCCCGATTCCTGGTGATGGGCGGTGCCACCGAGGCGATCACCACCGCCCTGCGGGACACCTACGAGCCCGACCTCGATCTGTCCGCGGCACTGTCCGTCGCGGTCACGGCACTCACCACACCCACCGAGGGAACGAACGGTTCGGGGTCGTCGTCTGCTCCGGCACGACGCAATCTGACCGCCTCGGACCTGGAGGTGGCGATCCTCGACCGCAACCGTCAGCGGCGTGCGTTCAAGCGGCTGAACAACACGGCACTCGCCGACCTGTTGCCTGCCGGCCCGGAGGACGCCGAGAAGTCCGGCGACGGCGGCGAATCCCCCTCCGGCGACAACGGATCCTGACCCGGACGATCCGGTGATACGACCTCCCGTCGCGTCGCCGGGTCTGGCGGGTCCCGCGCGGGTAGGGTTGACGGTGTGCAGCGTCGAATCATGGGTATCGAGACCGAGTTCGGTGTCACGTGTACCTTCCACGGTCATCGCAGACTGAGCCCGGACGAGGTCGCCCGCTACCTGTTCCGCCGGGTGGTGTCGTGGGGCAGGTCGTCGAATGTCTTCCTGCAGAACGGCGCGCGTCTGTACCTCGACGTCGGCTCGCATCCGGAGTACGCGACGGCCGAATGCGACAGCCTCGTGCAACTCATCAACCACGACCGTGCCGGTGAGCTGGTCCTCGAAGACCTCCTGATCGACGCCGAACAGCGCCTCGCCGACGAGGGGATCGGCGGCGACATCTACCTGTTCAAGAACAACACGGACTCGGCGGGCAACTCCTACGGCTGCCACGAGAACTACCTGGTCGTGCGTGCCGGCGAGTTCTCCCGCATCTCCGACGTGCTGCTGCCGTTCCTGGTGACCCGTCAGCTGATCTGCGGAGCAGGCAAGGTGCTGCAGACGCCGAAGGCGGCAACCTTCTGCCTTTCCCAACGGGCAGAGCACATCTGGGAAGGCGTGTCGTCGGCGACGACGCGTTCTCGCCCGATCATCAACACCCGCGACGAACCGCACGCCGACGCCGAGAAGTACCGCAGACTGCACGTCATCGTCGGCGACTCCAACATGTCCGAGATGACCACCATGCTCAAGGTGGGGTCGGCGGCCCTCGTCCTGGAGATGATCGAGGCAGGTGTCGCGTTCCGCGATTTCGCCCTCGACAACCCGATCCGGGCCATCCGCGAGGTCAGTCACGACCCGACAGGGCGCCGACCGGTCCGATTGGCGGGCGGACGTCAGGCCAGCGCCCTCGACATCCAGCGCGAGTACCACGCGCGCGCCGTCGAACACATGACGAACCGTCGCCCGGATCCCGAGATGGATCGGGTCGTCGACCTCTGGGGCCGGATGCTCGATGCCGTCGAGGGTGACGACTTCGCCAAGGTGGACACCGAGATCGACTGGGTGATCAAGCGCAAGCTGTTCCAGCGCTATCAGGATCGCTACTCGATGGAGTTGTCCGACCCCAAGATCGCGCAACTCGACCTGGCATTCCACGACATCAAGCGTGGCCGCGGGGTATTCGATCTGCTGACCCGCAAGGGCCTCGTGGCCCGTGCCACCACCGACGAGGACATCGCCACGGCGGTCAACGAGCCGCCGCAGACGACCCGGGCCAAGCTGCGCGGCGATTTCATCTCGGCCGCACAGAAGGCGGGCCGCGATTTCACCGTCGACTGGGTGCATCTCAAGTTGAACGATCAGGCGCAGCGCACTGTCCTGTGCAAGGACCCGTTCCGCAGTGTGGACGAGCGCGTCGATCGGCTCATCGCGTCGATGTGATGCGTAAGCTGTCCCGGTGGCAACCGAGAAAGCCGAACGCCTGCTCAATCTGGTGATCTGCCTACTGTCGACCCGGCAGTTCGTCACCGCGGACTACATCCGGGCCAACGTCGCGGGCTACCACGACGACGGACAGTCCGACGAGGCCTTCAACCGGATGTTCGAGCGTGACAAGAACGAATTGCGTGACCTCGGCGTCCCGCTGGTCACGGGCCGGTCCCCGATGTCGGGTGGCGGCGACGGATACCGGATCAACCGCGACTCCTACGAACTGCCCGACATCGCCCTGGACCGTTCGGAGGCCGCCGCGGTGGCGATGGCGGCGGCCCTGTGGGACGCACCCGAGATCACCAACGTCGCGCAGACCGCGGTGCTCAAGTTGCAGGCCGCAGGGGTCGATGTCCGCGCCGACGACGAGATCGGGTTCTCCGCAGCCCTGTCGCCGCGGTCGGTCGGTTCCGAGACCGCCCTGGCCGCGTTGCTGGCCGCGATCGGCGCATCCCAACCGGTGACCTTCACCCACCGCCCGGGCACGGCGTCATCGGCATCGACCCGCACGTTGGAGCCGTGGGGAGTGGTCACCCGTCGGGGACGCTGGTATGTGGTCGGGCACGATCGCGATCGGAGCGCGACCCGCACCTTCCGGCTCTCGCGAGTCACCGATGTCACCCCGATCGGCGAGCCCGGCGAGGTCGTCGTACCCGACGGGACCGATGTGCAGGGCATCGTGTCGGCTGCGGTCGAATCCGCCGTCGGACCCGACCGCGGGGTGGCCCGGGTGTGGGTGGCCACCGACCGTGCCGCAGGCCTGCGTCGACTGGCTGCGCGTGCCGAACCCGGAGACCTCGACGGCGAACCCGGCGACATCCTGGAGATCGACATCCGTTCGCTGTCCACCCTGGCGCGGATGGTGCTCGGTGCGGGCCCCGACGCCGTGGTCCTCTCGCCACCACAACTGCGTGACACGGTTGTCGCGGCGCTCGACGTGTTGACCGGGGTGGATGCGTGATGGCCAAGGCGACACCATCGCGGCTGAACCGACTGCTGGCCCTGGTCCCGTACTTCGCGGCACGCAGCGGCATCTCCATCGACCGGGCCGCCCAGGATCTGGGGGTGAGTCCCAAACAACTGACCAAAGACCTCGAGTTGCTCTTCGTCTGCGGTCTGCCCGGCTACTTCCCGCATGATCTGATCGACCTCCAGTTCGAGCAAGGCTATGTCGAGGTCGGCTTCACCGCAGGCATGGACCGCCCGCTGCGCCTGACCACCACGGAGGCCAGCACGATGTTGGTCGCCCTGCGCGCGCTCGCCGACATGCCCGGCGCGGTCGACAGGCCGGCGGTACTGCGGGCGATCGCGAAGATCGAGGCCGCGGTCGGCACGTCGGTGTCGGCGGTGACCGGCGCCGATTCCGACGACGACGATCATCCCGTCTACACCACGATCCGCGAGGCGACCAGGCTCGGGAGGGCACTGCGGATCCGGTATTACTCGGCGACCCGCGACAGCATCAGCGAACGCGTCGTCGACCCGATCCGGTTGCAGGTGATGGACAACAACACCTACCTCGAGGCGTGGTGCCGGTCGGCCGACGGCACCCGACTGTTCCGGTTCGACCGGGTGGAGAGCGCCATCGCGCTCGACGAGCCCGCCGCGCCACCGGTCGATGTCGCGCTCCGGACGCAGCCCGTCGTGTTGTCGGAGAACCCCGACCTGCCGTCGGTCGAGCTCGCCATCGACCCGTCCGAGTTGTGGATCCTCGACTACTACACGATCGAGGCAACCGAGCCTCTGGAGGACCGTCCCGATCCGACGGCACCGGTGCATGCCCGCCTCGTGTACGGGTCGTCGGACTGGTTGCTGCGGTTCCTGCTCGGCTTCGGTGGCCGGGTCCGCGCAGTGTCCGACCCAGACCTCGCCGAGCAGGTGTCGGCGACGGCGACGTCGGCGCGTGCACGTTACCGGTGAGCACTGCTGTTGACTCGGGTAGCATTGGCACCATCGCGAATCGGAGGTAGAAAAATGGGCGCCATCCAGCCGTGGCACATCATCGTCGTGCTGCTGGTATTCCTCATCTTGTTCGGATCGAAGAAGCTCCCCGACGCCGCCCGCGGACTCGGCAGGTCGATGCGCATCTTCAAGAGCGAGGTCAAGGAGATGCAGAGCGAGGGCAAGGAGTCCGAGGACACCGCTGCCCCGACCCGACGTGAGTTGCCGTCCGGGGAGGTCACCCCGCCTGCACCGTCGACGACTCACGACGAGAAGAAATCGGCGTAGGCACTCGTCGGGGGAGTTGAGGGCCGGGACTGTCGAGAGTGCGTATTCCCTTTGACCCGAGGTACCGCAAGCGCAAGGTGAATCCCGACGGCACGATGTCGTTGGTCGAGCATCTCTACGAACTGCGGACCCGGGTGGTCATCTCGATGATCGCTGTCGTGATCACCACGATCATCGGTTTCGTCTGGTACTCGCACGGCTTCCTCGGGATCGAATCGCTCGGCGAACTGCTTCGCGAACCGTACTGTTCACTGCCCGCGTCGTCGCGGGCCACGCTCACCCCGGACGATTCCTGTCGGCTGTTGGCCACCGGACCGTTCGACCAGTTCATGTTGCGGCTCAAGGTCGCATTGACGGCGGGTGTCGTGCTGGCCTGTCCGGTGTGGCTCTACCAGTTGTGGGAGTTCATCACCCCCGGTCTGCTGGAGAAGGAGCGCAAGTACGCGGTCAGCTTCGTCTCGGCCGCCGCGATCCTGTTCGTGGCCGGTGCCGTGCTGGCCTACCTGGTGGTCGCCAAGGCCTTCCACTTCCTGTTGACCGTCGGCAGCGACGTCCAGGTCACGGCGCTGGCCGGCGACCAGTACTTCAACTTCATGCTCCATCTGCTGGTGATCTTCGGCGTGAGTTTCGAGATGCCGCTGTTGATCATCGCGCTGAACATGATCGGGGTGCTGCACTACGAGCGTCTGCGGCGGTGGCGTCGTGGCCTGCTGTTCACCATGTTCGTGTTCGCCGCGGTGGTCACGCCCGGATCGGATCCGTTCACGATGCTCGCCCTGGCCGGTGCGCTGTGTGTGTTGCTCGAGATCGCCATCCAGGTGACCCGGATCCACGACAAGCGCCGAGCCCGCCGAGCCCCGGACTGGATGTCGGTGTCCGACGACGAGGCGAGTCCGCTGACCGGCACCTCACCGACACCGACCGGCTCGACGATCCCGCAGCCCTCTCCGGTGTCGCGGAGCGGGCCGGTGCGCAGTTCCGCCCGTGACAGTGACACGTTCGACGACGTCCTGTGACCCGGCTCGACGAGTTCACCCAGCGACTCACCTTCCAGCTCGACGGCTTTCAGCGTGAGGCGTGCGTGGCGCTGGAGGCCGGACACGGTGTGCTGGTGTGTGCCCCGACCGGTGCGGGCAAGACGATCGTCGGTGAGTTCGCGGTTCACCTCGCCCTCGCCAACGGCACCAAGTGCTTCTACACGACACCGATCAAGGCGCTGAGCAACCAGAAGTACGCCGACCTCGTCGCCGTCCACGGCGCGGAGTCGGTGGGCTTGCTGACCGGTGACAACTCGATCAACGCCGACGCCCCGATCGTCGTGATGACCACCGAGGTCGTGCGCAACATGATCTATGCGGGCTCGCGTGCCCTCGACGGGTTGTCGCATGTGGTGATGGACGAGGTGCATTTCCTTGCGGACCGGTTCCGGGGTGCGGTCTGGGAAGAGGTGATCCTGCATCTCGAACCGTCGGTGCGGGTGGTCAGCCTGTCCGCGACCGTCAGCAACGCCGAGGAGTTCGGCGACTGGATCCAAACGGTGCGGGGCGACACCACCGTCATCGTCGACGAACATCGTCCGGTACCGCTGACCCAGCACATGCTCGTGGGCACCCGGATGTTCGATCTCTTCGATCACCGCACCGAGGGCCCCGACCATCGGCGACCGCAGGTCAATCCCGAACTCAAACGCCATATCCGCCACCGGATCCTGATGGCCGACGACCGTGACGAACGGAGGGGCCGCGGTGGCCGGGGACGTGGACCCGGGCCACGGGCACGCCGCACCGGGATTCGTCAGCCGTCGCGGCCGGATCTGGTCGCGCGGCTCGACCGTGAAGGACTGCTGCCGGCGATCGGCTTCATCTTCTCCCGTGCCGGATGCGATGCGGCGTTGACCCAGTGCCGACGTTCCGGTCTGCATCTGCTCACCCCGGAGGAAGCACAGCAGGTCGACGACATCGTCGATCGGCACCTGCACGACCTGTCACCCGCCGACGAGGACATCCTCGGCGTCGCCGACTGGCGCGCCGGGCTGCGTCGCGGATTCGCCGCACACCACGCGGGGCTGCTTCCGACGTTCCGGCACGCCGTCGAAGAGCTCTTCGTGCGCGGATTGGTCAAGGTCGTGTTCGCCACCGAGACACTGGCTCTCGGGATCAACATGCCCGCACGCACCGTGGTGCTCGAACGCCTCGTCAAATACAACGGTGAGGCACACGTCGATCTGACACCGGGCGAGTACACACAGCTGACCGGCCGTGCGGGTCGGCGGGGCATCGACATCGAAGGCCACGCGGTGGTGGTGTGGACCCCGGAGCTGGTACCCGAACAGGTTGCCGGTCTCGCGGGCGCACGTACCTTCCCGCTGCGCAGTTCGTTCCATCCCGAATACAACATGGCGGTCAACCTGATCGGCCGCCTCGGCCTCGACGGGTCGCGGGAACTGCTGAACCGCTCGTTCGCGCAGTTCCAGGCGGACCGCTCGGTCGTCGGGCAGGCCCGCAAGGTCGACGAGTCCCGGCGACGCCTGCGCAAACTCGACGTCGAGCTGATCGGTGCGGCCGAGAATCGGGGCATCGACCCCGGCGTGCTGCTGACCGACGACGCACCGGCAGACGATCCGTACGCGGGTTTCCTCGGGTACATCCAGCTGCGCGAGGACATCCGGCGACGCGAACGCGATCTGAAATTCGAACGTCGAGCGGCAAACACGAAGTCGACGGTCGCCGACCTGACCAACCTCAAACGCGGCCACGTGATCGGCCTGCACGGCGGACGACACCGGGGGATCGCGGTGGTCCTGGAGCCGGCCACACAGCCGGCCGACCCGAAGCCGCTGGTACTCGCCGAGGATGCGTGGTGCGGTCGGGTGTCCACCCGCGATTTCGTCAATCCGCCCGAGGTGCTCGGTAATCTCCGGCTGGCCAAGCACATCGACCGACGCACCGGACGTGGACGTCGCGACATCGCGTCGGCCCTGCGGTCGACCGGTATCGAACTGCCGCGCGGACGTACCAAGAAGAATCGCGCCGCGGCCGCCGACGACAAGGACCTCGCGCGGATGCGTGCGGCGCTGCGGGCCCACCCGGCGCATCGACTCGACGGCGGCGACGAACTGTTCCGGCTCGCCGAACGTCGCAACCGTGTGGTCCGCGAGATCGTGTCCGCGGAACGGGAGATCGGGGAGCGTACGTCGACGCTCGGCGTGATGTTCGCGCACATCGTCGGCGTGCTCGGCGACCTCGGCTATCTCGAGGTAGGCGTCGACGACTCCGGCACGCGGCAGGCGTCGGTCACCGCCTCCGGCGAGTTGCTCGGCCGGATCTACAGCGAGAGCGACCTGTTGGTGACCGAGTGCATCCGTGCGGGGATCTGGGACGACCTCGCGCCACACGAACTGGCCGCGGTGGTGGCTGCGATGGTGTTCGAGGCGCGCCGGGAGAGCTACTCCGGCGCGGATGTCATGCCGGGGAACGCCGCGCTGCGTACCGCGCTGGCACAGACCGTCGAACTCTGGCGCGAACTGACCGCGGTCGAGGCCCGCCACCACGTCGCCCCGACGCGAGAACCCGACACCGGGTTCTCGGTTGCGGTGGCGCTCTGGGCTTCCGGGCGCTCCCTGACCGATTGTCTGGCGGCCGCGGGCGAGCAGGGCCAGCTGTTGTCGCCGGGTGATTTCGTCCGGTGGAATCGTCAGGTCGTGGACCTGCTCGAGCAGATTCGCCTCGGTGTGGGACCGGATTCTCGACTGGCCGATTCCGCCCGCGCGGCCGTGTCGTCGATCCGGCGCGGCGTCGTCGCGGTCGAACTCGGATGAGGCGGCCGCGCATGTCGGTCGGTTGAGTGATACTGGCCAAACCGTGCGGTAACCTTCTCCACGCGGTCGGGAGTACGGGTGGGTCGGTCCGCGGCGACGATGTGCCGCCGGCCCGATCATCTCGCCGACCACCTTGTCCAGGCGAACCTGCATGCATGCGGGTAGAGCGGAGAGATCCATGACCGAGCCGCACGATCCGACGCAGCCGACCGGCCGTCCGCCTCAGTCAGGAGAGACCGGGCCATCGGAGGGCGAGGGAGTGCAGCCGGAGACTGGTTCGCCTGCGCCCGGCGGACAGGAGCCCTTCGGTCAGCAGACCTACGGTGAGCCCAACCAGGGCGACCCCGGACAAGGGCAACAGGCGGCGTGGGGCCAGCAGTCGTACGGTCAGCCGGCCTACGGTCAACAACCGTACGGCGCACCGCAGCCCGAGCAGACACCCGGAGGGCCGGACCCCTATGCGCAACAGCCCTATGGCCAGCAGCCATACCCCCAGCAGCCGTATGGTCAACAGCCCTACGGCCAGCCCCAGTACGGCAATCAGCAGCAGTACGGGGGCCAGCAGTACGGCCAGCAGCCTTATGGTCAACAACAATTCGGCCAGCCGACCCAGGGGCAGCCGACGGCACCCGGTCAGTTCGGAGGCGACCAGTTCGCGTCCATGGCGACTCCGGCCCGCAAGTACGGCAATCGCAACCTCCTGCTGATCGGTGGCGGACTTGCCGTGCTCATCGCCGCGATCCTGCTGGTCACGGCGTTCGTCGTGCCGGGTTGGGCGCCCAAGAAGATCTCCCAGGACGCCGTGCAGGACGGCGTGAAGAAGATCCTGACCGAGGACTACCAGGCTGCCGACGTCACCGAAGTGCAGTGTCCGTCCGGACAGAAGGTCGACGACGGCGCGTCCTTCACCTGCACGGCCACCGTCGGCGGCCAGAAACAGACCGTCACGATCACCTTCGTCGGTGACGACGGCAAATACGAGGTGTCACGCCCCGCCAGCTAGTCGCGGATCACGAACGCGGCCAGTCGAGCGCCTTCGCCAGCCGCGACACCGATCCACCGATGCCGAGTTCGTCGACCAGATCGGCGAGGCCCGCCGGATCAGCGGGTGCCGCGGGCAGCCGGTCGTCCTCGGAGCTGTCGATGGTCTCGGCATCGGTCTTGACCAACACCACGGTCCGGGCCGCCCTCAGGTACTCCGACGACCCGAGCAGCGCCTTGCGGGCACGTGTGGGCACCGACGATGCGGTGTCGGCGGCGGCCGCCTCGAGTGCATCGAGACTTCCGTATTCGCTGATCAGCTTGGCGGCCGTCTTCTCACCGATCCCGGGGACACCGGGCAACCCGTCGGACGGATCACCGCGCAGCATCGCCATCTCCGCGTAGGCGACACCGGCGCGCTGCACCGGGACCGCGTACTTCTCGGCCAATTCGACGGGCCCCATCATCTCGGCCTTCGACAGTCCGCGGCCCACATAGAGCACCCGCACCGGAACCGGATCGTCGGCGACCACCTGCAACAGATCGCGGTCGCCACTGACCACCACGACAGGGTCGACGGCCTCTTCGTAGGCGAGGGTCCCGATGACGTCGTCGGCTTCACAGCCGAGCGCACCGGATGTCGCGATACCGGCGCAGTGCAGCACGTCCATGATCATGTCGACCTGGGGTGTCAGCGTGTCGGGGACCTCCTCGACATCCACTGCGTCGTCCGCGCCGGTGTGCGGCGCCTCCTCGAGAACTCGATGAGCCTTGTATGACGGGATCAGGTCGGTCCGGAAGGTCGGACGCCAATCCAGGTCCAGGCACACCACCAACCGGGTGGGCTGTTCCCGCGTCACCAAGGACGCGATCGTGTCGACGAAACCGCGGACGGCGTTGACCGGCCGACCGTCCGGCGAGGTCATCTTCTCCGGCAGCGCGAAGAAGGATCGGAACCACAGACTCGCCCCGTCGAGCAGCATCAGTGAACCAGCCATGACACCAACTCTGTCATCCTCGGGCGTAGGCTGCGCTCATGGCCTACCGGTTCTCCTCCGATGTCTACCGCAACCGACTCGATCGAGCCCGTGCACTGACCGCCGACGCCGGCCTCGACGCCATCGTGGTCTCCACCGGACCGGATCTGCGTTATCTCACCGGTTCTCGAGCCGACACCTTCGAAAGACTGACGGCCCTGGTGATCCCGGCATCGGCCCCGGCACGTCTCGTCGTCGCACGGCTCGAACTGGCGTCGGTGCGCGACTCGGCGCTCGACGACCTCGACGTCGAGATCTCGGCGTGGGTCGACGGTGAGGATCCCTACGGGCTGGCGTTGACGGGGTTGCCGGCCGACGCGTCGCTCGCGGTCTGCGACACCATGCCCGCCCTGCACGTCGTGCCGTTCGCCGACCACACGGGCAGCACGCCCGTTCTCGCCACCGACGTGCTGCGGGAGTTGCGAATGATCAAGGACGACAGCGAGATCGACTCGCTTCGCCAGGCGGGCGCGGCGATCGACCGTGTCCATGCCCGCATGGGTGAGTGGCTACGCCCGGGACGCACCGAACGCGAGGTCGCCGACGACATCCGCGCGGCGATCCTCGCCGAAGGCCACACCGAGGCCGCGTTCATCATCGTCGGATCCGGACCGCACGGGGCCGACCCGCATCACGAGTTCTCCGATCGGGTCATCGAACGCGACGATGTCGTCGTCATCGACATCGGCGGACCCGTGGAACCGGGTTACAACTCCGACTCCACCCGGACCTACTGCTTCACCGCACCGCCCGCCGACATCGCCGACGCCTACGCCGCCCTGCAGCGGGCGCAGCAGGCCGCCGTGGAGTCGGTGCGCCCGGGCGTCACCGCCGAGTCGGTCGATGCCGCGGCCCGGGATCTGTTGCGGGCAGACGGTCTCGCCGACCGGTTCATCCATCGGACCGGCCACGGCATCGGTCTGTCGGTGCACGAGGAGCCCTACATCGTGGCCGGCAACGACATCACCCTGCGCCCCGGTATGGCGTTCAGCATCGAACCAGGCGTCTACGTGGACGGTCGATGGGGCGCGCGCATCGAGGACATCGTGGTGGTCACCGAGGACGGGTGCGAGCCGCTCAACACACGCCCGCACGACCTTGTCGTGCTCTGAGCGACCGCTACGTCCGATCTGCGGCGAACAGCCGTGACGCACCCATCACGCGGGCGATGGTGATCTCGATGACCACGCGTCGGGGGTTGGGGCGCGGCTCGCGGTAGCGCTGTGCGTACCGTCGTTCGGCCGACCGGACCTCCTCGGTCTCGCGGCGGATCGTCGCGGGCCCCTCGAGGGTGATCCATCGTGGCCCGTCGATGTTGGTGACAGCGGCATACCCGCCGCGCTCGACGTTGCGGACCTTCTGGTTGCCGTCCGAGGTGATCACCCGTGCCACGCCGGCCTCGGCGTCCCACGTGAACCCGACCGCGACGGCATGCGGTGTGCCGTCAGCCCGCAGAGTGGTGAGCGTGCCGAGGTGTCGCTCGGTGAGGAACTCGTCGGCGGCGGCGGACACATCGGCCACGGTGCGGGTCATGGGTCTCACGCTAGCCGCCCGGTGCAATACTGCTAGCCATGGCCCAGCAACCGACAACGGGCAGCATCGTGGTGTTCGGCGGCCGCAGTGAGATCGGCGTGGCGCTCGCCCGACGCCTCGCACCGGGACGCGTCGTCGTCCTCGCCGCCCGCCGCCCCGACGATCTCGACGACGAGACGGCCCAACTGCGGGCCGCCGGTGCCCGAGACGTCCATGCCGTGGCCTTCGACGCCGACGACACGGCAGCTCATCCCGGGCTCATCGCCGACATCGCGTCACGATTCGGACCGATCGAGGCCGCCATCGTCGCCTTCGGCATCCTCGGCGATCAAGCCCGCGCGGAGGACGACGTCGAGCATGCCCTTCACATCGCGCACACCGACTATCTCGCGCAGATCAGTGTGCTGACACCGCTGGCAAAAACCTTGCGCGACCAGCGGTCCGGGACGATCGTGGTGTTCTCCTCGGTCGCCGGTGTCCGGGTGCGCCGCGCCAATTACGTCTACGGCTCCACCAAAGCCGGGCTGGACGGCTTCGCGAGCGGTATGGCCGACGCACTGCACGGCACCGGCGCGCGACTGTTGCTGGTCCGCCCAGGTTTCGTGATCGGCGCGATGACAGCGGATCTGATGGCGAAGGGGACCAAACCCGCACCCTTCTCGGTGACCCCCGACGACGTCGCCGAGGCGGTGGCACGCGCGTACCACCGTGGACACGGCGAGGTGTGGGTGCCACGTGTGCTGCGGCCGCTGTTCGTCGGCATGCGGCTGCTGCCACGTGCGATCTGGCGGCGGTTGCCCCGATGAGCGACACCTTCGTCGTCGTCGGGATCGGGGCCGACGGATGGGCAGGACTCACCGACCGTGCACGCGACGAACTGGCGTCTGCCACCGTCATCTACGGCTCGACCCGTCAACTGGCACTGCTACCGGAGGTCGGCGCCGATCTGCGGGCGTGGACCTCGCCGATGTCGGAGCACCTGCGGGCCGTGCTCGACGACACCCACCCGACCGACGTCCACATCCTCGCCAGCGGTGACCCCATGTTCCACGGGGTCGGTACCACCGTGGTCCGGGCCGTCGGTGCCGAGCGGGTGCGCGTGCTGCCCGCGGTCTCGAGCGCGAGTCTCGCATGCGCCCGTCTCGGCTGGGACCTCACCGACGTCGGTGTGGTCACCACGGTCACCGCCACCGTCGACTCGGTCGTCGACGCGCTCGATGACGGGCGCGACCTGCTGGTGCTCAGCCGTGACGCGTCGACCCCGGCCGCCATCGCGGAGTTGCTGAACGACAACGGTTTCGGTTGGTCGATGATGGCGGTCCTGGAACAGCTCGGCGGCGACCGCGAGCGTGTCGTGCGAGGTGTCGCCCGGGACTGGGATGCCGCACCCGGTGATCCCCTCAACATCGTCGCCGTCAGCTGTGTCGGTCCGCGTCGCGCGCGGACACCCGGTCGTCCCGACGACGAGTACGGCCACGACGGACAGATCACCAAACAACCGATCCGCGCACTCACGGTGTCCGCATTGGCGCCCAGCCGCCGACAGCTGCTGTGGGACATTGGCTCCGGATCGGGCAGCGTGGCCATCGAGTGGTTGCGTGCCGAACCGACCGGCCGGGTCGTGGCCTTCGAGCGGGACGCGTCGCGTGCCCGACAACTCGACGACAACGCCCGACAGCACGGGGTGCACGGTCGCATCACCGTCCTCGGTGCGGCTCCGGAAACGTGCGGGGCCGCACCGGAACCCGATGCGGTGTTCATCGGGGGTGGCCTGGACGACGAGCTGCTCGACGTCGCGTGGGCGGCGCTGCCGTCGGGCGGACGGTTGGTCGCCAACGCGGTGACCGTGGAGAACCAGACCCTGCTGACCGCATGGCATGCGCGTCACGGCGGTGCGCTGCGCCGCTTCGCGGTGGAGACCGTGGCACCGCTGGGCAGCATGACCACGTGGCGCCCGGCGCTGCCCATCGTGCAGTGGGTGGTGGACCGGGCATGACCGTCTACGTCATCGGTGCCGGGCCGGGCGCTGCGGATCTCATCACCCTGCGTGGGGCCGAAGTACTCGGCCGGTGTCAGACCTGTTTGTACGCAGGCTCTCTGGTGCCGGCCGAACTCCTCGACCGTTGTCCGCCGGACGCCACCCTGATCGACACCGCCCGGATGCCACTGGCCGAGATCGTCGCGCACATCGTCGCCGCCGATGCCGCGGGTCACGACGTCGCCCGCCTGCACTCCGGGGATCCGTCCCTCTACTCGGCGATGACCGAGCAACGACGGGAACTGGCCGCCCGCGGGATCCCGGTCGAGATCGTTCCGGGCGTGCCTGCCTTCGCCGCGGCGGCGGCGGCGCTCGGCGGCGAACTGACGGTTCCCGGGGTGGGGCAGAGCCTTCTGATCACCCGGGTGTCCACGTTGTCGACGGACATGCCCGACGGTGAGGATCTCGAACAACTCGGTGCCACCGGGGTGACACTGGCCCTGCATCTCGCGGCGCACCGCACCGAGCAGATCGTCGCGGCGTTGGCCCCGCACTATGGAACCGACTGTCCCACCGCGACGGTTGCCTTCGCCGGGCGCGCCGAACAGCAGATCGTGCGGTGCACGCTGGCGGAGTTGCCGCAGGCGTTGGCCGATGCCGGGATTCGCAAGACTGCCGTCATCTTCGTCGGCAAGGTACTCGACCCGGCAGCACACCCGAGCGTCACCGACAGCTATCTGTACTCCGAGGCGCGCATGACCAAGCTGCGCAAACGGACGTGAGCGCGCCGGACCCGGACGGACCGGTTCTGATCCTCGGCGGCACCGGCGAGGCCCGGGCGTTGGCCGCCCGTCTGGTCGAGGCCGGGGTGCCGACACTCAGCTCGTTGGCCGGCCGGGTGCAGCAGCCGCGCCTTCCGGTGGGTGAGGTGCGGATCGGTGGTTTCGGGGGTGTCGACGGCCTCGCCGACTGGATTGTCGCGCACCGAGTGCGGGCGATCGTCGACGCCACACATCCGTTCGCGGCGACGATCACCCGTAACGCCGCGTCGGCCGCCGAACGGACCGCGAGACCTCTTCTGAGGCTGCGACGTCCGGCGTGGACCCCGGGCCCCGGCGACCGCTGGGACAGGGTGGCCGACATGGCAGACGCTGCGGCCGCGGTGCGGGCCCGCACCGCGGCGAACCCGCGCGTCTTCGTGACCACCGGTCGTCAAGATGTGGGGGTATTCGCCGACATCGACGACGCGTGGTTCCTCATCCGGGTCGTGGACCCGCCGACGGGGGCGTTGCCCGCACATCACCGGGTGTTGCGATCACGCGGCCCACACGATCTCGAATCGGAACGAACGATTCTGCGCGACAACGGCATCGACATCCTGGTCACCAAGAACAGCGGGGGAGACCTCACCCACGCCAAACTCGTCGCGGCCGCCGAGCTGGAGGTTGCGGTGATCATGGTCGACCGGTCCGTCGAACCCGTCGTCGGGGACGCCGTGTCGACGGTCGACGAGGCGCTCGCGTGGCTCGCGGGATCTCAGCCCTCGTGGTGGCGCGGCGTGTAGACGAGGTCGCCGCCCGATCGGGTGACCGCGGTGGTCGCCGACGATCCGACGATCAGCAGTGTCCGCATGTCGACGACTGCCGGATCGAGGGCCCCGACCGTGGTGGTGTGCAACGTCTGGTCCGGTCCACCGACGTCCCGGCCGACCACGAGCACACGATCAGGCGCCACCGTCTCCAGCAGCAGCTCTTTGAGTGCACCCACCTGCCAGGTCCGGCTGCCCGAGCCGGGGTTGTAGATCGCGATCACCAGATCGGCGGCAACGGCGTGACGAATCCGGTCGACGATGACGTCCCACGGTTTGAGGCGATCCGACAGCGAGACCACGGCGAAGTCATGGCCGAGGGGAGCCCCGACCGCCGCCGCCACCGCGTTGGCGGCGGTCACACCCGGCGCCACCCGCACCCGAACGTCATGCCACCGTGGTTCGGCCGCCACCTCGGCCACTGCTGTCGCCATCGCGAACACCCCAGGATCGCCCGACGACACCACCGCGACGCGGGCGCCGCGAGATGCGAGATCCAGGGCGTACTCGGCACGTTCGGCTTCCACACGGTTGTCCGATGCGTGTACTCGCTGCCCGGGTCGGGGTGCGACGCGGGCCAGATACGTCTTGTAACCGACCAGATCCGTGGCTAGTGCCAACTCGGCCTGGACCTCCGGGGTGGTCCAATCGTCGGCCCCCGGACCGAGTCCGATCACCACCACCTCGCCTGCGGCCTGTCGCTCGACACCGGCGGCTCGGGGATTGTTGCGGGCACCGGGTACGACGACCATCGAAAAGTAGGGCACCTCTTCGGGATTCACCTCGGACAGGGGCGCCACCCGCTGCACGTCGGTCGATGCGCGTTCCACGTACCACGCCTCGTCGGCGCGCCCGGCCGACTCGAGGGCGTCCCGTACGCGACCGAAGGTGCGCCCGAGTTTGAGCACCGCGATCGCGTCGGCGGCGCGAAACCGTGCGACGAGTTCGGGGCCGGAGAGGGTTCCCGGAACCACGGTCAGCGTCTCCTCGCCCTCCACCAACGGGATGGCCAGCGCCGCCGACGACGCGTTCACCGACGTCACCCCGGGGATGATCTCCGCGGCGAACTCGGTCGACAGTCGCTTGTGCATGTGCATGTAGGAGCTGAAGAAGAGGGGGTCGCCCTCGGCGAGCAATGCCACGTCGCGGCCGGCCCGCAGATGCTCGGCAAGGCGTGCCGCGCTCTCGGTGTAGAAGTCCTGCAGCGCGCCCGCATAGCCGCCGGGATGATCGGTGGTCTCGGTGGTGACCGGATACATCAGGCGTTCTTCGAGCTGCCCTTCGCGCAGGTAGGGTTCGGCCACCGACCTCGCGATGCTGTTCCCGTGTCGCGCACAGTGATAGGCCACCACGTCGGCCGCCTCGATGATGCGCGCGGCCTTGACGGTCACCAGCTCGCTGTCACCCGGACCCAGCCCGACACCCCACAGTTTTCCCGTCATCGTCTCACTCCTGTGCGCTCGCGAGGGCGTTGATCGCCGCCGCGGTGATCGCCGACCCACCGCGGCGGCCGGTGACGGTGATGAACTCGAGGTCGCGGCGTTCGGCGAGCGCCGCACACGACTCGGCCGCGCCGACGAATCCGACCGGTGCGCCGACGATCGCCGCGGGCCGCGGTGCCCCCTCGTCGATCATGTCCAGGAGCGCGAACAGCGCCGTGGGGGCATTGCCGATCGCCACCACGGCACCCTCCAGCCGCGGTAGCCAGAAGTGCAGTGCGGCAGCCGTTCTGGTGGTGCCGAGCTGTTCGGCCAAGTCGGGGAGCGACGGCTCGGACAGATGACAGACGACGTCGTTGTCGGCGGGCAGGCGCTTGCGTGTCACACCCGAGGCCACCATCGACGCATCGCACAGGATGGGTGCCCCCGCCTGCAGGGCGGCTCGGGCCGATCGCACCACGCCGTCGGTGGCCACGACATCGCGGGTGAGGTCGGTCTGGCCGCAGGCGTGGATCATCCGCACCACCACACCGGCGACGTCGGGAGCAAAGGCGGACAGGTCCGATTCGGCACGGATCGTCGCGAACGACTGCCGATAGATCGCCGCGCCGTCGCGAAGGTAGTCAGTCATGGTGCGGCAAGCCTATCGACACCTCCCGGCGGTACTCGCCGTCGGGCATGGCCTCGACGTGCAGGTGGCGTCCGGCCGGGGAGCCGCAGCCACGCGCGCAGCCGACCCAGTGCTCAAGGTCGTCGACCGGCTCACCACTGCGCACCCGCTCGGCGAGATCGGCACGCACCGGTGCCAACCCTTTCGCACAGCCCGGCGCCCCGACGCAGCACGTCACGCGCGCCCACGGTGACGTGGCGTCGAAGATCAACCCCATCGGTGCCAACACCCGCACGACGGTCTCGGCGACCTCTTCGGTGAGATCGCAGATCAGGATCTCGCGGTCGGGGGTGAGGATGATCGGCGCCTCGATCGCGGCGAGGAACTCCGCCAACCGTGCGGGCAGTCGTCCCAGCTCGACGACGGCCCCCAACAGGATCCGCCCGTCGTCCTGGGTGAACCAACCCACCGTCGGGTCGCTCGCGGGAGCAGGAGCCGGATCGTCGGTCGCGTCCTGCGCAGGCGACAGGGGCACAGGCGACAGGGGTATAGGCGGCAGGGGTATAGGCGACAGGGGGGCGAGCGGTTCGGACACCACGGTGGCCAGCGCGGCACGCTCGGCAGGGGAGAGATCGGTGACGCGCCACGCGTCCGGCGCGATCTCGACGACTGCGCGGGCCACCGACAACAACGCATCGGCGATCGCGTCGACGCCCGTCGCGAGACCCAACGACACCCCGCCGGCCTCGATGACCGCCACGATCGTCTTGTCTGCGCCCACCGAGTCGACACGTGCTCCCGCGTCGGGGCGGCGGGCGATGATGTCGCCACGCCCGTCGTCGACGCCGAACAGGAATCTGCCCGACAGCTCGGCCGTCGCCGGATCGGCCCGCAGCAGGTCGTCGAGCCGATCGGCGATCGGGCGGACGTCGGCCCGTCCACCGATCCGGCCGGTCAGCGGGCTCACCTCGATGTTGCGTGCCTTGTCATGGGTGGTGCTCGGGGCCAGTCCGGCGGCGATGACCGCACGCGCCACCGCGTCGGTGTCGGTGATCCCACGCAGCTGCAGGTTGGCGCGGACGGTCGGTTCCAGGTACCCGTCCGCATGCTCGGCCGCCGCCTGCGCGAGGATCTGCAACTGGTCGGCGCGGATTCGACCACCGGGCAGGCGAATGCGGGCCACTGCGCCGTCGGCGGCGGTGTGCGTGCTGAACACGCCCGGACACCGATCGGCGGCCGGTCGGTGGGAGGACTGGGTCACCACCCCAGGGTAGGCCGCCGCACGGTCGATCAAGCGCGTGCGAGCACCTCGCCGTGCGGGATCATGATCCACCCGTCGGGGTCGGCGACCCAGTCGCGCCATCCCTGGGCGATGTCGTCGAGATCGGACGCCGACGCCAGACCGCGTTCGATCGCCATCTCTCCGACCGCGGAGTGAATCCGCTCGGCCCACATGCCGCCCCACGCCGCGCGCGCCTCCGGCGTCGCGTGGCACCAGACCGACGCCGACGGCGTGACCTCGGTGAAGCCTGCCTCGTGAGCCCAGGCGAGCAACCTGCGGCCGGCATCCGGCTCGGCGTCGTTGCCATGGGCGACCGTCCGGTACAACTCCAGCCAGGCGTCCAAGCGTTCGTCGGCGGGCCACCAGGTGAACGCCGCGTAGTCGGCGTCCCGGACCGCCACCACGCCGCCCGGCCGGGTCACCCTGCGCATCTCTCGCAGGGCGGCGACCGGATCGGACAGGTGTTGCAGCACCTGATGCGCGTGCGTGACGTCGTAGCTGTCGTCCGGATCGGTCAGCCGGTAGGCGTCGTCGACCGCGAACTCGACGTCCACCCCGCGCTGCGCCGCGGTGTCGCGGGCCTGCGCGAGCGGAGCCTCGGTGATCTCGATGCCGCGCACACGTCCGGGCGCGACCATCGCCGCCAGATCCACGGTGATGCTGCCCGGCCCGCAACCCACGTCGAGCAGATCGAGCCCGGGCCGCAGCAGCGGCAGAAGATGCGCAGCCGAGTTCGCCGCCGTGCGCGCGGCGTGGCTGCTCACCACGACCTCGCTGTGACCATGGGTGTAGACATCGTCGGCGGTCACCGGCCACCTCCTCATCGGGTGGCGCCGAAGTCGGCGCTGGACTCGTCCAGAACGCTAGCCAGGTCGCCAACCGGTGGCAACGGGTGCTCGTCGTCGACGACATGTCCGGCGTGGGAGGGCGTCGAGCGCTGGACTAGGCTGAGCGCATCCACGGGCGGCAGAAACCGGTGTGAGACCGGTACGGTCGCGCCACTGTGACGGTGGGCCGAGCGCGGCACACCGAAGTCAGACCTGCACCCGGAGGCCCCGCACACCCGCACGACGACGTAACCGGGCGCGTCATCCCGGCGAGGAGATCCCATGATCCTGCTGCTCTCGACCTCCGACACGGACCTCATCACGGCTGCGGCGAGTGGCGCCCCCTTCACCGGGGCCAATCCGTCGCGCATCCTGGTCGACGAGGTCGCCGACCTCGCACGTGACGCCGACCTGATCGTCGTCCGCATCCTGGGCGGGGTACGGGCCTGGGAGGAGGGCCTGGCCGCCGTCGCCGCAACCGGCACCCCGACCGTGGTGTGCTCGGGCGAGCAGCAGCCCGACCCGGATCTGATGTCGCATTCGTCCGTGCCCGTCGGGGTCGCGGCCGAAGCGCACAACTATCTCGCCGCCGGCGGCGTCGAGAACTTCGTGAACCTGCACAACTTCCTGTCCGACACGGTGCTGCTGACCGGACTCGGCTTCGAGGCGCCCCGGCAGACCCCGGCCTGGGGCGTCCTCGAACGGCCGTCCACGGCGTCGGCGTCGGCACCCACCGTCGGTGTGCTCTACTACCGTGCGCAGCACCTGGCCGGTAACACCCGCTACGTCGAGGCGCTGTGCGACGCCCTCGAGGCGCGTGGCGCCCGCGCCCTGCCGGTGTTCTGCGCCTCGCTGCGCACGGCACCCGACGACCTCATCGATCTGCTCGGCACCATCGACGCCCTGGTGGTGACTGTGCTGGCCGCAGGCGGAACCACCCCGGCCACCGCATCGGCCGGTGGCGACGACGAGGCATGGAACATCGAACGGCTTGCCGCGCTGGACATCCCGATCCTGCAGGGACTGTGTTTGACCGGTTCGCGCGCGGACTGGGCGGCCACCGACGACGGGCTCTCACCGCTGGATGTCGCCACTCAGGTCGCCGTCCCCGAGTTCGACGGCCGCATCATCACCGTCCCGTTCTCCTTCAAGGAGTTCGACGACAACGGCCTGCCCTGGTATCAGCCGGACCTCGAACGCTGTGCACGGGTGGCGGGCATCGCCGTCTCGCACGCACGTCTGCGCCATCTGCCCGCAGCGCAGCGTCGGATCGCGGTGATGCTCTCGGCCTACCCGACCAAGCACGCCCGCATCGGCAACGCCGTCGGACTCGACACCCCGCGCAGTCTTCTGCACCTGTTGGAGGCGATGCGCGCTGCCGGTTACGACATCGGTCCCGCATCCGGACCCGACGCGATTCCCGGCCTGGCCGAACGGGATTCGGATGCCCTCATCCATTCGATCGTGGAGACCGGCGGCCAGGATCCGGACTGGCTCACCGAGGAGGCGCTGGCGGCCAACCCGATCCGGGTGTCCGCTGCGGACTATCGCCGGTGGTTCGCCGGTCTGCCCGAGGCGCTGCGGACCGCGGTGGAGGACCACTGGGGACCGGCCCCCGGTGACCTGTTCGTGGACCGATCGTCCGATCCCGACGGTGAGATCGTCGTAGCGGCCATGCAGTTCGGCAACGTCGCGTTGATGGTGCAGCCGCCCCGCGGATTCGGTGAGAAGCCGGTCGCGATCTACCACGATCCCGACCTCCCGCCGTCGCACCACTACCTCGCCTCCTACCGGTGGATCGCAGGCCGCGGCGACAGCCCCTCGGACATCGACGGATTCGGCGCCGACGCGGTTGTGCACCTCGGCAAACACGGCAATCTGGAGTGGCTGCCCGGCAAGACACTCGGCATGTCCGCCGAGTGCGGCACCGACGCCGCGCTCGGCGATCTGCCGCTGATCTATCCGTTCCTCGTGAACGATCCGGGGGAGGGCACCCAGGCCAAACGCCGCGCTCACGCGGTGCTGGTCGATCACCTGATCCCGCCGATGGCGCGCGCCGAGTCCTACGGTGACATCGCGCGACTCGAACAACTCCTCGACGAGCACGCCAACATCTCCGCGCTCGACCCGGCCAAGCTGCCCGCCATCCGCCAGCAGATCTGGACGTTGCTGACCGCGGCCAAGATGGACCACGACCTGGGACTCACCGAGCGTCCCGACGAAGAGGTCTTCGACGACATGCTGTTGCACGTCGACGGCTGGCTCTGCGAGATCAAGGACGTTCAGATCCGCGACGGATTGCATGTGCTGGGTCACGCCCCCGACGGCGACAGCGAGGTCGACCTGGTGCTGGCGATGCTGCGCGCCCGGCAGTTGTGGGGTGGTGGCCACGCGCTGCCCGGGCTGCGCGAGGCACTCGGCCTCGCCGAGGACGGTTCGGCCGCCCGGGATGCCGTCGACGACGTCGAACTCACCGCACGCACGTTGATCGCCGCGTGCGCGAAGGGAGACTGGACCGCCCAGGCCGTCGTGGACGCCGCGGCCGGTCATCCGCAGGCGGTCGCCGATGTTCTCGACTTCGCCGCCACCGAGGTGGTTCCGCGGTTGCGCCGAACCGATCGAGAGATCACCCAGGTGCTGCATGCGCTCGACGGTGGATTCGTCGAGAGCGGCCCCAGTGGTTCGCCGTTGCGCGGGCTGATCAACGTGCTGCCCACCGGTCGGAACTTCTATTCCGTCGATCCCAAGGCGGTCCCGTCGCGGCTGGCCTGGGAAACCGGTCGGGCGCTTGCTGATTCGCTGCTTGAACGCTACCGGTCCGATCACGGGGACTATCCGGCGTCGGTCGGTCTCTCGGTCTGGGGAACCAGTGCGATGCGGACCTCCGGCGACGACATCGCCGAGGTGCTGGCGCTGCTCGGTGTGTTGCCGGTGTGGGACGAGGCCTCGCGGCGAGTGGTCGACCTGGAGCTGATCGACCTCGCGGAACTCGGCCGCCCCCGCATCGATGTCACCGTGCGCATCTCCGGGTTCTTCCGCGACGCGTTCCCGCACGTGGTCACCATGCTCGACGACGCCGTCGCCCTCGCCGCTGCCGCCGACGAACCCGACGAACAGAACTTCGTCGCCGCCCATGTGCGCGCTGCCGAAGCCGAGCACGGCGACCGACGCCGCGCCACCACACGCGTCTTCGGTTCGCGGCCGGGCACCTATGGGGCCGGGCTGCTGCAGCTGATCGACTCACGCGAATGGCGCAGCGACGCCGATCTCGCACAGGTCTACACCGAGTGGGGCGGATACGCGTACGGTCGCGACCTCGCAGGTGTGCCGGCCGTCGACGACATGCGGGCGGCCTATCGTCGGATCTCGGTGGCGGCCAAGAACACCGACACCCGGGAACACGACATCGCCGATTCGGACGACTACTTCCAGTATCACGGCGGCATGGTCGCCACCGTCCGAGCGCTCACCGGCAAGGACCCGGACGCCTACATCGGCGACTCCACCCGCCCCGATTCGGTCCGCACGCGCACACTGTCCGAGGAGACCAGCCGTGTGTTCCGTGCCCGCGTGGTCAACCCACGCTGGATCTCGGCCATGCAGCGGCACGGCTACAAGGGTGCCTTCGAGATGGCCGCCACCGTCGACTACCTGTTCGGCTACGACGCCACCACCAACGTGGTCGCCGACTGGATGTACGAGAAGTTGACCGAGGCGTACGTGCTCGACGAGGACAATCAACGCTTCATGCAGCAATCCAATCCGTGGGCTCTGCACGGGATCACCGAGCGTCTCCTCGAGGCCGTCGAACGTGACCTCTGGGAACAGCCGCCCGCAGAGATGCTCGACCAGCTGCGTCGGGTCTATCTCGACACCGAGGGCGACATCGAGGGTCGCGGCGAATGAGCCCGCGCGTGGCCTGCGGCGTGCGCTGAGGCAACTGCCCGCAGATGCCTGCGACGATTCGGGAGAAAAACGACACCGTCGTGCGTTGGATCCAGCAGAGACCGGTGTGCACCTGGTCAGAAAGGCGGAGTCCGACATGCGGATGCTCTATGTGATCGCCTACCTCGCGATCGAGATCGGCGCGTTCGTGGCGATGGCGCATTTCCTCGGGTTCGCGTGGGCGGTGCTGATCACGTTGTTCGCGGTGTTCGCTGGATTCGTCCTGCTGCAGCGTCAGGGTCGCAAGGTGTTCGGCGAACTCCAGAAGGCCTCGCGCAACGAGGTCGACCCGCGCGGGCCGCTCACCGACACCGCGTTGTTGGCTGCATCCAGCCTGCTCATGGTGATCCCCGGCGTCGTGTCCACGGTCCTCGGCCTCGTGTTGCTGGCCCCGCCGGTGCGTCGCGTGCTGCGTCCGGTGGTCGTGGCCGCAGGCGCCAAGCGGTTCGCCGCCAGCATGGACCGCGTCGGTGTCTACGCGACACGCGGCATGTACGGGCGCGGCACGGTCATCGACGGGACGGTCGTCGACACCGACGACACCGTGGTCACCACCCCGGCGAGCGACCTCGGCTATCGCGGATTGCCGCGGGGCCACTGACCCGACCGGCCCCGCACAGGGCACACTGGAGCATCGTGACAACCGAACTGCTCCTCGGCGGAGTCGTCTATTCACCGGCCGCACCCGACGCCACGGCCATGGCCGTCACCGACGGCACGGTCGTCTGGGTGGGCAGCGACGAGGTCGGACGGGCACTGCACCCGGACGCCCGGATCACCGACCTCGGCGGACGGTTCGTCGCGCCCGGCTTCGTCGACTCGCACGTTCATCTCACCTCCACCGGGCTCGCGCTGTCGGGCCTGACACTGCACGACACGGTGAGTCGTTCGGACTGCCTGCGCCGGATCTCGGCGTGTGTGTCCGAGACCGAACCCGGTGAACTGATCTGGGGTCTGGGCTGGGACGACTCGGCGTGGCACGGTACCGACCCGGACGAACGCCGTTTCCCGACGACCGCTGAGCTCGACGAGGTCGTCGGCACGCTGCCGGTGTATCTCGCCCGCATCGACGAGCACTCGGCGGTGGCCTCGACCGCGCTGCGGCGCCTCGTCCCCGACCTGGAGTCGGCAACCGGTCACCATCCCGACGAACCGTTGGTCGCCGACGCCCATCACCTCGTCCGCGGTGCGGCTCGGCAACTCGTCGGTGCCGCCCAGCGCACCCGCGCGCAACGTCGTGCCCTCGACCAGGCGGCCGCCCGCGGCGTGGTGATGGTCCACGAGAACGGCGGGCCCGACATCAGCGGACTCGACGACTTCCTCGCACTCGCGGATCTCGAGCATCCGGTCGAGGTGCGCCGTTACTGGGGGCAGGCGGTCCAGAGCGCCGAGCACGCGCGTGAGTTGCTCGACATCAGCCGGGCCGACGCGCTTGCGGGCGACCTGTTCGTCGACGGCGCCATCGGTTCGCACACGGCGTGGCTGAGCGAGCCGTATCACGACGATCCCGGACAGACCGGCATCGCCTACCTCGACCACGAGACCGTTCTGGCACACCTGCGCGCCTGTACCGAGATCGGGGTGCAGGCCGGATTCCATCTCATCGGAGACGCCGCCACCGCGTCGGTGGTCTCGGCCTTCGAGGAGTTGTCCGCCGAACTCGGGACGCCGGCACTCGCCCGAGCGGTGCATCGGATCGAACACGCCGAGATGGTCAGCGCCGCGCAAGCGACGGTTCTGGCCCGGTGCGGGGTCGTCGCGAGCATGCAACCCGCATTCGACGCGGCGTGGGGCGGTCCCGACGACCTCTACACCCAACGGCTGGGAGCACAGCGAGCCGCCACCCTCAACGATTTCGCCACGCTGGCGCGAGAGGGCGTCGTGCTTTCGTTCTCCTCGGACTCGCCGGTCACGCCGATCGATCCGTGGGCGACGATCCGTGCCGCCGTCCATCACCACCAACCGCGCAACGCCCTGTCGGCACGTGGCGCATTCTCCGCCTCGACCCGCGGCGGATGGCGCGCGGGCGGGGTCAACGACGGCCTCACCGGCACGCTCGTCCCGGGTGCACCGGCGAGCTATGCGGTGTTCGACGTCGACGAGTTGGTGGTCGCAGGGTCACACGCCGGCGTGCAGCGCTGGTCCACCGATCCGCGTTCACGCGTTCCCGCCTTGCCGGACGTGGCCCCCGGCGCCCGACTGCCGCGGTGTGTCCGGACCGTGCACCGGGGTGCAGTGCTGTTCGACAGCGGTGCCGTGTGACGTCGTTGCGTCTGCCCGGCGCCGACTGGGCGATCCGCACCGGTGCCGCCGCCGTGGGTGGTGTAGCGATGTGGGCGGCGTTCCCGCCCCGCAATCTGTGGTTCCTCGCGGTCGTCGCGCTCGGCCTGTTGGCCGCGGTCCTCGGCACCGGGCGTCCGCGCGCACGCACCGGCGCGTGGCTCGGGTTCGTGTTCGGACTCGGCTTCTTCATCCCACTGTTGCCGTGGATCGGCGTCTACGTCGGCCCGTTGCCGTGGATCGCGCTGGCGGTGGCCGCGTCGGCCTATCTGGCATTGTTCGGCGTCTTCGCGGTCCTCACCATGCGGCTTCCGGTGCCGCCGCTGTGGTTCACCGTCTGCTGGATCACCGTCGAAGGGTTGCGCTCGGCATTCCCGTTCGGTGGGTTCCCCTGGGGTAGAGCGGCTTTCAGCCAGGTCGACGGTCCGCTGCTACCGTTGGCCTCGGTGCTCGGCGCGCCCGGTCTGTCCGGGGCGGTCGCGCTGCTCGGTGCCTCGATCGCCTGGCTGGTGACGATCGTGGTGCGCGCACTGCGCACCCGCGATCACCACAACCGTGACGTGGTCCGGGGCGCCGCGCTCGCGGTGGTGCTCGCACTCGTCGGGCCGATCGCCGCCATCGCACTCACCCCCGACACGGTCGACCGCAACGTGGCGACGTCATCGATACGGGTGGCCGCCGTGCAGGGCAACGTGCCGCGCCTCGGCCTGGACTTCAACGCGCAACGACGCGCGGTCCTCGACAACCACGTCCGCGAGACCGAAGCGCTCGCCGACGCGGTCCGCGCCGGCGCGGCCGAGCAGCCGGATCTGGTGGCCTGGCCGGAGAACGCCTCGGACATCTCGCCGCTGACCAACTCCGACGCCGCCGAGGAGATCACCGCGGCCTCGGTGTCCGTGGGCGCACCGATCCTCGTCGGCACGCTGGTGTCCAACCCCGACGGCCGCCCCACCAACACCGTGCTCGTCTGGGACGGCGAGCGGGGACCGGTGGATCGCTACGACAAGCACATCATCCAACCGTTCGGCGAATACCTGCCCTGGCGCGACTTCTTCTCGATGTTCTCCTCGTATGCCGACATGGCGGGCAACTTCCGTCCGGGTAGCGGCCCGGGGGCGGTCACCGTGCCGGGTCGGTCCGGGCCCGTGCAGGTGGGTGTGTCGACGTGTTGGGAGATCGCCTTCGACCGATCCGCCCGTCAGGCGGTTCGCGACGGTGCCCAGTTCCTCTACGTACCGACCAACAACGCCACCTTCGGCCGGACCGAGATGACCTACCAGCAACTCGCGATGTCGCAGGTGCGTGCCGTCGAACACGGTCGCGCGGTCGTGGTGGCCGCGACGAGCGGGGTCAGCGCACTCATCGAACCCGACGGGATGATCGAATCGCAGAGCGGATTCTTCACCCCGGACGTGCTGTCGAGCCGGTTGCCGCTGCACGACGGGCAGACGCTGGCGACACGGCTGGGGGACTGGCCGCAGTGGATCGCGATGATCGTCGCCGTGGTGGGGCTTTTGTTCGCGCTGGCTCGGCATACTAGGTTCTCAGTCGGGCCGCGCGGTCCTCGTCCCACCGACACCGACCACGCATCCGCAGACCTGGCACAGCCCGACGGCCAGGCAGCGCCCATGGATCAAGCAAAGGAGCTCGGTGGCATTGGGTAGTCCGACTTCGGGGAACGACCGGTCGCGCGCGGACCTGCAGGCCGTCATCGGCCCTCAGGGTGAGCGTGCCCTGGTGGTGATCCCCACGTTCAACGAACGCGAGAACCTGCCCACCATCATCGGTCGCCTGCATGCAGCGCTGCCGGGTATCCATGTGCTGGTGGTCGACGATTCGAGCCCCGACGGCACCGGTGAGGTGGCCGACGGGCTCGCGGCCGACGACCCGGCGGACCGAATCCGGGTGGTGCACCGTACCGAGAAGGACGGCCTCGGCAAGGCGTACCTGCGCGGCTTTGCGTGGGGACTCGACCGTGACTACGCGGTCATCATCGAGATGGACGCCGACGGCAGCCACGCTCCCGAGCAGCTACACAGGCTCCTCGATGCGATCAACGCCGGAGCGGATCTGGCCATCGGCTCGCGCTACGTGCCGGGTGGGCAACTGGTGAACTGGCCCAAACGTCGCGAGTTCCTCTCGCGCGGCGCCAACACGTATGCACGCCTTGCGCTCGGAGCCAAGGTCCACGACATCACCGCGGGTTTCCGTGCCTACCGGCGCACCGTGCTGGACAAGATCGACCTCGCGTCCGTCGAGTCCGCGGGCTACTGCTTCCAGATCGACCTCGCCTGGCGTGCGGTGCGCGCCGGCTTCGACGTGCGCGAGGTCCCGATCACGTTCACCGAACGCGAGATCGGCGAATCCAAGATGAGTGGCGGCGTGATGGGTGAGGCGTTCCTGATGGTCGCCCGCTGGGGGCTGCAGAGTCGGCTCGAGAAACTCGGCATCCGCTGACGAGGGTCCGGCGCCCCCGACGATCCCGATACATGCCGAGGCCGGGTGAGACGATGTCTCACCCGGCCTCGGTCGTGTGGTCGTGACTACGACACGATCAGTCGGTCACAAGCGCGATCAGTTCGTCACACCCTTACGACGCTGCTTGAGCAACTCCAGGCGCTCGTTGAGCAGCACCTCGAGCTCCTCCTCGGAGCGACGCTCGAGCAGCATGTCCCAGTGGGTGCGCGGCGGTTTACCCTTCTTCTCCTCGGGCTCGGCGCCCTCGAGGATGGTGCCCTCCATGCCGTTCTTACACGGCCACTTCGACGGCACCTCGGCGTCGTCGGCGAACGGGACGTCGAAGATCTCCCCGTTGTCGGTGCGGTACTGGACGATGCGCCGTGGTGCGAGGTCGTGATCGCGATCGGTCTCGTAGCTCACCGCACCGAGGCGGCTACCCCGAAGTACTCGATCTGCCATTGATTGTTTCCTCTCGACATTTCCTCAGCTGCCATCTGACGGAGCGTGCGTGCGACGCGATTCGCCCACAGAACAACTCCCATTCTACGCGGCCGACCGGGGTGCTCGCCGGGACCGCCGTCGAAACGCCCGAGGACGCCGCGCGGCGCGGACGTCGCACGGTGGACCTAGTACGGTCATAGCCGTGGAAGACCTCCGGCGACGCCCCTATGCATGCGCCTGGTGCGGTCGTAGCATCTCGGATTCCGAACTGGGTCGCCGCCGGAAGTACTGCAAGCAATCGTGTCGGCAACGCGCCTACGAACAAAGAGCGCTCACGCAGGGCACTTCTATTCCCGCCGATGCGGTGATCTTGTCGGCAGCCGAGGCGGAGGACTTCGGCGACCGGATGTTCGCCCTGCGCTGTGCCGCAGAGGACCTGGTGACCGCGGTGACCGAGCGGGCCGATCATGACACCCTGAGTTCGCTGGGCGGCGAGCTGCTGGTCCTGGCACGGGAAGCCGAGCGACTGCGGTGATCGTCCGGGTGTTCGGGCTCTCGGCCATCGTGACGGTCCTCGCGTTGGTCGCGGCATTCGTCTACCAGGGGTGGACCGGGCTCGCGTTGTGCGCCATCCTCGGTGTCCTGGAGGTCTCGCTGTCGTTCGACAACGCGGTCATCAACGCCACGATCCTCGAGCGGATGAGCGTGTTCTGGCAGCGCATGTTCCTCACCGTCGGCGTCATCATCGCGGTGTTCGGCATGCGGCTGCTGTTCCCGCTGGCCATCGTCTGGATCACCGGTGGACTCAATCCGGTGGAGGCGTTCCGACTCGCGACGAATCCGCCTGCCGACGACGCCGCCTACTTCCCGGACGGAAGCCCGAGTTACGAGACGATCCTGATGGAGGCGCATCCGCAGATCGCTGCGTTCGGCGGCATGTTCCTGCTGATGCTGTTCCTCAATTTCATCCTCGCCAACCGTGACCTCACCTGGCTGTCCTGGATCGAGCGGCCGTTGTCGCGCCTCGGACGCCTGGATCAACTCGCAGTGGTGCTGGCCCTGATCGCGCTGCTGGTGGTGGCCGAGTACCTCGCTCCCGACGACACTCGGGCGACGGTGTTGATCGCCGGTTTGCTCGGGTTGCTCACCTACATCATCGTCGACGGGCTCAGTTCGCTCTTCCAGAGTGAGCAGCCCGGCATCGAGCCGCCGCCGGTGCCCGCGCCCGGATCACACCTGGGCCCAACCCGACCCCAACCGGCGACGGTGGCCGTCGGCAAGGCGGGCTTCTTCCTCTTCCTGTACCTCGAGGTCCTCGACGCGTCGTTCTCGTTCGACGGCGTGATCGGCGCCTTCGCCATCACCCCGGACCCGATCATCATCGCGCTCGGTCTGGGATTCATCGGCGCCATGTTCGTCCGGTCCATCACCATCTACCTCGTCCGGCAGGGCACTCTGGGGCAGTACCGGTACCTCGAGCACGGCGCCCACTGGGCGATCGGTGCGCTGGCAGTGATCCTCCTGTTGAGCGTGCACATCCACATCAACGACGTCGTCACCGGCCTGGTGGGTGTGGCATTCATCGGTGCCGCCTTGGCGAGCAGCATCCGCGCGAACCGGCGCGAGCAGGACGCGGCCGGCGCACCGACGACCTCCGTCGGTGCGGACCGACGGTGAGCGGGATCGGCGGAAGGCCGTGACCGATCCCGATATGCCACCGGCGGCCGACGGACGCACCCCTGCTGACGGGCAACGTGCGCCGGGCATGGTGCGGCGAGCGGCGGATGCCCTGGCGCGCACCGATTCCAGCGACGGCGCTGTGCGGGCGGCCCGAGCAGCGCGCCGACTGATACCCCCGGCACGCCCGGCGGTGTCGGGCCCGCGGCCGTCGGATCGGCTGGCGCGTCTCATCGCCGAGGCGCGCCAGGACCAGCCGAGCGCGGTGCGCGAACTGGGCCTGGGCGCGGTGGCGGTATGGCAGTCGTTGCGTTCCCGTCGCCCCGGGCACGGCGACCGCGCGGTCACCGCGACGATCTTGTTCACCGATCTGGTCGGTTTCTCCACGTGGGCACTCGACGTCGGCGACGAGAAGGTGCTCGACCTGCTCGCGCAGGTCAACACGGTCACCGAATCGGTGGTCTCGGCGCGCGGCGGCCGGATCGTCAAACACCTCGGCGACGGAGCCATGGCGGTGTTCGTCGACGGAACGCAGGCCATCGAGGCCGCCTACGAGGCGATCTGCGCGGTGAGCGCCGTGACCGTCGACGGGCATCGGCCACAGTTGCGTGCCGGTCTGCACACCGGGACGCCGCGTGCGGTCGGCGACGACTACCTCGGTGTGGACGTCAACATCGCGGCCCGCGTGGCCGCGGCCGCCGGTCCCGGCGAGTTGCTCGTCAGCGACGCGACCCTCGCCGTCGCCGACCCGGAGAGATATCATCGGCGCCGACGCCGGTTCCGGGCCAAGGGGGTGCCGCGCGAACTCGAGGTGTTCGCGGTGGTGCCGCGCTACGAGAACTGATCATCGCGACTGATCGGCGAGCTCGGGTCGAGACTACGCCGGGTCGTCCTTCTCGCCATGGTGCGATTCCCTCGTCCCGAACCCAAGGCGTCCGGCCGGGACTTTCGAGTCCGCTCCGCCCTCCGATTCGTGTGGCACGACCGTCCAATGCTAGCCTAAATGGATCAGGCGGGCCGGGTGAATCGATTGGGTAGAAGTCCGGTCCGAGCGACACGGAGTCGACGGGTGTACGCGATCACGCCTCGACCGAACGCTGTTGTCTGTCAAAAGTTCTCGTGGCAGGTCGGGATCTGCTCGAACCGCGCTTGGCGGTCGTCGTACCAGTCGAGGACGACGAGGCCTCGGCTCGGACTCCGGCGAGTACCCAGCCGACGGACCTGACGAAGTTTGCCTCGGTCCTGTCTGTCGACTCGGGATCGCGCTCGGAAAGGTTGGCATTCTGAATGCCGCGGACCTCCATGATGGTGTGGTTGATCGTGAGGACGACGAGTGCGCGACAACACTCCTCGGCCAATCGGGGTTCAAGGCCCTCCCGTCGGGTGGCAGCGACCAATTCGTTCACGTACCCCATCACCGCGTCGGCGTCATCGATCGTCATCAACTCGGTGAGATTGGGGTGCGCGCGCAACGCGTCGTGCAGACCGAGACACCAGTGCAGCGCGGTGGACTCCCAGTCCTCGTACTGATGGAAATCGAGTCGCAGCCGAGACAGATGTCGGGCCACCAGCGCGTGAATCAGGTTCTCGCGGTTGCCCACCTGCTGGTAGAGCGTGCGGGTGGAGATCTTGAGGTCTGCTGCAAGGCGACGCGTGCTCAGCGCGGTCGCGCCCTCCTCGTCCAACAACGCCAGGGCGTGCTCGTAGATCTTGTCCGCCGGGATCAACGGCTTTGCCATGGTCGCATCGTATAGTTGACCGCTGCGCGGCACGCATCCGCGGCGGGTCTCCGACGGCTTGTGGCGACCATCACTTCCTGGTAAGAACACTGGGGTTGGACTTACGGTAAACGCAACTGGATATGATTCGGCAGAGTCGCCTGACCTGGTGAGAAACCACTGAGGAGTCACCGATGACCGCACCCACCATCGACGAGGCGGCCCGGACTGTCGCCGACCCCACGGCCTACGCAGACGATGACCGGATTCATGCTGCACTCGTGCAGCTCCGGAGATCGTCGCCGGTGGCCCTCGTCGAAACGCCGGGCTACAACCCTTTCTGGGCGGTCACCAAGCACGCCGACATCATGCAGGTCGAGCGCGCCAACGACTTGTTCACCAACTCTCCCCGGCCGGTCCTGATGACCGCCCAGGAGGAGGAGCTGCAGGCCGCCGCTCAGATCCGGACGCTCATCCATATGGACGAACCCGAGCACAGGACCATGCGCGCCGTTGCGCTGGACTGGTTTCGTCCGAAGCGTCTCAAGGCGATGAAAGAGCGAATCGACGAACTCGCCAGGATTCATGTCGACAAGCTCAGTGAAGCCGGTGGTGAGTGCGACTTCGTCCAGGAGGTATCGGTCAATTTTCCTCTCTACGTGATCATGTCCCTCCTCGGGGTACCGGAATCGGACCTGCCGCGGATGCTGCGGCTGACACAAGAACTTGTCGGATCGCAGGATTCGGACCTCCAACGGAGCACGAGCCCGGACGAACAGATGGTCGCCCTCCTGGACATGTTCGAGTACTTCAGCGCGATGGCGGCACAACGTCGAGAACATCCGACCGAGGACATGGCATCAACGATCGCGAACGCCCGAATCGACGGCGAACCTCTCGGTGACATAGACACCGTCTCCTACTACGCGCTCATCGCCACCGCCGGCCACGACACCACCAGTTCGACGATCTCGGGGGGCATGCATGCGCTGATCGAACCGGAACTGACGTCCACGACATTCGTCGGTGGTCTCAAGCGCCTGCCGATCAAGTACACAGTGGCATGAGCGCAACGGTGACAAGAGATATCGCGGCAGAGATCGCAGCGATCAAACTGTTGAAGGCTCGCTACTGCCGCTACCTGGACACCAAGGACGAGGCGGCGTGGCGTGCCCTGTTCGCCGACGACGTCGTCGTGGAACTCGACTTGGCGCCGGCGACCGGAGGCGCCGACCCGATGACCGCACCGGCGATCGTGGGCGCCGATGTGTTCGTACCGGCAGTGATGGGCACGCTGGCCGATGCCGCGACGGTCCACCACGTCCACACACCCGAGATCGAGCTGACATCCGACAGCACCGCCACCGGCATCTGGGCGATGGAGGATCGGTTGGTATATCCGGGGGGCCGAGCCCTGCACGGCGCCGGTCACTATCACGAGACCTATGCGAAGAACGACGGTGAATGGAAGATCAAGACCCAGCACCTGACCAGGTTGTGGGTGGACACCGTCGGTGACTGGTCCGGATCACTTCCGACGAGTTGACCTGCAGTGGTGCGAAACCGGCCGGCTGGTGGCGCCCTCCGGCCGGTTTCGCCATCATCCTATGAACATCTCGCCGAATCGCTTGATGTAGTTCACCGCGGCCTGCGGGCTGGAGCCGTCGACATGGACCACCGTCCAGGTGGCACCCCTGGCACCGAGGTCGTCGAGGAACTCACGCGCGGCGCGCACCGAGGCGGAATCATCGAGATCTGTCGGAGGACAGACCACCTGGATGTCGATCGAGTCGGGGTCCCGTCCGGCGTCGGCCAGCCGCTTCCGAAGTACAACGAGTTCCTCGGAGAACTGAGCCGGGGTCTCGATGGCCGATGTGCGGATCGCCGACGCCATCGACTTGTCCACGATCAACGGCATCCAGCCATCGCCGTACTCGACCACGCGACGCATCGCTGCGCGGCTGTTGCCGCCGATCCAGATCGGCGGGTGTGGACGCTGTGTCGGTCGCTGCAGCCACAGCGGTCCGGTCGCCTCGAAACCGCGGCCGCGGATGGGTGTCTCGGCGTCTGTCCAGATCGATCGCAGCGCAGCGAGGGCCTCGTCGAAAAGGGCTGCCCGCAACTCGAAGTCGACTCCGACTGCGGAGAATTCCGATCGTAGGTAACCTGCTCCCACCCCCGCCACCAGCCGACCGCCCGAGATGATGTCCAGACTTCCGAGCGCCTTGGCCGACAGGTACGGAGTGTGGAACGGCAGTACGTACAAGTTCGTGACGAGTTTGATCTCGTTTGTCACACCCGCCATGAAGCTCAGTGCGGCAATGGGATCGAGAGTGTTGTGTCCACCGTTGGTACGCCATTTCAGCGAGGGCGCGGGGTGTTCACTCAGAGCCACGCCGGAGAACCGCGACTCTTCTGCCTGCGCGACGATGTCGCGGATGACATGGGGGTGGAGAAAATCGTCGGAAGCAGCCGGCAACTCACTCGGATACTCCAGGACGAATCTCATCGGAGGGTGCTCTACCATCGGGTCATTCTCCTTCTTCGGGCGTGTCACCGTTTATACGGTATGCCTTACGGTAAGAGTTTTGCCATTATGTTCGGCGCATCCACTGCGAGAGGTCGTGACGGCGACACCATCCGCGTGATTCGCCACCGAACTACTTGCGGTATGTATTATCGTTGCGCTGCTCAGCGTGTTCTCTCAAACCAGGCGCTGATGAATGGGAGTCCGCGATGAGGCGAGGGCCGGGGCAGTGCACCCACGATGCAGGAGTGCCGCGGTGACCGCGATCCCCCAAGGTCCCGGGGACGTGACCGAGACCTGGTTGTCCAGCATCCTCGAACTGCATGGGCACACCGCCCGCGTCAGTGCGGTGGCGGTCGAGTCGATCGGGACCGGACAGGTCGGCGCCACCTTCCGCGTCACCCCGACCTACACTCAGCGATCCGGTGGTGTCCCCGACACATTCGTGGTGAAGCTGCCCGCAGCCGACGAGAACGTCCGCAGCTCTGTGACGTTCGGCTACCGCAGCGAATGCGCGTTCTACGCATCGGTCATGGATCGTGTGGTCGTCCCGGTTCCGGACTGCTATCACGTCGACGTCAGCGCAGACGCAGCCGACTTCGTCCTCCTCCTGGCCGATCAGGTCGGTGCGCAGCAGGGGGATCAACTGGCCGGGTGCGGATTCGACGAGGCTGTCCTCGCCGTCCGGGCCATCGCCGGCTTGCACGGACCGACGTGGAACGATCCGTCATGGCGGGATTTCGAAGGACTTGCGTTCAATCTCCGGGACGAGGAGGCGATCCGCGGCCTCGGGGATTTCGCGAGGATGAGTGTCGACCTCGCGTTTGACAGGATCGGCGACGAACTCGACCAGGGTGACCACGAGACACTGTCCGCCACGATGGGAGCCGTGACCAGCTGGCTGTTGTCCGAACCTGATCGCGCCACGTTGTTGCACGGTGACTTCCGTCTCGACAACCTACTGTTCCACGAGGACGGTGAACGTGTGGCAGTGGTCGACTGGCAGACCCTCGGACTGGGTCTGCCCACTCGCGACCTGGCGTACTTCACCGGTACCAGTCTCGCGCCGGATGTACGGCGCGCCCTCGAGCGGCGATTGGTCGATCATTACCATCGAGAGCTGATCGGTCACGGTGTGTCCGGCTATTCCCGCGCCCGGTGCTGGGAGGACTACCGACTGGGAATGGTCCAGGCGCTGTAGATCCCGTGCATCGCGATTGCCACCTCCACGGAGACCGCTCGCGGTACGGCGATGTTCGTCGCCATGATTCGACGGGGCTGCGACGCCATTCGCGATCTGGGTACCCTCGCACTCATCCCTGAGGCATCGGACCCGTAGGAGTGCTTGTGGGACAGGCCATCCGGCGGGTGCGAGAGCCGGCGGTGACGGAGTGCGTCGTCAGTACTGGGTGCTGCCGAGGTCGACGGCGATCGCGGCCGCGGTGATGCGCTTCGCCGCGTCGCTTGCCAGCCACACGACGGTATCGGCGATGTCCTCGGGCTCGGCAACCCAGTCCGGCAGGAACGGGGTTCCCATGTTGGCCAGCTGCGGGTAGGTCTGCGCCGAACTCATGATCTTCTCGACCATGTCACCGGAGCCCATGGCGGTGTTCACTGCGCCCGGGTGCACACTGTTGACGCGGATCCGATGTCGGCCCAGCTCGGCGGCGAATCCCCGGGCCAGCCCGGTGACGGCATGCTTGCTGGCGGTGTAGTGGACCATGAATGGCTGCATCTTGATGCCTGCTGCCGAACTGATCAGGATGATCGACCCTCCTTCGCCGCCCTCGATGATCTTGGGTGCGCCGGCCATCACCGCGTTCCAGGTGCCGGTCACATTGATGTCGAGGAGCTCACGGAAGTCGTCGAGGGTGATCTGATCCCAGGGCTGCGGCGAGGCTATGCCGGCGTTGGCGACCACGATGTCCAGGCGGCCGAGTTCGGCGACGCCGTCGTTCACCGCTGCCGCGAGCGCGTCCAGGTCCCGGGTGTCGGCGACCGTCGTCAGGATTCGGCGTCCCTGCGCCTCGACGAGCTTGACGGTTTCGTCCAGGTCGTCCGGTGTGGCCGAGTCGTAGGGGACGAAATCGGGCAATGGGCCGGCCAGATCGACGCCGATGATGTCGGCACCCTCTGCGGCCATCTGCACAGCGTGGGCGCGGCCCTGGCCGCGTGCGACGCCCGTGATGAATGCAACTTTTCCGGTGAGCCGATCGGTCACGCGCATGCTCCTGTCCCGCGCCGGCTTGACTGCTCCCGCCGGCCACTGTAGTAAGTGTCACTGTAATCCTTACCATAGATCATTCAGCTCGGGCTCGGAGATGGACGAACGTGTTGTTGGGCTCGGCGGGGACGTCGAGACGAGAGGATCGGAAAACATGGGAGACACAGCGGTCACGAACGAGGACTTCGCCGAGATCCTCGCGCACACGAAACACTTCGTCCGTACCGCGGTGGTGCCTCGCGAACAGGAGATCGCCGCAGACGACCGGGTGCCGGAAGACCTGCGCGAGCAGGCGAAGAAGATGGGTCTCTTCGGTTACGCGATCGGCCAGGAGTGGGGCGGACTCGGCCTGGACCTCGCTCAGGACGTCGAGCTCGCGATGGAGTTCGGCTACACGTCGTTGGCGTTGCGCTCGACGTTCGGCACCAACAACGGCATCGCCGGGCAGGTGCTGGTGAACTTCGGTACCGACGAACAGAAGCAGAAGTGGCTGGCCGGAATCGCATCCGGCGACGTCGTCGCCTCGTTCGCGCTGACCGAGCCGGGCGCGGGATCGAACCCGGCGGGCCTGCGCACCAAGGCCGTGCGTCAGGGTGACGGCTGGGTGATCAACGGCCAGAAGCGATTCATCACGAACGCCCCGGTCGCCGACCTGTTCATCGTGTTCGCCAGAACCCGCCCGGCCGATGGCGATGGCGCGGGTATCGCGGTTTTCCTGGTACCGGCCGACACGCCAGGTGTCGAGATCGGGGTAAAGGACGCGAAGATGGGGCAGGAGGGTGCGTGGACGGCAGACGTCTCGTTCAGTGACGTCCGCGTCGCCGACGAAGGCCTCGTCGGCGGCTCCGAGGACGTCGGCTACCGGGCGGCGATGATCTCGCTTGCCCGCGGACGCGTGCACATCGCGGCGCTGGCGGTGGGATCGGCGCAGCGGGCACTCGACGAATCCGTGGCGTATGCGGCTGCCGCGACCCAGGGCGGCACTGTGATCGGCGACTTTCAGCTCGTGCAGGCGATGATCGCCGACCAGCAGACCGAGGTGATGGCCGGCCGGGCATTGGTCCGTGACGCGGCGCGCGCCTGGGTGTCCGGCGAGGATCGACGGCTGGCGCCGTCGGCGGCCAAGCTCTTCTGCACCGAAATGGCGGGCCGGGTGGCCGATCTCGCCGTGCAGATCCACGGCGGCACCGGCTATATGCGGGGTGTACCGGTGGAGCGGATCTATCGCGAGGTACGCCTGCTGCGCTTGTACGAGGGAACGAGCGAGATCCAACGACTGATCATCGGGTCGGGTGTGGTGAAGGCCGCCAAACGGGCGCAGCGCCCGGCCCATCAGCCTGTTCACAACTGACGACGATCCAGACGGCACGAGACAGGAGTTCCCATGGGAGTATTGGCAGGACGTACAGCAGTGGTGACCGGTGGAGCCCAAGGGCTCGGATTCGCCATCGCGGAACGATTCGTCGCAGAGGGAGCGCACGTCGTTCTCGGAGACCTCGATCTCGCCGCCACCGAGGCCGCGGTGAAAGAACTCGGCGGGGAGGCGGTCGCACTGGCAGTGCGATGTGACGTCACCGACGGCGACCAGGTGGACGCGCTGTTGAACGCGGCGCAGGAGGCCTTTGGTGGACTCGACATCGTCGTCAACAATGCCGGCATCACTCGTGATGCCACCATGCGCACGATGACCGAGGATCAGTTCGACCAAGTGATCGGCGTGCATCTGAAGGGCACCTGGAACGGACTGCGAAAAGCGGCTGCGATCATGCGGGAGAACAAGACCGGAGCCATCATCAACATCTCGTCGATCTCCGGGAAGGTGGGCATGGTCGGACAGACGAACTATTCGGCGGCCAAGGCCGGCATCGTGGGTATGACGAAGGCTGCCGCCAAGGAGATGGCGCACCACGGGGTGCGGGTCAACGCCATTCAACCGGGCCTCATCCGGTCGGCCATGACCGAGGCGATGCCGGAGCGCATCTGGCAGGAGAAGGTCGCCGGTGTCCCGATGGGACGAGCCGGCGAGCCGCGCGAGATCGCAGGTGCCGCACTGTTTCTGGCGTCGGACGACTCGTCATACATGACCGGGACCGTCTTGGAGGTCACCGGTGGGCGCTTCATGTGACAGCGCACCAGCGAACCCGGCCACGACAGTGAAAGAGGATGAATATGCGTGAAGCGGTGATCTGTGAACCCGTGCGGACGCCGATCGGTCGGTACGGTGGGGCACTTCGGTCCCTCACCGCAGTCGATCTCGGTGTCGCGGCGCTCACCGGGCTGTTGGAACGAACCGGAATCGCGCCGGAACTCGTCGAGGATGTGATCCTGGGCCACTGCTATCCGAGTAGTGAGGCACCCGCCATCGGTCGTGTGGTCGCCCTCGATGCAGGGTTACCGGTGACAGTGCCGGGGATGCAGGTCGATCGTCGGTGTGGCTCCGGTCTGCAGGCGGTCATCCAGGCGGCGATGCAGGTCGGCACCGGACAGAACGATCTGGTCGTCGCGGGCGGTGCGGAGAGCATGAGCAACGTCGTCTTCCACTCGACCGACATGCGTTGGGGCGGCGCGCGCAACGGTGTCAAGGTCCATGACGGCCTGGCGCGCGGGCGGACGACGGCAGGCGGCCGCTTCCACCCGGTGCCCGGCGGGATGCTGGAAACCGCCGAGAATCTGCGGCGCGAGTACTCGATCTCCCGGGCCGAGCAGGACGAGCTGGCCGCGCTCTCGCATCAGCGGGCGGTGAACGCGCAGAAGAACGGAATCCTCGAAGAGGAGATCATTCCCGTCGCCGTCCCGACGAGGAACGGCACAGATGCCGTCGACACCGACGAGCATCCGCGGGCGGACGCCACTGTTGAAACCCTGAGTCGACTGAAACCGATTCTGGCCAAGGATGATCCGGACGCCACGGTGACCGCGGGCAACGCCAGCGGCCAGAACGACGCCGCCTCGATGTGCGTTGTCACCACGCCGCAGCGGGCGGGCGAGCTCGGCCTCTCGCCGCTGGTCCGGCTGGTCTCCTGGGGGTGTTCGGGTGTGCTGCCGAACGTGATGGGCATCGGTCCGGTCCCAGCCACCGACATCGCCCTGCAGAAGGCCGACCTGACGCTGAGCGACATGGATCTCATCGAACTCAACGAAGCTTTTGCGGCCCAGGCGCTCGCGGTGATGAAGGCCTGGAAGTTCGGTGACTCGGATCTCGACCGGACGAACGTCCACGGTTCCGGGATCTCGCTCGGACATCCGGTCGGGGCGACCGGTGGTCGGATGTTGTCGACACTTGCGCGTGAGTTGCAGCGGCGCGAAGCCCGATACGGGCTGGAGACAATGTGTATCGGTGGCGGACAGGGCCTGGCTGCCATCTTCGAGCGTGTCGGTTGACCAGAGAATCGGGTAGGGCATGACAAAGTTGGCGCAGACCTTGGGGTTGACCGAGATCCAGTCCGAGATCGTGGCGAATGTTCGTCGGTTCGTGGACAAGCAGATCATCCCGAATGCGCAGGAACTCGAGCACGCCGACGCCTATCCGTCCGAGATCGTCGACGGGATGCGCGAGATGGGCCTGTTCGGGCTGATGATCCCCGAGGAGTACGGCGGGCTCGGTGAGTCGTTGTTGACCTATGCGCTGTGCGTGGAGGAACTCGCCCGCGGCTGGATGAGCGTGTCGGGGGTGATCAACACCCACTTCATCGTGGCCTACATGCTGCGCCAGCACGGCACCGACGAACAGAAACGGCGTCTCCTGCCGCGGATGGCCACCGGCGAGGTGCGTGGCGCTTTCTCCATGTCCGAACCCGAACTCGGGTCCGATGTGGCCGCGATCAAGACGACCGCCAAACGCACCGGCGACGGCGACTATTCGATCAGCGGCCAGAAGATGTGGCTGACCAACGGTGCCAGTTCCACACTCGTCGCCGCCTTGGTACGCACCGACGAAGGCCACGAGAAACCGCACAAGAACCTGACCGCCTTCCTCATCGAGAAACCTGCCGGATTCGGCGAGGTGCTCCCCGGACTGACCATCCCGCGCAAGCTCGACAAGATGGGCTACAAGGGCATCGACACCACCGAACTCGTCTTCGACGGCTACCGCGCGTCCGCCGACGACATCCTCGGCGGCGAGCCCGGCAAGGGCTTTGCGCACATGATGGACGGCGTCGAGGTGGGGCGGGTCAACGTGTCCGCGCGCGCCTGCGGTGTCGCCCAGCGTGCCTTCGAACTCGCGGTGCGTTACGCCCAGCAACGCTCCACCTTCGGCAAGCCGATCGCCGAACACCAGGCGATCGCGTTCTCGCTGGCGGAGATGGCGACCAAGGTCGAGGCCGCACACCTGATGATGGTCAACGCCGCCCGGCTCAAGGACTCCGGCGAACGCAACGACGTCGCGGCCGGCATGGCCAAGTACCTGTGCAGCGAGTACTGCGCCGAGGTCACCCAGGCGAGCTTCCGCATCCACGGCGGCTATGGCTATTCGAAAGAATTCGAGATCGAACGCCTCATGCGTGAAGCGCCCTTCCTGCTCATCGGCGAAGGCACCAGCGAGATCCAGAAGCAGATCATCAGCAAAGGGCTGCTCCGCGAATACCGCGAGTGATCATCCAGATCTCTTCGCGGTCTTCGCGAAGTTGGCGGTCGCCACGACCGCCAGCCGTTCGGGATCCGTGCCGTGGACATCGACCTGGACGACCACCGAGCGCCGCCCGGAGTGGATGATCCTGGAACTGGCGCGGGCACGACCCGCGGTGATGGGTGCCAGGTAGCGGATGTTCATGTCCGAGGTCACCACGCCGACATCGGCCGGACAGCTCTCCAGAGCATGGATCCCGGCCACCACGTCGATGAGCGTCGCGATCAGGCCGCCCTGGATGCCGCCACGATGATTCACCACGTGCGGAGCGGCGGGCAGCTCCACGACGAACTCGTCGCCGACGCGGACGGCATCACCGATTCCGATCTGTGCGAACAGGTCTCGGATCGTCAACAGTTCGGATTCGGCGGGCCCTTCGCCGTGCGCAGTCGTGTCCTCCGGAGTCGTGAGGCTCATGTCGGTCACCGATCCGCGTCCGTGAAACGGATGACGCCACGGATGTTCCGGCCTTCGATCATGTCGCGGTACCCGTCGTTGATCTGGTCGAGACGATACTCGCGCGTCACCATGTCGTCGATCCGCAGATCGCCGAGCTTGTACAGTGCCAATGCCTCCGGTATGTCGAGATGAGGGTTACCCCCGCCGAATATGCTGCCGCGCAGATTCTTCTGGGACCTCGCCAACAGCGAGAGGTTGAGCATCGCCTCGCTTGCGGTGACACTGCCCATCCCGGCGATCACACAGGTTCCGTTCTTTGCGGTGAGGTGCAGCCAGGACTCGGCTTCGCGTCCGTCGCATTCGCCCACGGTGACGATCACGGTCTTGCACATCCGGCCCGCAGTCGCCTCGGCGATGCCGTCAGCGGCCGACTCGAGTGTCGAGTACGTGTGTGTTGCACCGAATTTCGTGGCCTGCGTGCGCTTCCATTCGACCGGATCGACGACGAAGACGCGTCGGGCGCCGGACAGCAACGCGCCCTGGAGTGCTGCGGTCCCGACACCTCCGGCGCCGATGACCGCGACGTCGTCACCCGGTCGCACATCCGCGGTGTGCACCGCAGCACCGTACCCGGTGGTCACGCCGCAACCCACGAGGCAGGCGACCTCGAACGAGATCGACGGATCGACCTTCACCACAGAGCTCTGGTGAACCACGGCCCACGGCGCGAACGTGCCCAGCAACGACATGGGATGGACATCGCGGCCCCTCGCGTGGACGCGGTAGGAGCCGTCGGAGATCGAAGCGCCACCGAGCAGATGAACGTCCATGTCACAGAGGTTGCGATTGCCCGACTGACACGACCGGCATTTTCCGCACGAGGGATGAAGGACATGACAACGTGATTCCCCGATGGCGAGGTCCTCGACACCGGGCCCCACGTCGACGACGACCCCGGCACCTTCATGACCGCCGAGGATGGGAAACGTCGCGCCAGGGACGTTTCCGGACACGACATGATGGTCGGAGTGGCAGAGTCCGGCCGCCTCCATCCGCACGAGAACCTCACCCCGTCGCGGTTCGCCGATCTCGATGTCCTCCACCGACCACGGCTCCCCAACGCCCCAGATGACCGCACCCTTTGTCTTCATCACGCCTCCGCTTGTCGTGTGCCGGCGGCTGCCGGTGCGCTCTTGTCGGATTCGGGTCCGACGTGGACGAAGAGCTCTCGCAGACCGCGTGCGTCGACCTTTCCGGTACCCCCGCGGGGGACCGTGTCGTCGGAGTCCAGCACCAGCCAGAGCGTGGGGACCTTGAACGAGCTCATCACCTTTTTGGCCGCACGCCTGAGGTCATCCGCGCTCACCTCGCGATGACACACCACCGCGGCCGCCACCTGCGGTCCGGTCGCGCCGTCGACATGGGTGACAAACGCATTGTCCACGCCGTCGATGCTCTTCAGCGCCGCCTGTACCTCACTCGGGTACACCGTCGCTCCGCTGACCTTGACCATGTCGTCGGACCTGCCGTGATAGAACAGGAATCCGTCCTCGTCGAGATGACCGAGATCGCCGGTCCGGTAGGAACCGTCGGCGGTGAAGACCTCCTCGCGCTGCCGCCGGCAGATTCCGAGCAGAACGTGTGGCCCGCGCAGCCGGATCTCGCCGGTGCCGCCGACCGCCACGGGTGCGCCCGTCTCCGGATCGGCGATGCGGATCTCCATGCCGTCGAAGGGTTTCCCGCAGCTGCCCCACGCGGACGGTGGCATGTCCCGGTCGGCAGGATAGCCGCTGTAGGGACCGAACGACTCAGTCATCCCGAACAGATTCGCCCGGGCGCCGCGTTCGGCTCGCTGATCGACCGGGAGCAAGGCGTCGAGGCTACCCGCTCGCAACGAGGACAGATCCGCGCCCACCGTCTCGGACTGGCGCGCGAGGGCCGCCGCCTGATCCGGCCAGCCGCGGAACAGGGTGACCCGCTCGCGTTCGAGGAGCTCCAACGTCGTCTCGGGCACCGGGATCTCTTCGGTGATGAGAGTGGCACCGGCCAACAGGGCGGACAGGATGCCGGCACCGAAACCACCCACCCAGAAGAACGGCATCGGCAGATACAGCCGGGTGTCGCTGTCGATACACCGGGCGGTGAGCCCAGAGCCGACCGCGCCGAGTGCACCGCCATGGGAGTGGATGACCCCCTTCGGGATTCCGCTGCTGCCCGAGGTGAAGATGATCACCATGGGGTCACCGGGGGTGACCGATTCGGACAGCGCGTCGACCACTGGCTCGGTGTCAGGTGAATGGTTCGTGCCGAGAACCTCGTCGACCGTCCAGATCCGACGCAGCGCAGGAAGTCCCGGTTCGATGAGTTCACCCGGTTCGAGCACGCCGCGATCGAGAGCGGCGGCAAGGTCGTCGAGGTATCGATGCCCGCGGAACTCCTCGGTCGTGATGAGATGCGAGACGGACGAGACCTCGAGCTGGGCCCGGAGTTCTCGGGGGGCGAGGAGCGTGCTGAACGGTACGAGCACGGCGCCGATCCGGGTCAGCGCGAGGGCGATCTGGACCCAACGGGAGCTGTTGGGCATGATCAGCCCGACTCGGCTACCCGGACCGATGCCGGCCTCCACGAACGCGGCGCCGAGCGCTCTGGTGGACAGGTCGAGTTCGCGATAGGTCACCCGGACCGCCGGATCGATGACCATCAGCTTGTCGGGAGTCTCGCGGGCACGTTCCCGCAACAGTGACGCGATCGTGCGCGTGGCATCGTCAGCCATGGCGGTGCTCTCCCTCCACGAGGAGTTTTCGCACCGCGGTCAGATCGGCTTTTCCGGACGGTGTGCGGGGAATCGCATCGACGACCATGATCGCGGTGGGTATCTCATACCGCGCCAGCCGATCGGTCAGATGGTTCACCAGCTCGGCCTCGGATACCGTCTCACCCGTGCGGAGTTCGACCATCGCGACGGGGGTCGCGCCCAGCCGGTCGTCCGGACGTCCGACCACTGACGCACCTTCCACCGAAGGGTGGCTTTCCAGCGCGGTGCGCACATCCTCCGGGATGATCTTGAAGCCACCGCGGATGATCGCCTGATCGGCACGACCCAGAATCCACAGGAAACCGTCGTCATCGATGCGCGCGAGATCGGTGGTCCGAATCCAGTCCGCGGATCGGCCGAGTTGTCCGGGCCTGACCTCGAGCAGTCCCGCCTCGTTCGGCCCGAGGACCGATCCGTCGTCCGCGACGGTCCGTAACTGCGATCCCGGGTTCGCCCGCCCGACGCTGCCGCGCTTGCGCGACCAGAACTCGCGGTGGTCGGCAAGATTCCATCCCGCCACGCCACCACCGAATTCGGTTGCCGCATAGGAGGTGAGGACCGGGATGCCGAACTTCTCGGCGAAGGCGTCGGCGTCCTCGGCCGACAAGGGCGCCGTGCCCGAGGTGACGGCGCGAATGCTCGAGAGATCGTCCCGGGTCAGGTCGGAATGCAACACCATGCGTACTGCGGTCGGGACGAGCGACACTGCTCGGGGGCGGAAGCGCCGCACAGCGTCGGCCCACGATTCCAGGTCAAACCTCGGGAGCAACACATAGGGCCGGGCGGCGACGACGCACTGCAGGGTCCGGAACACGCCACCGATGTGGACCAAGGGGGCGTTGACGATCGCGACCCCGGAGCTCAGTTTCGTGGGCGCGTCGTCGTCGGCGGACTCGGGTCCGAGCACGCTGTGCGCGAGCATGTCGTAGGTGAGCTCCACCCGCTTGGGCGGCCCGGTCGTGCCACTGGTGAGCATGAGGATGGCCACGCCCGGCCGAGCGCCGCCACCGTCGACCGATGGCCCGCTCGCCGGCGCCACCTCGGGCTCCGCGGTGACGTCGGAGATCGTGATCGTCGTGGTCGGAGGCCGCGGATCGACCAGCTTCGCCAGGTCCTCGGCCTCGCCGACGATGATGGGCAGCTCGAGAGCGGCGATGTCGGACCGGGTGCGTGCGTCACCGCGCGACGGGTTGATCACCACCACACAGCCGCCGGCGAGTAGTACGCCGAGGAAGGCGGCGACATGGACCGGCCGGTTGCGCAGCAGGATACCGACTCTGGGCGCGGCTCCGGCGCTGTGTTGCACGCAGAGGGTGTTGACACGGTCGGCCAGATCGCTGATCTGGCCCCAGGTGGTCCACCGACCGTCGTACTCGATTGCATCCGCATCGCGGTCAAGGGTCAGGACGGATGCGATGCGCCGGGTGAGGCGATGCGCGGTGGCGGTCTCTATGAGGCCGGGCTCGTTCATCAGCGGATCCTCGGGGTTGTCGGTGGTCGCGGTGCGCCGGTACCCGGCGCCGGGACGGTGAGTTCAGTCTTCGCGATCGGATTGCCGAGCCGGGTGTAGATCAGTCCTTGATCCATCGCCGCCCGGTAAGGCTTGTCGAGCGACTCCCAGATCGCCTTCACCGTGCCCTGGGTGGCGGTCGGGGGTTTGGCGGCGATGGTTGTCGCGATCTCGTGCGCCCGGTCCCAGAGTTCGTCCGGTGCGGTGATCTCCGAGACGATCCCGATGCGCAGTGCGGTCTCCGCGCCCACCCGTTCGTCGTTGCCCATCAACGCGATTCGCAGTGTCTCGCCCAGTCCGGCGCGGCGCATCAGGCCGACCGGTTCGAGAGCGGAGACCAGGCCCGCGGTCACGTGGGAATCGAAGAACGTCGCCGCGGTCGAACAGATCACCACGTCGGACTCGTTGACGAAGTAGAGCGCACCGGCGGTACACATGCCCTGCACCGCACAGACGACCGGTTTCCACATCTTTTGCCATTTCGGGCTGAGCAGCTCACCCGGATCCTCGTGATTCCAGACGTTGTCGGGCTGCCCGTAGGAGCCCTTCACATCGAGTCCCGCGCTGAAGGCCCGTTCGCCGGCGGCCCGGAGCACGACGGCGCTCACCCGTTCGTCGAACTTGACGAGATGCCATGCGCGCTGCATCTCCTGGCACATCGTGCGGTTGAAGGTGTTGAGGCGGTCCGGACGATTCAGGGTGATGGTGGCGACGTGGGCGTCCTCGTCGACCTCGAGGAGGATGGTCTCGAAGTCGACGCCGTCGGCGTCTGTGCCGCTCATCGACACTGCCACTGCGGCGCCCGCTTCTCCACGAACGCACGCGGTCCTTCGAGGGCGTCCTCGGTGCGAGTCACCCGTTCCCGGAACGATTCGGCGAGCATCTCGGCCTCGTGCAGCGGAAGGTCGAGGCCCTTGAGAATGGCCAGCCGGGTGCCGCGGACGGCGAGTGGTGCGTTGGAGTTGACGATATCGGCGATCTCGTGCGCACGCTCGACGAGCTGGTCGTGTTCGACCACCTCGCTGATCATCCCGAGTTCCAGGGCTCGGGTGGCGTTCATCCGCTCGTGTTTACCCATGAGTGCCATCCGTAGTGCCACCGACCGGGGGAGTACCCGCGCGAGCCGCACCACTTCCCGGCCTGCCACGAGCCCGATGCTGACGTGGGGATCGAAGAAGGTGGCCTTCTCCGAGGCGATGATGATGTCACCTGTGGTGACCCAGTCCAGCCCGGCTCCGCAGCAGATCCCGTTGATCGCCACGATCACTGGCTTCGCCATGGTTCGGAAGGGCGGTGTGCCCTCCTGCGGCGCCTCCCACTGCGCGTAGGTCGACAGGTAAGGCCGCTCGTTGACCACCTTGCCGTCGCCCGGGATCTCCTTGACGTCGGCGCCCGTACAGAATGCACGACCACTCGCCGTGACGATGAGCGTCCAGACCTGGTCGTCGTTCTCCGCCGCGTCGTACGCGCTACGGAGTTCGGTGATCATGTGCGGACTCAGCGCGTTGAGCGCATCGGGTCGGTTCAGGGTGATCGTGGCGGTGTGCCCGTCGACCTCATACTTGATGGTGTCGAACGACATGTGCATTTTCCCTTCGTCGTGGTGCCGGGAGCGATCGCGCGGCGGTGATTCGGTCGATGGTCGGCGGGCGGTCATCGCCCGCGGAACTCGGGTGTCCTGCGCTCTCGGAAGGCGGCCAGGCCTTCTTTGAAATCTGCTGTGCGGCAGGAGATTTCCAACGCACGAAGCTCGGTGTTCATCGCTTCGGTGAGCGTCGATCCCTGACTGTGATTGATCGCGTCCTTGGCGAAGCCGAGCGCAACGGTCGGACCGCCGGCCAGGCGATCGATCAGTGCGTCGGCGACCGAGTCGAGGTCATCGTCCGCGACGGACTGGTGGATGAGACCCCAGTCCTCGGCTTCGGCGCCGCCGACCTTGTCGCCCAGCAGAAGCATCTTGCGCGCCCGCGCGACGCCGACCAGACGGGGCAGCAGCCAGGTGGAACCGGAGTCGGGGCTGAATCCACGAGCGACGAACGGCTCCCAGAAGACCGCGTCGTCGGCGGCCACGGTGAAGTCCGCGGCCAGAGCGAGATTGCAGCCGAGCCCGACGGCCCAACCCCGGACAGAGCAGACCACCGGCAGGTGGATGTCATGGACCAGTTCGATGATGCGATGCGCTGCGTGCGGGATTCGGCGGACGAGGTCTCCGGTGCGCGGCCGCTGACGGTCGCCACTGTTGGTCGCCACCCAGTCGGCGCCGCCACAGAAGTTCGAGCCGTTGCCGGTGATGTGGATCGCTCGGAGCGAGTCATCACTTGCGGCCGCTGTCAGCTCACCGATCATCGTTTCGACCATGGCCGGGCTCATCGCGTTGCGCGCGGTGGGACGGTCCAGGATCAGCTGCAGCGTCGTCCCGTGCCGCACCGCCCGGACCTCGCCTGTCCGGTCTGTCGAGCCGCCGTCATCGGTCACCGTTGAAACCACACCTTCCCGAGGGATACTGTTACCTATACGGTAGGCACTACCGTTAATGCTTCACACAAGTTATCAAGGAATGGCGACCGGCGGAACCGGGACCGCCGGAGGAGACGGCATATGGCGCAGGACGAACACCCGCCCGCGGCGGCGGTCATCGATGGTCGGCCCACAGCACCGCGCTTCGGCGAGGAACCGCTGAGGCAGACGCGCGAGGCGTCGGCGGCCCTGCGGCGCATCGCCGGTCTGCTCGTCTCACTGGAACACGAGCACCCGACCGTGGACGCGATGATCGCGCAGCTCGGCGCCTGGGAAGACGAACTGACCCTGGCCGTCCCTCGCGATCCGCGGCCCCGATTCGGCCCGGACCAGACCGTTGACCAGCGGGTCTACCTCGATCACGCCTTCGACCTCGGATCCTTCAATCCGAGCTTTCCGGAGTACCGGTTCGCGCGGATCGACGCAGAATCTGCGCGTGGCTCGGTGACCTTTCCGGTCGTGTACGAGGGGCCTCCCGGACTTGTGCACGGGGGCGTCCTCGCCTCCTTCTTCGATTGCGTCATCCAGCATCACAACTGCGCGGTCGGCAGCGCGGGGAAGACCCGTTCGCTCGACATCGCCTATCGACGACCGACGCCATTGCTGACCGCCCTCGATTTCGACGTCACCCGCGAAATCACCGAACGCGGTCTGCGGTCGACCAGTCGCCTGTTGCTCGACGGTCAGGTCCTGTGCACCGGTGAGCTCGACTCGGTCGCCATGTCGACCGAGCAGTTGGCCGCCCGGGATTTCGGCAGACGACAAGGTGCACGCGCATGACCGACGATGACGTCGCTCACCCCGGCGCCGTGACCTCGGGGACCCGGCCGCTCGAGGGTGTCCTGGTGGTCGCGATGGAACAGGCTGTGGCGGGTCCGTTCGCCACCCGCCACCTCGCCGATCAGGGCGCACGCGTGATCAAGATCGAGCGGGTGGACGGCGGAGACTTCGCCCGCGGGTTCGACACCCTTGCCAGTGGCCTCGGTGCGCATTTCGCGTGGCTCAACCGCACCAAGGAATCGCTTGCGCTGGATGTCAAGACGCCGCATGGCAAGACTGTCCTGGACGCCTTGCTCGCGCGCGCCGATGTGTTCCTGCACAACCTCGCGCCCGGCGCGGCAGGTGATCTGGGACTCGGCGCCGCGGAGCTGACCGAAGCTCATCCGTGCCTCATCGTCTGCGAGATCTCCGGATACGGGAACGGTGGACCTTACGATTCGCGCCGCGCCTATGACCTGTTGATCCAGAGCGAAGCGGCGGTCGTGTCGGTGACCGGTACGGTCGACGATCCGATCAAGCCGGGGATCGCGATCGCCGACATCGCCGCCGGTTGCTACGCCTATTCCTCGGTGCTCACCGCACTGTTGGCCCGAGAACGAACGGGCCGGGGGTGTGTGCTGGATGTGAGCATGCTCGACGCGGTGACCGAATGGATGGGCTATCCGCTGACGGTGTCCAGGCACGGCTCGGTGCCGCGCATGGTCGTCGGAATGAGCCACCCGGCGATCGCGCCGTACGACGCATACCCGGTGGGAGACGGCAGCCGCATAGCGTTGAGCGTGCAGAACGACCGGGAATGGGTGCGTCTGGCACGTACCGTTCTCCGCCGCGACGACCTGGTCGACGATCCGCGATTCGCGACCAATGCCGCCCGGGTGCAGAATCGCGCGGAGGTCGACAGCCTGGTCGTCGAGCGGCTCTCGGCACTGGACTTCGCCGCGGCCGAGCGGTTGCTCCTCGGCGCGGGACTGGCCTGCGCCAAGATCAATTCGGTGGCCGAACTCGTCGATCACCCGCAACTGACCGCGCGCGCCCGCTGGGCGGAGGTCGACTCACCGGTGGGCACCCTGCCCACCCTGCTACCGCCGGCACCGAGCTCAGGATGGGACGTGGCTCTGGGGCCGATCCCCGAACTCGGCGCGCACAACGAACGAATCCTGTCCGAACTCGGCCTGGCCGACACCGACCACGCGACCTCGCCATCGGCGCAGGCCGTACCGAGCTGATGCACACGCATCTCTCGACCGACAGCAGTACCAGAAAGGGAATCACCATGGCCGACGCCAGTGGCGCCGACGACCGGGTGTTGTTCGAGCTCGACAAGGACAGCCGGATCGCGACTCTCACGTTCAACAACCCCGGACAGCGCAATTCCTACGACAAGGCGATGCGTGACGAGATCGCCCGATGTCTCGATGTGGTCGTGGACGACGACGACATCACGGTCGTCCTGCTGCGCGGCGCGGAGGGCGTGTTCAGCACCGGCGCCAACATGAACAATGCGTATGGCTGGTACGGCGGTGAGCGCAACGGCTCCGCGGAGGGTGCAGGCCGTCCGGCCAAGAACCGGCCGAGTCAGCGCCGGCGCCTGATCGTGGACCGCAAGACGTTCGACTTCTACCACGAGTTCCTCGGCTTCCCGAAGGTCACCGTGGGCGAGATCAGCGGATACGCGCTCGGTGGTGGCTTCGAGATGGCGCTGATGACCGATATCTCGATCATCGCCCGGGACACCAAGATCGGCATGCCCGCCACCCGATTCTTGGGTCCGGCGCTCGGCAGCCTGCACATGTTCTTCCACCGTCTCGGACCGGTCCTGGCCCGCCGCCTCCTGCTCACCGGAGACATCGTCGAAGCGGCATCGCTGGAACATCTCGGCGTGTTCACCGAGACCTGCGACGCCGGCGATGTGACCGCCCGGGCACGCTATTGGGCGGAGAAGGCCGCCAAGATGCCGGCCGACGGAGTGGTCATCGCGAAGGAGGCATTCCGCCTCGTCGAACAGAGCCAGGCCTATCAGGGGGAAGAGGTCGCCAGCTACCTCTTCCACGCGTTCGGGACGAACTTGCAGTTCTCGCCCGGCGAGTTCAACTTCGTCAAGACCCGCGCCGAACACGGGACCAAAGAGGCATTTCGACTGCGTGACGAGCACTTTCACGTGCCGGAGCCGGATCGGTCGTGAAAAATCGAGCTCCGTAAGGGGTTCTCCTGGGCAGCTCGAAAACCTATACTGTTGTCCATACGGTAGTCGATACGTCGCTGCCGTGCCCGAAGCATGACATCAACCACGCTGTGACAGCAGCCCGTCCACCCGAGGTCGAATTCTGATGCCCACACCCGTCATCGTCGGCGCCGTACGCACGGCGATCGGGCGTTCCTTCAAGGGAACGCTCGTCAACACCCCCACCGAGCAACTCGCCACCGCGATCCTGCCGGAGGTGATCCGCCGATCGGGCGTCGATCCGTCTGAGGTGAACGACATCATCTTCGCCGAGACCAATTACGGCGGTGGCGACATGGCACGGTATGCCGCCGCGGCCAACGGCATGGACAGTGTTCCCGGACAGGCGGTGAGTCGGCATTGCGCCGGCAGCCTCACCGCCATCGGGAACGCCGCCGCCCAGGTCGGGTCGGGAATGGAGAAGGTCGTCGTCGCCGGTGGCGTCCAATCGTTGTCGACTGGGCCGCTGATGAAATGGCGTGTGCCACAGGCGGGAGAGGAGATGACCTTCATCGAGCCCTGGATTCCGCCGAGTCATCCCGAGACCCCGGACGCACCGACACTGGACATGGCGATAACGGTCGGGTGGAACACCGCGAAGAAGGTGGGTATCACCCGCGAAGAGATGGACGCGTGGGCCGTGCGCTCGCATGAGCGCGCCATCGGTGCAATCGACGCGGGCAAGTTCGTCGATGAGATCATGCCACTCAAAGTGCAGCTTCCGGACGGCTCGATGGTCGATTTCGCCGTCGACGAGTTCCCGCGTCGCGGGACCTCGATGGAGCGGCTCGCCGCCCTCCCGGTCCTGCATCCGGAGATCGAGGGGTTCTCGATCACCGCAGGCAACAGCAGCGGGATGAACGATGCCGCCGCGGCCGTCACGGTTGTCGATGACGCCTATGCCGCGGCACACGGACTCGACGTCATGGCGTCGGTCCGGGCCTGGGCATCGGTGGGTGTTGCACCGCGCGACTGCGGTCTCGGGGCGGTGAAGGTGATCGGTCCCGTGCTCGAGCGCGCCGGACTCGAGGTCTCCGACGTCACACTCTGGGAGATCAACGAGGCCTTCGCGTCGGTGCCGATCGCTGCCTGCCGTGAATACGGGATCGACGAGGACATGGTGAACTTCTCCGGAAGTGGTTGCAGCCTCGGACATCCCATCTCGGCATCAGGCGCGCGGATGGTCACGACGCTACTCTACGAACTCAAGCGTCGTGGTGGAGGAATCGGTGTCGCGGCGATGTGCGCAGGCGGCGGGCAAGGCGGCGCGGTCGTCGTCGAGGTCGAGGGCTGAGGGGAAGCGCATGTCGGACGAAGTTCACCTGGAGCGTCGGGGACGCATCCTGATCATCACCATCAATCGGCCGCAGGCCCGTAACGCCATCAACCGGGCTGCCAGCCAGGCCATCGCGGACGCGGTCGACCAACTCGACGAGGATCCGAGCCTGTCGGTGGCGATCATCACGGGCGCTGGGGGCAATTTCAGCGCCGGTATGGACCTCAAGGCGTTCGCGGCCGGCGAGGTGGTGGCCATCGAGGGCAAGGGCATGGGGTTCACGGAGCGCCCGCCGGTCAAACCCATCATCGCCGCGGTCGAGGGGTACGCGCTGGCCGGTGGGACCGAGATGGTGTTGGCGACCGACCTGATCGTCGCGTCGAAGTCGGCCAAGTTCGGTATTCCCGAGGTCAAGCGCAGCCTCGTCGCGGGCGCCGGAGGCCTGTTCCGTCTGCCCGAACGGATTCCGTATCAGAAGGCACTTGAACTGGCGCTCACCGGCGACACCTTCACCGCCGAGCAGGCCGAGAGGTACGGGCTCGTCAACATACTCGCCGAGGACGGCAAGGCCCTGGAAGAGGCCATCGCGCTCGCCGAGCGCATCACCGAGAACGGGCCCCTGGCGATCGCTGCGACCAAAGAGGTCATCGTCAAGTCGCGCAGTTGGGGCGAAGACGAGAAGTGGCAGAAGCTGATCGAGACCATCGTGCCGGTGTTCGCGTCCAAGGACGCGCAAGAGGGTGCGGCCGCTTTCGCCGAGAAGCGCAAGCCGAACTGGACCGGCGCCTGACCCCGCTGCCGACGTGCGGCAAATGTTCAACATCACAACATATCTGAGGAGACATTGATGTCATTTGAAGGTGAAGTCGTTCTGGTCACCGGCGGTGCCGGTGGTCTGGGCGCCGCAACTGTGCGGAAGTTGCACGCCGAGGGGGCGTCGGTCGTCATCGCCGATGTCAATGACGAGCCCGCACAGCAGCTGGCGGACGAACTCGGCAACAAGGTCGTCTACGTGCGCACCGACGTGCTCGACGACGATTCCGTCAATGCGGCACTTGCCAAGGCCGACGAGCTCGGCACCCTTCGATACGCCGTCATCGCGCACGGCGGTATCGGCGTACTGGAGAAGATCGTCAACCGCGACGGAAGCCCGCACAGCAGCAAGGGATTCACCGACACGATCGCGCTGTATCTCACGGGTACCTACAACGTGCTCCGACTGACCGCGGCCAAGTTGGCGACGCAGGAGAAGAAGGCAAACGGCGAACGTGGCGCGATCGTCATGACGAGTTCGATCGCCGGCTTCGAAGGGCAGATGGGCCAGTCCGCGTACTCCGCCGCCAAGGGCGGCGTGATCTCGCTGACGCTCACCGGCGCGCGGGATCTGAGTTCGGTTGCGGTGCGACTCAACAGTATTGCGCCGGGTACCATGCGCACCCCGCTGCTGGAGCTGCTCGGGGAGGAGGCACTGGACAAGTTCGCGACCAACATCCCGTTCCCGAAGCGCCTCGGTACCCCGGATGAGTACGCGAGCCTCGCCGCATACCTGTTGGAGAACACCTACATCAACGGCGAGGTCGTGCGCATCGACGGCGCGCAGCGTTTCCAGACGCGCTGACGTAAGAACCGAATCCGATGGATCTGGGATTACGCGATGCCACCGTTGTGGTGGCGGGCGGCGGTCGTGGCATGGGCCGCGCCGCCGCCCGGTGTTTCGCGGACGAAGGCGCGCGAGTCGCGATACTCGCGCGCACACGAGGCGATCTGGACGAGACAGTCGAGGATCTGGGCCGCCGCGGCAGTCCCGACGCAGTGGGCCTCACGGTCGACGTTCGTGACGATGAGCAGGTGACCCGGGTCTTTGCCGACCTCGGGACACGGTGGGGGGAGCTCAACGTCCTCGTCAACGCGGTGGGACCGAACGTGAGGGGGACGGTCGAGGATCTCACCGACGATCAGTGGCGCGTGGCGTTCGACGACGGCGTCCTCGGGATCGTGCACCCTGTGCGTGCCGCGTTGCCATTGCTGCGGAAGGCGGAGTGGGCAAGGATCGTCAACTTCTCAGCCAGTTCAACTCAGCGACAAACGGTTTCATTGGCCGCCTACACCGCGGCGAAATCGATGGTCACGAGCATCTCGAAGAATCTCTCCCTGCAACTGGCAACTGACGAGATCTTGGTGAATGTGGTCTCGCCGGGCAGCGTGGCATCGGATTCGCTGATCACCTGGGCACGTTCGGTCGGTGTCGAGACCGACGACCCCTACGTCTTGATGACGGCCATCACCGAGCATTTCGGGCACCCTGCCCACCTGCCGCGCGTCGGCCTGCCCGAGGAGATCGGGCCCGTGGTCGCGTTCCTGGCCTCGCGCCGTAATTCGTACATGACAGGCGCGAACATCAACGTGGACGGCGGCACCGACTTCACCTGAGGCCGACGGCAACCGCCGTGAGCGGAGCGAGCCGGCATGTCGAGACCACCCTGTAAGAAGCATGCACGGCCTCAGAGTCGAATCGCGGCCCCTCCGATCATCGACGCGATGAAGCCTCCATCGATCTCGATGTTCTGGCCGTTGATCCATCGCGCGTCGGGCGAGCCGAGGAAGTCGATGGCCGGCACGATGTCGTCGACGGTGCTGTGTCTGCCGACCGCCGCGCGCACCATGTCCAGTGCGTCCTTGCCCATCGACTGTTCGAAGTCCGTCAGGATCGGGGTCTCCACCGGACCCGGGCTCACCGTGTTGACCCGGACCCCGTATTTCGTCCAGGCCGGCCCGGAAAGGCGCTTGGCGTACACGATCAGGGCCTCTTTGGATGTGTTGTACGCGGGATAGCCGGGTTCCGCGTCAGCGAGCCACGCGTCCACCCCGGAAGCGTCTACGGCATCAATCAGACCTTCGATGTCGGGAAGCCTCTGCCGCCAGGCCATCCCCGCGGTCGATGCCACCGCGACGACGGACCCTCCCGGATTCAGCAGGGGGAGCATGCCCTCGGCCATCAACCGGACGCCGAGATAGTTGATCCGCAACACGTCGCTGTCAGGAGCGGTTCCGGGAACCCCGGCAACATGGGCCAGGAGATCCCATCCCTCGCCGATCGTGGCGAGGAGCTCGCCGATCGAATCGGCGTCGCGCAGGTCGACCTGTCGATGCTCGGTGGCCGGGGTGTCACCCGGCTTGATGTCGACGGCGAGGACATGGTCGCCCCGGGTGTGGAAAAGAGCCGCAGTCGCGGCCCCGATTCCCGATCCGGCACCTACGACGACGACCCTGCGCGGATCGGAACCCATCGGTGTCTCCGTTCTCCGGATGGACCCGTCGCGGGCGACCCGGTTCGTGTTCATTACCGTAAGTACGACTGTAGGAGAGTCGGGTGTTTTTGGAAACCGTGCGAACACACGGTTTTGCTCAGGGCGACGCAATGACCGATCATTCGTGCAGCCCCCTTTGGCATGAGCTTCGAATGGCCTATAGTATGGCTTACGGTAACTCGGGCAAACGCCGAGTCGGCACCCGCTGAGCTCGCCGTACAGGAGGATGAAGTGACCCACACGAAGCTCGTCTTCGACCCGTTCTCACGGGAATTCTTCGATGGTCCGTACGATATCTATCGGCGGATGCGTGAAGAGGCTCCCGTCTATTACAGCGAGGAGTACGACTTCTACGCGCTGAGCAGGCATGAAGACGTCGCCCCCGCGTATCGCGACTTCGAGACATACTCCTCGGCTCGAGGGATCGATCTGGCGACGGTGCGCGAGGGCAAGATCCCGCCGCACAAGTCGATCATCGTCCTCGACCCGCCGGAGCACCGGCACATGCGACGGTTGGTCAGCAAGGTCTTCACGCCGCGGGCGATCACCGAGCTGAGAGGCATGGCGACCGAGCAGATCGATCGCTTTCTCGGGCAGGTCGACCCGGCAGGGTTCGACATGATCCACGACTTCTCGGCATTGTTCCCGATCGAGATCATCTCGCGGATGCTCGGTGTGCCAGAGGATTCGCGGACGCAGGTGCGTCTGTGGACCGACGACCTGCTCCATCGTGAGGTCGGTCAGATGGAGATGTCCGAGGTCGGCTACAACGCAGTCGTCGAGCTCGCCCGCTTCTACTACGGCCTCGCCGCGGATCGACGCAAGAATCCGCAGGACGACATGATCACAAAGCTGACCGAGGCCCAGATCGAACGAGACGACGACGAGCCGCCGACGTTGAGCAACATGGAGATCGCGATGTTCGCGTCGCTGCTCGGTGGTGCGGGGGCCGAAACGGTCGCGAAGCTCATCGGCGGTGCGCCGGTCACCTTCGCGCGATTCCCCGACCAATGGAAGAAGCTGCAGGAGGACCGCAGCAAGATCCCGGACGCCGTGGAGGAGTTGCTCCGATACGAATCCCCGAACCAGTACAACGTGCGGTACTCGATGAAAGAGATCACCTTGCACGGTGTGACGATCCCGGCAGGCAAACCGGTCTTCTTGATGCTGGGCTCGGCGAACCGTGACCCGGACGCGTTCACCGACGCCGATACGTTCGATATCGATCGAGATCGGTCGGAGGCACCGAGCCTGGCATTCGGCCTGGGTATTCACACCTGTCTCGGCGCGGCTCTCGCGCGCATGGAGAGTGCCATCGCCCTCGAGCGGATACTCGATTTCATGCCGGAGTTCGAAGTGGACTTCGACAACTGCACTCGTGTCAGTATGCAGAATGTTGCGGGTTACGACCATGTGCCGGTGAAGATCCTGAAATGATGCGGTCGTCCGTCGGCGGACTGTGATCCGCCGACGGACATTGCGCATGGCACGTCGCGACACCACGCGGACAGACAACGACAGAGGGCAGCCGGTGAGCCGGCTGCCCTCTGTCGTATCCCTTGTGAGAGGGCCTCTGTCAGGTGGTGACCACTGTTGCCCCGGCCGTCCCGGGAGCGCCGTACAGGAGTGCGAACCCGGCCTTCGGTTCACCTGGGACCTGGCGGTCGCCGGCGGTGCCCCGCAGCTGGAGGACGAGTTCGTGTAGCTGCCGAAGGCCGGATGCGCCGATGGGCTCACCGTTTGCGATCAGTCCACCGTCGGTGTTGACCGGCATGGACCCGCCGATCTCGGTTGCGCCGTCGGCGATGAGCTTCTCCTGGTCTCCGTCGGCACAGAAGCCGGCCTCTGCCATGTGGATGACCTCGGCGCCGGCATCGGTGTCCTGGAGCTGGATGACATCCACGTCCTCCGGCGATATCCCGGCGGTCTCGAATGCCGCGCGCGACGCGAACACCGACGGAGAGGCCACCTCGTCGACCGGCGCGAAGGTTGTGTTGACCTCGTAGGCGCCATATGTGCGTGTGCGTACCTCCACGGCACGCACGTACACCGGCTTGGTGGTGAAGCGATGCGCGATGTCCGCCCGGCACATGATCACGGCCGCCGCACCTTCGTCGGGCGCGCAGAACATGTAGTGGGTCAACGGGTAATTGAGCATCGGCGCGGCGAGGATCTCTTCTTCGGACACCGGCTTGCGCCGAAACGCATTGGGATTCAGCGCACCGTTGCGGTAGTTCTTGTTCGCGACCTTGGCCAGTGTCTGCGCGGAGATGTCATGATCGTGCAGATAGCGATTCGCCTTCATGCCGAAGAACTGAGTGGTGAGATACTGTCCGTTCTCGCCGTACCACTTCGGCATGCCCACGAGGGTCGGGTCGACGGTGAAGGCTCCACGCGGGTGCTTGTCGAGTCCGATGGCGATGCCGATGTCGTACTTGCCCAGCCGGATTGCGTCGGCGCAGGCTTCGGTCGCGCTGGCACCCGTGGCGCAGGCGTTGAAGACGTTGGTGAAGGGGATGCCGGTGAGTCCCATCAGGCTGACGATCGCGTCCGGGTTGGCGACCTCCCAGCTTCCGCCGACCGCGAACTGGATGTCCTTCCATTCGAGGCCCGCGTCGGTGAGTGCGGCACGGATCGCGTCGGTGCCCAGCTGCATCGCCGTCTTGTCGAATCTGCCGAATGGATGGATACCCACCCCGATGATGGCTACGTCATTCATGAAAGCTCCTGTCTGTCAGACCGGTTGGAAGGCGAAGGTGAGGACGTCGTCACCTTCGGGGTCGGTGCCGAGCGGGATGATCGTCAGTTCGACGTCCATGCCGAATTTCAGCTTGGCGGGGTCGTTCTCGGTGAGCCGCGCCTCCACGCGGATGACGTCGCCGAGTTGCACCAGGCCCACGCCGAAGGGGACGAAGGTCTCGGGGGTCTCGTCACCGAGGTAGGGCGCGCCCGGCAGGAATCCCTGGGTCGTCCAGGCGACCAAGATCCCGCGGCGGGGCAGTTCGATCTCCGATATCGCCGGCCGGCTGCATCGTGGGCAGAGGGCTTGGACGGGGAAAACCGTTGCGCCGCAATCCTCGCATGAGCTGCCGAGGAGGTGTGGATCGGCCTGCGGCCACGTCGATATCTCGGGTGCGATCATTCGCTGCATCTGTCGTTCCTCACTTGGATGTTGGGTGTTCGGTGCTGGAGGGTGGCCGTCAGTCGGTACCCAGGGCGGCCGCTTGTTCTCGCGCCCAGCGATAATCGGCTTTGCCCACCGGACTCCGTTGCAGGGCGGGCCTGAAGATGACGGACTTGGGCAATTTGTAGCGGGCGATCGTCTGGGCGGCGTGGTCGATGAGTTCGTCGGCGGTGGCGTCAGTGCCCTCGACCAGTTCCACGATCGCCACGACGGCCTCGCCCCACGTGTCACTCGGACGGCCCGCGACGAGGACATCACCCACCGCGGGGTGGGAGGCCAGCGCCATCTCGACCTCCTCGACGAAGATCTTCTCGCCACCCGAGTTGATCGTCACCGAATCGCGCCCCAACAAGTGGATGGTTCCGTCGGCGAGATGGCGGGCGCGGTCGCCGGGCAACGAGAACCGCCTGCCGTCGACAACCGGGAACGTCTTGGCGGTCTTGGCGGCGTCGCCCTTGTAACCGAGCGGCACAAAGCCCTGCTGCGCGAGCCATCCGATACCGTCATGGCCGGGTTCGACAACCTTGTCGATCTCCTCGGAGATCACACACGTGTTGGGTCCGGCGGTGAAGGTCCCGGTGGACACCGCGCCCGCACTCGACACATGCGTCATCTGTGCGCCCGTCTCCGACGACCCGACGCCGTCGAGAACTATTGCGTTGGGTAGGACTGCGAGCAGGCGTTCCTTGACCGTCGGGGACAGAATGGCACCGCCGCTCGCGATCACCGCGATGGATGAGATGTCTCGATCGCCGCGTTCGAACGTGGTGAGCAGGGGACGGGCGATCGCGTCGCCGACCACCATCAGCACCAACGGTTTCTCGCGTTCGATGGACGCGGCCACCGCCTCGGCGTCAAGGCGATCGGCGACCGGGGACAGGACGATCGTGTTCCCTGACGTCAACGCGGACATCACGGCCCATTGCGCGGCGCCGTGGATGAGCGGTGGCAACACGAAGACCTTCAACCCGGTGCCCGAGCGCGCATGTTCGGCGACCTGCTCGAGTGACGTGACCAGCTCACCGCTGTAGACATCGCGGCCTCCGGCGGCCGCCATGTAGATGTCGTGCTGGCGCCACAGCACACCCTTCGGCATCCCGGTGGTGCCGCCGGTATAGAGCACGTACAGATCGTCGGGGGACGGTGTGACCGGAAGCGGGTCGGCTGAGTTCGTCGCGACCACCTGCTCGTAGTCGACTGCGCCCGGGAGCAGTTCGTTGCCCGAGTCGTCGGCGATCTGGATCAGCACTCGTAGGTTCGGTAGGTCAGGGAGCAGTTCTGCGAGTTGGGGCGCGAAGGCTGCGTGGTAGACGAGTGCGGTCGCACCCGAATCGGCCAGCAGGTACAGCAGTTCGTTCTTGACATAGCGATAATTGACATTGAATGGCGCCACCCGAGCGCGAAACGCGGCCAGCATGGTCTCGAGGTACTCATTGCCGTTGTGGGCATAGATGCCGAGCAGATCTTGGCCGACCTCGTGGCCGGCCAGCTCGGCGCGCTCGGTGCGTGTGCCGAGACCGCACCCGTGCAGATACGTGGCGAGTCGTTTCGACCGGTCCGCGATCTGGCTGGTGGTCAGATGTCGATCGCCGAACACGATGAGCTCACGATCGGGGACCGCCGCTGCCACCGCGTCGGCGACCTCGGGTAGGGAGAACTCGCGGGTCGGGGTGGTCGTGGACTCAAGCACGTCTGCTCCTCTGGGCGTCGACAATCGGTGGCTCAGGGCGCCACGGTCACAGTAACTGTAAGCACTACGGAAAGCCTTGCGATAGGGTTCGGCCGCATTTGTTCCTCGAATTCCCGCGGACGTGTGCGAAGCGGCGTCAGCGCCCCGTCCAGGCCGGTGGCCGTCGCTCGGCGAAGGCAATCGAACCCTCGCGCGCATCGTCGCTCGACAGCACCTGCGCGAGTTCGTGGCGGAGGAGCTCCCGGTGATCGGGACCGGCCGTCGACGCGTTGCGCATGTGCCGCTTGGTGAACCGCACGGCGAGCGGGGCGTTTGCAGCGATGGCGGTGGCGAATCGATCCGCCTCGGCGATCACGTCGCGGGCGGGGACGACGCGGTTGACCAGGCCCAGCGCGTGTGCGCGTGCAGCGTCCATCGTCGCCCCGGTCAGTCCGAGTTCCAGTGCCACGCCCAATGGGACACGACTGGGCAGCTCGGAGATACCGCCACCTGCGGCCACCAGGCCGCGTCGGACCTCGGGCAGGGCGAAGGTGGCATGATCTGCCGCCACCACCAGGTCACAGGCCAGGATCAGCTCGAAGCCCACGCCGAGCGCGCGTCCGTTGACCGCGGCGACCACGGGTTTGGGGAAGCCTCGGGTCAGGAGCACCTCGAGTCCCGGGCCCTCGGTCGGCCGGGGAGGTGCCCCGAGCGCGGCGAAGGCGCGCAGATCGAGGCCGGCGCAGAACGATGTGTCGCCACTCGCGGTGAGCACGAGCGCTCTGACGCCGTCGTCGATCTCCGCAGCGGAGAAGGCACGACCGATCGCGCCCATGGTCTCACCGTCGAGTACGTTGTGGCGTTCCGGCCGGTCGATCGTGACTGTGAGTACTGCGCCGTGCTGGCCGACGAGGACGGACAAGAAATTCTCCAGGGTGTGTGGGACACGGTGCGAGTTCGGTCGGAGCCGACCGTCAAGCGCGTGGTCCGCTGCTCACGCCGCCCCGCGAGGGGTCGCCGAGGCCACCCGGGCCTCGATGAGACGCTCCGCGTGGTCGAGGATGCACAGCAGGCCGAATTCGAAGTTGCGATCGTCGGGGGCGCCGCCGGTGTGTCCGTGTGCCGCGGCCTGCGCGAGGATGGGGGTCGACTCGGGGGAGATGGCCAGGTCCTCGTAGTACGTGCGCGCCGCCGGGTCCGCTGCCTTGCTCTTCTGGTGCAGTCGGGTCAGCACGATGGATCCGTGCAGGTGCAACTGGAGCGCGGAGAAGGTGTCGAATGCATCGTCGAAATTCAATCCGGCATCCACCAATCGGGCGACCAGGCTTTCGATGTGTTTGGCGCCGAGTTCGGAGTACCGAGGGCTCAAGGTGGTTCGGATGAGGATCAGATCCACCAGAATCGGGTTTCCGAGGAAGGCCTGGCGCATGGTGTGGGCGTACTGCTCGAGTGATTCGCGCCAGTCGTCGGAGGCCGGTAGCGGCACGGCGAGCAGGTACTCACGCAGCGCGCGATCGGTCATCGCGTTGAGGAGTTCGTCCTTCTTGCGGAAGTACCAGTAGATACTCGTGACACCGACGCCGAGGTGTTTGCCGAGCGTGGGCATGCTCAGGTTGTCGATGGAGACAACCTCCGCGAGCTCGAAGGCGCCGGCGATGATGTCGTCGGGATCGATCGAGCCACGTTCGCGACGTTGCCGGTTACGTCCGGTGCTCTGCTTCGCCATGCTGCTGCCTCTCACTGTCCTGCCGCATCGTCGCGGCGGATTACGTCGCCGATGCTGCGGTTCACCGACCGCCCGTCGGGGCATACCTGTGGTACGAGCTTACGGTAAACAGTACAGTAATTGCATCGGACCGGGTGTGAAATCCTGGCGGTGACCGCACGCGAAGCTCCTTGCGGAACGTTCTACCGATAGGTATACAGTAGGCATGCTCACAAACGGCATCGCAGCAAGAAGGAGGTGGGGTTCGATGCACTCGGCCGCACCGTCTGGACGGGGGAATCGGTGAGTCTTGCCAAGGAGGGGCCCGGAGACGTCGTCGATGTCGACCAGGGTGCCGTGCTCTACGAGGTGTCCTCGGGCGGCGTCGCGGTGCTCACGTTCAACCGGCCGGACCGCCTCAATGCGTGGGCGGCTGACATCGCCCACGAGTTCTATGCACGCATCGACGCTGCAGAAGCCGATCCCGAGGTCAGGGTCATCGTGATCACGGGTCGAGGGCGTGCCTTCTGTGCCGGCGCGCATATGGGAACCGTCGACCAGGTCGGCTCACTGGCCGACGGAGGTCCGGTGGACGTGGATGCCGCAGTGGGCGAACGCCCCGCGCACTTTCTCCTGTCTCTGCGCAAGCCGGTCATCGCGGCGATCAATGGGGCATGCGTGGGTATAGGCCTGACCCACGCACTCATGTGCGATGTCCGGTTCGCCGCGTCGGGCGCGAAGTTCGCGGTTCCGTTCGCCCGGCGTGGACTCATCGCCGAGCACGGGATCTCCTGGATCCTGCCCAGGATCGCCGGCCCGGCGGTGGCCAGAGAGCTCCTGCTCAGCGGGCGGACGTTCCTTGCCGAAGAGGCTGCGGATCTCGGACTGGTCACAGCGTTGGTACCGCCCGAGGAACTCCTCACGCATGCTGTGACATACGCGGAGGAGATCGCATCGAAATGCTCCCCGAACTCACTCGAGGTGATCAAGCGTCAGATCCTGACCGATGCCGACGGTTCGGCGGACCAGGCCACTGCGCGTGCCGAGGTCGCCATGGCGCAATCGCTCACCCGGCCCGACGTCATCGAGGGAATCACGGCCTTCCTCGAGAAGCGAACCCCACAGTTTCCCCCGCTGTCGCGACGCGAGCGCGGCAACGGGGTCGAACACCACTGACCGCAGCGAACGATTCGCAAACCGGAGGACAACATGAACGAACTCGGATACCTGTCGATCGACGTCGACAACCACTACTACGAGCCGCTGGACGCCTTCACACGGCACCTGCCGAAGGAATTCCGCCGACGGGGTGTGCGGATGCTGCAGGACGGCAAGCACACCGTGGCGGTCATGGGGGAGAGGGTCAATCGGTTCATCCCGAACCCGACGTTCGATCCCATCATCGAGCCCGGTTGCCTCGACCTGATGTTCCGTGGGCAGATTCCCGAGGGCGTCGACCCGGCATCGCTGATGAAGGTGGAGGAACTCGGGTTGCGTCCGGAGTATCAGAACCGGGATGCGCGCATCAAGGTGCTGGAGAACCAGGAACTGGAGTCGATCTTCATGTTCCCCACCTTCGGGTGTGGTGTCGAGGAGGCCCTGAAGAAGGACATCCCGGCGACCATGGCGTCACTTCACGCCTTCAACCTGTGGCTCGACGAGGACTGGGGATTCGACCGTCCCGACCACAAGATCTACACCGCCCCGATGATCTCGCTGGCTGATCCGGAGGCGGCTGCCGCCGAGGTCGACTTCGTCATCGCCCGGGGCGCCAAGCTCGTGCATATCCGACCTGCCCCGGTCCCCGGGTCGCCCAAGCCGCGCTCGCTCGGTCATCCGAGTCACGATCCGGTCTGGGCACGCCTGGCCGAGGCCAACGTTCCCGTCGCGTTCCACCTCGGCGACAGCGGCTATCTCCAGATCGCGGCCATGTGGGGCGGCAAGGAGAACTTCGAGGGCTTCGGCACCACCGACCCGTTCGACAAGGTCGTCGTCGACGACCGGGCCATCCACGACACGATTGCCTCGCTGATCGTGCACGGCGTCTTCGTGCGGCACCCGAAACTGCGCGTGGCGAGCATCGAGAACGGTTCCGAGTGGGTGCACCGCCTCATCAAGCGGCTGCACAAGCTCGCCAACCAGTATCCGAAGTCGTTCTCGGACAACCCCGTCGACGAACTCCGCGAGCATGTGTGGATCGCGCCGTACTACGAGGAGGACGTCAAACACCTCGCCAACACGATCGGCACCGAACGCGTCCTGTTCGGATCGGATTGGCCGCACGGTGAAGGCCTCGAGGACCCGACCTCATACGTTCAGGATCTCGCCGGACTCAGCAGCGATGAGGAGATCCGAAAGGTCATGCGCGAGAACGCTCTTGACTATCTGGGAGTGTCCGTTTCATCGGTCGCATGAGATTCGCCGGCCGGACCTGGGGTGCAGACAAGCTCGGGTCCGGCTGCGTTTGTCACGACCTTTCCACCTCCCGGACCCGGGAAGATTCGGAGTATTCATGTCGCGCAAGGTGATCGATTGTCTCGTCAACGTCCACTTCGGTGAGACCGAGAAGCAGCCCGGTTGGATGCTGGCTGTGCGGGACAACTATTTCAAGGGTGCCAAGTCCATGTTCGACGCGGCCGACATGTCGGAACTGCTCGACGAGATGGATGAGCAGGGCGTGGAGAAGGCGATTCTCATGGACAATCTGTCCACTCCCTCGGTCACCGCCCGCAAGTTCGTCGAAGCGCGGCCCGACCGGTTCTCTCTCGCGATGGGTGGCGCCAATCTGTTGCGACCGGTGGCCGCGCTGCGTGAACTCGGTGCCGTGGTCGCTGACCTGCCGGTGTCGTACGCCGCCGTCGGCCCGAGCTTCTGGGGTGATGGCCAGTATCCGCCGAGCGATGCGGTCTACTACCCGATGTACGCCAAGTGCGCCGAACTCGAACTGCCCCTGTGTGTCAACACCGGTATTCCCGGACCGCCCATCCCCGGTGAAGTGCAGAATCCCATCCACCTCGACCGCGTCTGTGTGCGGTTCCCCGAGCTGAAACTCTGCATGATCCATGGCGCCGATCCGTGGTGGGACGTGGCGATCCGGCTGCTCATCAAGTATCCGAATCTGCGCCTGATGACCTCTGCGTGGTCGCCAAAGCGCCTGCCCGAGAGTCTCTTGCACTACATGCGCACTCGGGGACCCAAGAAGATCATCTTCGGGTCGGACTGGCCGGTGCTGTCCCAACGCAGACTCATTCCCGAGGCCGAGGCGTTGGACCTGCCGTCGGATGTCCTCGACAACTACCTCTTCGACAACGCCCAGGATTTCTTCTTCGCGGAACGGGGCGATGCCGGTGAATGACGTCGACCACGGTCCGGTCGAACGACCGGACCACACCGAACAGGAGCATTGACATGGATCGATACGAATTGCGAAGGGAAGACTACAGTCTTTCGGCTGATCAGTCGGATCTGCAGACCGCGTACGCGAAGTTCTTCCAGACCTACTCGACCATCGACGTCGTCCGCGCAGCCGAGGAGAACGGGATCGACAGGTCGCTGTGGGAGCGCCTGTGCGCCACCGGTGCCAGCACCATGGCGTTACCAGAGGAAGTCGGCGGGGACGGCGCGACGTTGGTCGACCTGACCCTCGTCGCCGAAGAGATCGGTCGGTGGCTCGCGCCCGTGCCGTGGATCGATCACGTCGTGGCGTCGCGACTTCTCGCCCGGCTCGGCGCACTCTCCGCGGACAACCCGCACTCGGACGCGATCCTGTCGGGCGCACAGATCGTCGGCCTGGACCCACAGATCGACAACGTTGCCGGGCCTCGTCTCGTCGCGACCGGCGCTGTCGCGGATCAGATCGTGGTTCGCGAGGGCGACGATGTCGTCTTGCTGACCTACGACGCGGCGCCCGCGAAGGTCGACAACCTCGGGCGGCTGCCGATGGCGTGGGTCGATCCCGCAACTGCCTCGACTCGTACGGTTCTGGGAAGTGGATCCGCGTCTACCTCGGAATATCAACGCGCGCTTGACGAGTGGCGTCTGCTCACGGCATCGGCGCTCGTCGGACTCGTCGAGCAGACGATGCGAATCGCCGCCGAGTTCGCGACCAGCCGGTACACCTATGGGGTTCCGATCTCGTCCCTCCAGGGTATCTCGCACCCGTTGGCCAACATCGCGATCACCGTGGAAGGCGGTCGTGCACTGGCGCGCAAAGCGGCCTGGTATCTCGATGTCGAACCCGAGGTGCGACCGGAACTGGCCGGCGCTGCCTTCGTGTTCATGTCTGAAGAGGCATCCAAGGCGGCGACGATGGCCGTGCATGTGCAGGGTGGACTCGGCGTCTCCACAGAGGCCGCCGCGACGTCATATCTCGTTCGTGCCCGAGGATGGCCTCTCGCCGGCGGTGATCCGGCGGCCACGGCCCAGCGCGTCGCACACACGGTTGCGCGCAGGGCCGATGTCGCGTCACCGGTTGCCGTGCCGGCCGCGGTCTGAAGGGGGACGAGATGGATTTTTCACGAGTCGACCTCACCGGCGAGGAGCAGGAGTTCCTCGACGAGATCCGGGGCTTCCTCGACCTGCACGTCACCGACGACGTCCGTCGGCGCGATCGGGAGACCGGCGACAATTTCGACGAGACGGTTCACCTCGCGATGGGGGCGGCGGGCTACCTCGAGCGAGAGTACCGCTCTGAAGCGGAGGGTGGCTTCGACCGTGTCCGCAGGCGGTTGTGGGAGTTGGAGAAGCGCCGTGTCCATGTGCCCTGGGTGACGTGGGGAACCACGTCGATCGTTGCACGATCTGTCGAGAAGTTCGGATCGCCGGCGCTTCGGGACGAAGTGCTGCCCAAGGTCTTCAGCGGTCATGTGCGATTGTGCCTGGGATACACCGAGCCCGAGGGCGGCTCGGATGTGGCGACCTGCAAGACGCGCGCTGTGCGTGACGGCGATTACTGGGTCATCAACGGCTCCAAGATGTTCACCACCGGCGCCCACAACTCCCAGTACACCTTCTTGATCACCAACACCGATCCGCAGGCGAAGAAGCACAAGAGTCTCACCATGTTTCTCGTGCCGTTGGACACCTCGGGGATCGAGATCCAGCCGTTGTGGACGGTCGATGGTGATCGGACGAACATCGTGTACTACAGCGATGTCCGCATCGCCGACGAGTACCGGCTCGGCGAAGTCAACGAGGGGTGGACTGTTCTCCGCGGTCCCCTGGACACCGAACACGGTGTGGCCACACCGAATACCGACGGACTGGAGGACGTATCGATCCTGCAGCACCAGGGTTCCTACATGGCGACCACACTCGACAAGGTGGCCGGACTCCTGTCGGTGCCCGACGCAGCCGGCAGGCGACCGGTCGATGGCGGCTCGGTGTCTTATCGTCTCGGACGCAGCGTGGCTCGCGTGGAGGCGGCGTTGAGCACGCCCAACATGTACGGCAGGGTGGCCCTCGCGCAGGCGATGCGCGATGTCGCTCCGGAATTGATGGATGTCCTCAGCGCGTCGTCGGTGTTGCCGATCGAGACACCGGGTGCGATCGACGACGGGGCAAGTGAGTACCTGTTCCGATGGGCACCGCTGTGCGGCATCTACGGCGGCACACTCGAGGTGTTCCGTAACATGATCGCTCAGCATGCCCTCGGCCTGGGCCGAGCCAGCTACGCACAAACTCGTTCCAAGGCGAGTTGACGGGCTACCGAGACAACTGATACGGCTGTTCGACTGCCGCCGATGCGACGCGAGATCGTCCGCGCATCGGCGGCAGAGTCGTGTCTGGACCACATGCCGTGAGCTGGGCTAACGACAGTCAGTGCCTCCGTCGGAAGGAACGCGAAGATCGTTACTGAAAGGCTAACTATTACGCCTACAGTTGTGATAGCGTGATCGCCGTCACGCTAGCTCGGCCGAGGGCCCCAGGTCACAACGGAATCGGATGAATGCGACTCTGCCCGGTCGGGCGAGGCTTCGGCGGTTTGCGGGACTCTCCGAATATTTGTGCGTACGAAGGGTTGTCCGCAGTGACCGATCACATTCAGTTCCTGTTGCTGGGGCTGGGCGCCGGCGGGGTGTTCGCCGCGTTGGCGCTGGCTCTCGTCATCATCTATCGCAGTTCGGGTGTCGTGAACTTCGCGACGGGCTCGATGGCCCTGTGCGGCGCGTACATGTATGCCTACCTCCGCGAGGGCGAACTGCTGTTGCTGATCCCCGGTTTGCCCAAGACCGTCGAGATCGGTGGCGACCCAGGATTCTTCGCTGCCGCGACGATCGCCGTGGTCTTCTGCGCGGTGCTGGGTGCTCTCCTCTATCTGATCGTCTTCCGGCCCTTGCGCAACGCGCCACCGGTCGCACGTGCCGTGGCGTCCATCGGCGTGATGATCGTCTTCGCTGCGGTGACCGCGGCGCAGGCCGGCACGGTCGCGATCGGTGTGGACGCGATCTTCCCGGTGGACGTGCTCGAACTCGGATCAGTTCGGGTGCCGCTGGACCGGCTGTACTTTGCACTCACCGTCGTCGTCATCTCCCTTGTGGTGGCCGCCGGGTACCGGTTCACCCGTTTCGGGCTGGCGACCCGCGCGACGGCGGAGAGCGAGGAAGGTGCCCACGTCAGCGGTCTCTCACCGGACCGTATCGCCGCAGTGAACTGGATGATCGGTTCCGCTGTCGCCGGCCTCGCGGGCATTCTGATCTCCCCGATCGTCCCGCTCACGCCGTACGCCTACACCTTGTTCATCGTGCCGGCACTCGCCGCTGCGATCATCGGCCGGTTCTCCTCGGTCCTCGTCGCGGTCGGTGCGGGGCTGGTCATCGGCATGCTGCAGTCGGAGGCCACTTACCTTCCGCGGGTGTACGACTGGCTGCCCTCCACCGGCCTGGTCGAGTTGGTTCCGCTCATCGTCGTGTTGCTCGTGCTGGTCGTGTGGGCACGTCCGTTGCCTTCGCGCGGGGCGGTGATCGTTTCCGAACTCGGTAATGCGCCCTTTCCTCGGCACATCATCCTGAGCTGTCTGATACCGGCTGCTCTCGTCGTGGTTGCATTGGTGGCAACCAGCGGTGACTGGCGGTCGGCGATCATCACCAGTCTCATCCTCTCGGTGATCGGCCTCTCGCAGGTGGTGGTCACCGGATACGCGGGTCAGGTGTCGTTGGCGCAGCTGGCAATCGCCGGGGCGGCCGCATTCCTGGTCGGACCGATCACGCTGTCCTGGGGCATCCCGTTTCCGATCGCTCCGTTGCTTGCGGCGCTGATCGCGGCTGTCCTCGGCGTCGTCATCGGTATTCCGGCGCTACGCCTACGAGGGCTCACGGTTGCCGTGGTGACTCTCACGATGGCCTTCACCATCGAGGCCATCTGGTTCCGGAACGACCAGTTCGTGGGGGCCGACGGCGTCGAGGTCCCCACCCCGACGATCTTCGGCCTGGACCTGGGCATCGGGTCCGGCGGTGCGTACCCGCGCGTGCAGTTCGGTCTCCTGTGCTTGCTCGTCCTCGTCGCCGTCGGGGCGTGTGTCGCTCTGCTGCGCCGCAGTCAGTTGGGCACGCGACTGCTTGCGGTCCGGGCCAACGAGCGGTCGGCGGCGGCTTCCGGCGTGGACGTGGTTCGCGTCAAATTGGTGGCGTTCGCCATCGGTGCCTTCATCGCCGGACTCGGTGGTTGCCTGTTCGCCTACCAACAGACCAACGTCTCGTTCCAGCCCTTCCAGGTGATCGTGGGTGTCACGTTCTTCGCGACGGTCTACCTTGCCGGGGTCACGTCCATCTCCGGTGGGCTGCTCAGTGGTGTGCTCGGCGCGGGCGGTGTCTTCTATCTCCTGCTCGACCGGCTGATCAGCGGTGGTGAGTGGTATCAGGTGATCGTTGGTGTGGCGTTGGTCGTCACGGTGCTGTTCAATCCGGAAGGAATTGTCGGGCCGGCACATTCGCTGACCGCGCGGATGCGCACGCGACGATCCGGCTCTGCGGCCACGGGTTCGACGGCCATGGGCTCGGCGGTCGCACCGGCCCCACGGACTGTCGATGAGACCGTTGACGTGGAGCTCGGATCGGCCGTGCTGAGCCTGCGGCACGTCACTGTCCGCTACGGCGGCGTCGTGGCGGTGGATGACCTCAGCTTCGACGTCCCCGAGGGTGCCATCGTCGGCCTCATCGGTCCCAACGGCGCCGGAAAGACCACCGCGATCGATGCCATCAGCGGTTTCGCCCGATCATCCGGCGAGGTCGGCCTCGGCGACGTCGATCTGACCCGATTGCGTTCACACAAGCGGATTCGAGCGGGTCTCGGACGTACCTTCCAGGCGATCGAGCTCTATGAGGACCTCAGTGTTCGGGAGAACGTGCTCGTCGGGCTGTCCGGCCGTGGCATATCGGTGCATGTGGACGAGGACGACCTCGACGAGATCTTTTCGACGCTCGGTCTCACGGAAGTCTGCGATGTCCCGGCGGGCAAACTCTCCCAGGGACAGCGGCAGCTCGTCTCGATCGCCCGCGCACTCGCGGGTAACCCGAAGGTGCTGTTGCTCGATGAGCCGGCGGGTGGTCTCGACACCACGGAAAGTGCATGGCTCGGCGAGCGGCTCAAGGCTATTCGGGCCACCGGTGTGACGATTCTGCTCGTCGAGCACGACATGGGTCTCGTACTCAACATCTGCGATGTCATCCAGGTCCTCAACTTCGGCCAACTCCTCGCGACCGGAACTCCCGAGGAGATCCGCAGGAACGCAGATGTTGCGAAGGCCTATCTGGGAACAACTCACGACGATCAACCGGAGAATGCGCCACCGACGTTCGAGCAACATGACAATGTGCGCCCGGCCAACCACGAGGGAGCGGTCCTGTGAGTCTTCAGATACGTGATCTGGTGGCGGGCCATGGAAAGGTTCCGGTCGTTCGAGGTCTCGACGTCGATGTGTCGAACGGGTCGGTGCTGGCCGTGCTCGGACCGAACGGCGCGGGCAAGACGACCTTGATGATGACGCTCGCCGGGCTTCTACCGCGGCTCGGCGGTGAGGTACTCGTGGACGACAAGCCGTTACCGAACGGAAATCCGTCGCGGGCGAACAAGTCCGGAGTGGTGCTCGTTCCGGACAACCGCGCACTTTTCTCGGGCCTCACCGTCGCCGACAATCTCACGATTGCGCGGCGCAAGGGTGGTATGTCGCTGGACGAGATCCTCGATCTCTTTCCCGCGTTACAAGCGCGATGGAAGGTGGCGGCGGGTTCGCTCTCCGGAGGTGAACAGCAGATGCTGGCAGTGGCAAGGGCTCTCGTTCAGAAGCCCTCGGTTCTCCTCATCGACGAGATGAGCATGGGCCTCGCACCGGTGATCGTGGAGAGTCTGCTCCCCATGGTCAGACGGATCGCAGATACGACGGGCACGAGTGTTGTCCTCGTGGAACAGCACGTGCGGCTGGCCCTCGAAGTGGCCGACGACGCAATTGTCCTGGTGCATGGGGATGTCACCCTGCGCGGATCCTCCGCGGAGCTGCGGCGACATCCGGACCGCCTCGAGGCGGCCTACTTCGGAGGTGACATCGCGCACGCCACGGCCTGACTGAGACTTCCATGTCCCCATGTGCCCGGAAGCGCTTCGCGCGCTGAAGATTTCAAATCAGATGATTCGACGACGATCAGGAGACCATGTAGTGAAGACCTCGTGGAGGAAACGGTGGGCTGCTCTGCCGTGTATCGCGGTGGCAGTTGCGCTCGCAGCCACCGGCTGTTCCAGTGACGACAACGATTCGGGTTCGAGCTCGGTTGACGAGTCGGTGCTCGGTACACCCAACAAGGCGACCGGAGCGCCGGTCACCATTCTCCTGCCGACGGCCGGCCCGAAGGCGGCGACGCACACGCAGGAGATCGAAGCCGCGAACGCCGCGGTGTCCTACCTCAACGAGTACCGCGGTGGCATCAACGGCCACCCGATTCAACTCGAGGTATGTGAGGACCAGCTCCAGGTGAGCCTGGCGCGTGAATGTGCGAACAAGGCCGTGGCATCCGGCGCGGTGGCCGTGGTTGCCGGTGATCCGTCCAACCCGGACGCCATCACCAACGTGACCTCACCTGCGGGGCTGAGCTTCCTGGTCAACACAGGTGGTGGCCAGCCCACTCTCAGCCTGCCCAACACCCATGTCCTGAGCAACAGCATCGCCGGGCTCCTCGGCATCCCCGCGTACTACGCCCAGAAGAAGGACATCAAGAAAGTCGCCATTCTGGCGATCGACGCCCCGATCGCGACCGGGCCACTGAAGGCTCTCGGACCGCTGGTCTTCGGCAACGCGGGCGCCCAGATGGATCTGATCACGGTTCCGCCGGGTACGGCCGACATGACCCCGCAGGTTCAGGCAGCGTTGAAGAATGGCGACGGGGCGTTCCACATCCTCGGCGATGTGCCCTTCTGCACCAGCGCGTTGAAGGCGATGCAGACTCTGAACGCGGACAAGCCCGTCACCACCGTGAGCCAGTGTGTCGGTACGCCGGAGGATGCCAAGCAGCTCCCGGGCGGTTACGCGGGGATCACGATGTCTGTCTCCCACGATCTGGATCCGGCAGCGGAGGACACCAAGATCTTCGAGGCGGCGCTCGAGAAGTATGACGCCACGGGTGCCGAAGACGGCGTGTCCGCCTACATGTCGGTGCTCGCGTTCCAGCGTGCCCTCGACGGCATGCCCGGTGAGGTGAACCGTAAGACCGTCGCCGCTCGGCTCAACGCCATGCCGGAACCGGTCAAGACACCGCTGTACGGCGATGCCAGCTTCCAGTGCGGAACGAAGCCTATCTCGATCGCACCGAACATCTGCCAGGCGTCGGCGTTGGCCGGTGAACTGAAAGAGGACGGAACGATCTCGAACACCGAGACCCTCGATCTCGCTCCGCTGTTCAAGATGCCCAGTGCCTGACACCCCCGGCATTCTGATCTGAGCCTCGACCTCGGTCCGAGTCACATCGGACCGAGGTCGACTCATCTGTCGGTGGTCTCCGGGCGCACACGAAAGCGGGCTGGTACATCCGACATCGGATGTACCAGCCCGCCTGGCGTTGGAACATATGTCAGAGAACGGCTCCCGAGACCTTGGCGGCGATGATGGCATCCCAGTCCAAGCCCAGCTCCTGCAGGATCTCTTCGGTGTGCTCGCCGTGCTCCGGAGAACGGGCCGGAGTGGCCGGAGCCCCGTCGAACTGGATGGGCGCAGAGACCGTCCGGAAGACGTTTCCGTCGGTGTCGGGAACACTCATCAGATAGCCGTTGGCAACGGCCTGTGGGTCGTCGAGCACCTCTTCGGGAGTTTGGATCGTCTCCCATACCCCGGGTTCGTCGGCGAGTACTTTCTGCCAGTCCGCGAGGTCTCGCTCGGCGAAGATCTCGCGGAGGACCTTTGTGGCCTCGTCCTTGTTGCGCGTCAGGTTGGCCAGAGGGGTGAAGCGTTCGTCGACACCGAGTTCGGGTCGCCCGATGCGTTCGCAGAAACCTTTCCAATACCTGTCGGCCTGAAGGAACAGCAACTGCACCCATCGCCCGTCGCGGGTCTTGTACCGATTGACCGCGGGATTGGGCGCGTCGCCGAACACGTAGGGAGGGACGCGTTCGATGCCGTGGTAGTCGGCTGCCGAGATGTCCGGCGCCACCGCCCACATACCTTGCGCGAGCAGGGATCCGTCGACCACCGAGGTGCGCCCGGTGCGTTCACGTGCGAAGAGCGCGGCGGCGATCCCGCCGGCGAGGGTGCTCCCGCCCTGCAGGTCGCCGAACGCGGGACCCTGCGCGAACGGGAACTCGGCATTCGCCGGCGACAGGGCATTCGCGACGCCGGCCCGGGCAGTGTAGGACGATCCGTCGAACCCGCCCTTGTCCCGATCGGGGCCGAGGGGGCCCTGGCCGCTGCCCCGCGCGATGATTACTTTCGGGTTGTAGGAGCGGATCTTCTCGATCGACAGGCCGGCACGATCGAGCTGTCCCGGAAGCCAATTCGTGAGGAAGACATCGGCTTTGGCGATGAGCTTGCCGAGGATGTCGAGCCCCTCCGGGGTCTTGATGTCCATGGCGATACTGCGTTTGCCGTGGTTTCCGATCTCCATCATGAAGTTGGCCTTGACCCGCGAATCCGCCGGGTCGAGACCGCCGACGGTGAGATAGCGGCAGGGATCGCCGCCCTTCGTGTCCTCGATCTTTATGACGTCGGCGCCCCAATCGCGGAGTATGACCCCCGCGCTGGGCACATACGTCCATGACGCCAGTTCCACGACGACGACACCGTTGAGCAGATCGGACATCCGGATTCCCTTCAGAAAAGATTGGCATTACGGCATTGAGAGATATTACTGTAAGAATTACAGTTAGTCATCCGGTCGAGCGGTTCCGGGCGCGAGCGACGTCTGGTTCCGAGGTCGGTGCGGGCCCGTGTCATCGCTTGCGATGGCAGCAATGAACCGAGTGCTCTCGGAGATCAGGAGAACGGTGTGAGCGAAGTCGTGGAGAGTACGGAACCGTCGAGCGTTGAGTTCGGCCGACGAGCTGCCGCGCGAGCGGAGACCAGGCTGCTCATCGACGGCGCCCTGGTATCCGCCACGGGCGATGCGACCTATGAGAATCTCAGTCCGGCAACCGGGTTGATACTGGGTGTGGCCGCGGCCGCGAGCGTGCAGGACATGGATCGGGCCATCGGGGCCGCGCGGCGAGCTTTCGACGACACCGACTGGTCGACGAACCGGGCGCTCCGCAAGCGCTGCCTCGAGCAGTTCCAGGCAGCCATCGAGTCCGAGAAGGAAGAGCTGCGGGAAGAACTCGTCGCCGAGGTCGGATGCCCGGTGATGTCCACCAACGATGCCCAGCTCGACTGGCCGCTGGCCCAGTCGCTGCGTTATCCCGCCTCGCTCATCGACGACTTCGAATGGGAGCGGGTGCTCGACGGCGGCGGTTTGTTCGGTCCGCGAAACGTGCGCACCGTGTTCAAGGAGCCGGCCGGCGTCGTTGCGGCGATCACCCCGTCGAACTATCCCATCGAGGTGATCCTCAACAAACTCGGTCCGGCACTGGCCGCCGGCAACACCGTGGTACTCAAGCCGGACCCGAACACCCCATGGAACGCAGCGCGGCTGGGCCGACTGATCGCGGAGAAGACCGATTTCCCCGCCGGCGTCGTCAACGTGGTGACCACGCCGGACAACGAGGTCGCAGGGATTCTCGCGACTGATCCGCGGGTCGACCTGATCTCGTTCACCGGGTCGACCGCTGTGGGACGTCACCTCATGCGGGAGGGTGCGTCCACGATGAAGAGGACCTTCCTCGAACTCGGTGGTAAGTCGGCACTCATCGTCCTCGACGACGCAGATCCCGCCAAGGTGGCGATGAGTGCGGTCGGTTCCTGCGCTCATGCCGGTCAGGCCTGCGCGGTCAACAGCCGCGTATTGGTTCACCAGTCGCTCTTCGACGAGGTCGTGGCCAACGTGACCGCGGCGTACACCGCGATCCCCGTCGGCGATCCCGCGCTGCCGGGGACCTTCGTGGGCCCGTTGATCAGCGCGGCCCAGAAGAAGCGGGTGCTCGACGTACTCGATCGCGCGCGCGCAGAGGGAGCGGAATTCCGTACTGGCGGTGGCGAGTACGCGGATTTGCCGGACCACCTGCGCAACGGCCATTTCGTGGCACCGACGGTGGTCACGGGCGTTGACAACAGCGCGGCGATCGCACAGCAGGAGATCTTCGGTCCGGTGGTGATCTTGCTGCCGTTCACCGACGACGACGATGCGGTGCGGATCGCCAACGACAGTGCGTTCGGTCTCGCGGGCGCGGTCGCGTCGTCCTCCGCCGAACGCGGCATGTCCGTGGCCCGCCGGATCCGGACCGGATCCGTGGGGGTCAACGGCGGAATGTTCTACGGAGCCGATGCGCCGTTCGGCGGCTACAAGAACAGCGGTGTCGGTCGGCAGTGCGGTCTCGAGGGGTTCGAACAATACCTGGAGACCAAGACCATCGGCTGTCGTGTACCGAAGACCGACGGCTGAGGCAACGGTTCAGATTCACACCACAGGGTGACGACAGGAAGGCATCACAAGATGGGAAAGCTCGACAACAAGGTGGCGATCGTATCGGGCGCCGCACGTGGACAGGGACGGTCGCATGCGCTCGGTCTCGCGGCGGAGGGTGCGAGCATCATCGCACTCGACATCTGCGCGGATCTCGACGGCAACACCTATCCGCTGGCACGGCCGGAGGACCTCGAGGAGACCGTACGGTTCATCGAGAAGGAGGGCGTGCGCGTGCACTCGGTGGTGGCCGACGTCCGTGAGCGCAGCGCGGTGTGGAATGCCATCGCTGAAGGGGTCGACAAGCTGGGCCGACTCGACATCGTCGTCGCAAATGCGGGTATCTGTCCGATGGGCGAAGGTCAGACCCTGCAATCATGGTCGGACACCATCGACACCGACCTGGCCGGCGTGTTCAACGTGATCCAGGGCAGTCTGCCACATCTCGGTGACGGTGCGTCGATCATCGCCACCGGTTCGCTGGCCGCGCAACTCGGTAGTGCCACCAATCAGGGACCCGGTGGGTCCGCGTACAGTCTGGCCAAGCAGATGGTGGCCCGCTACGTCAACGATCTCGCGGTGCAGTTGGCCAAGAAGAACATTCGGATCAACGCAGTACACCCGACCAACGTGAACACCGACATGTTGCACAACGAGGGGATGTACAAGGTGTTCCGCCCCGACCTCGAACACCCGACGCGTGAGGACGCCGAGGTCGCCTTCCCGGCCATGCAGGCCATGCGGGTTCCCTACATCGAGCCCAAGGACGTGTCCGACGCGGTGGTCTTCCTGGCGAGTGACTCCGCTCGCTACATCACCGGTACCCAACTGCGCATCGATGCGGGCGGCTACGTGAAGTCGGTGCCCTGGAAGGGGTGATCCCGCGCCCTGCGATCCGGCGACGGATACGCGGAGAACTGTTACTGTAAGGCTTACGGTATAGTTCCGGGCAATGACGGGCGTTGTGTGGCCGGACAGGTCGCCGGCCCATTCGTCGGGGAATGGGCCGGCGACCCGGCCGAGCGGTCGGTTAGGACTCAAGAGAAGCGAGGTGGCGGCGGTGTCAGAAGTCATTGGATTCATCGGTGCAGGGCAGATGGGTGAGCCGATGGTCCGTCGGTTGGTCGACGCAGGCCATGAGGTCGTGCTGTATGCGCGTCGCCCCGAGGTGCGTGAGCGATTGGCGGAAGCGGGAGCGAGCCTGGCGGATTCGGTCGCCGACGCCGCTGCGCGTGCCGACATCCTGATCCTGTGCCTCTTCTCCGATGCACAGTTGGTCGATCTCGCCGGTGGCCCGGACGGGTATCTGACCAACGCGCGATCGACAAGTGTCGTGGTCTCCCACGTCACCGGCAACGTCAGTACGTTGGAGAAGCTCGTTGCCGAGTTCCCCGACGGCCCAGAGATCATCGACGCGCCCGTCAGCGGATCGGCCAAGGACATTGCGGCGGGCGAGATCACGGTGCTCGTCGGTGGAAACGAGGCGGCGGTGGACCGGGCCGAACCGGTACTGGCGGCGTATGCGAAGCCGATCATCCGAACCGGCGGGCTCGGCAGCGCGCTCAACCTCAAGCTGGTCAACAACATCCTGTTCGCGGCCAACGCCCAACTGACCGCCGCAGCAGTGGAACTCGGGAATCGACTCGGTATCGGCAGCGAGCAGCTGCTGTCGGCGATCGCATTGTCGAGTGGTCGCAGCTACGCTCTGGCATCGGTGAAATCCCTCGGTGACGTCGCGCGCTTCACCGAGGTCGCCGCTCCGTTCCTGCGCAAGGACGTCTCGGCGTGCGTGGTGGCCGCGGAGGAAGCCGGCATCGACCTGGGTTGGCTCCGGTCGGTGGTCGACGCAGGTCCGCTCGAGTTGTCGTGAATGACGCCGACATCATGAGCACCCTGGACAGGGCCATCGACACGTCGGCGGTATCGCCGCGCGACGAACTCCTCGCACTCCTGGAATCGCAACAGCGGTCATTCGTGGCCGGTGGTCCGCCTGATGCCGCGACGAGGCGCAATCGTATCGACCGCCTGGTGGCTCTGATGGTCGACAATTCGGACGCCCTCGTGGATGCGCTGGTCCGCGATTTCGGCAGCAAATCGAGGCTGGGTACGGTATCCACCGAGATCGTCGGCTCGATCTCGCAGATCGAGCACACCCGCGCGAACATTCCCAAGTGGATGCGCGAGACCAGACTTCTGCGCGCCGGGCGGGCCGTGGGTATCCGTGCGGAGGTCGTGCCGTCGCCGCTCGGCGTGGTCGGCATCATCGGCCCGTGGAACTTCCCGGTACACCTGGTCATCGTTCCGGCCGCAGCGGCCTTCGCGGCCGGGAACCGCGTGATGATCAAGATGTCGGAGGTCACGGCTGCGACCGCAGACCTGATGAAGTCACTGGCCGCACAATACTTCGACCCGAGGGAACTCGTCGTCGTGACCGGAGATACCGGCGTGGCCGCCGACTTCTCGTCACTGCCCTTCGACCACCTGTTCTTCACCGGATCCCCGGGCGTGGGGAAGTTGGTGCAGCGAGCCGCTGCGGAGAATCTGGTCCCGGTCACCCTCGAACTCGGAGGGAAGAATCCGGTGGTCGTCTCGCCCCAGGCCGACATCCGTCGTGCCGCGTCACGAACTGTGTTGGGACGTATGGTCAATGGTGGTCAGGTGTGTGTCTGCCCGGACTATGTCTTCGTTCCGCAGCATCAGGTCGACCGCTTTGTGGACACCGCGAAGAAAACGCTGGCAAACGCATTCCCGTCGATCGTGTCCGACCCCGAGTACCCGGCCAGCGTGAATGACGCCAACTATCAGCGGGTCATCGAGTTGATCGACGACGCCCGGCGCCAGGGTGCAATCATCGAATCCGTGGTCCCGCACGGGGAGACTCTCCCGGACCCGACGAGCAGAAAGATCGCGCCGACCATCGTGCGTGGTGTCGACGACCGGATGAAGATCGCACATGAAGAGATCTTCGGACCGGTGTTGGTGGTGCGGACGTATTCCGACCTCGCGGAGGTCGTCGACTATGTGAACGCTCGGCCGTCACCGCTGGTCACCTACTGGTTCGGGCCGGATCGTGACGATTTCCGCAACTACGTGCGCAACACTCGTAGCGGCGGCGTCGCCCGTAACGAGTTCGGGCTGCAGATGCTGCCGGCGGGAGCACCTTTCGGTGGTGTGGGTAACAGCGGCATGGGGGCCTACCACGGTAAGGCAGGGTTCGACACGTTCAGCCATCATCGGACCGCCGTCGGTTCCGATCTGCCGTTGTCGGTGACGACGTCGAGCGCGGTTGCCCCCTTCGGCCGTGGGATACAGCAGTTCGCCGATCTCACGATTCGGATCGCGCGCCGCCGCGCTCGTCGTCGTCTCGGCGGTGACCCTCGCCTGTCCAGTCCATCGAATGCCGACCTCTGAGGTGATGTGATGAGTATTTCTCTACTGCTGGAGATGTCGGCGTCGACCGATCCCGACCGGACCGCGGTGGTGTCCGACGACGTACGCGTCACGGTCGGCGACCTCGCGCGCATTGCCGACCGCGGCGCCGCGCGGATCGTGGCGACCGGTGCGAGCCGCGTCGCATATGTCGGTACCGGCGGAATCATGCTGCCCCTGCTGATCTTCTCCTCAGCGCAGGCGGGCACCGCGTTCACGCCGTTGAATTATCGACTGGGCGAATCGGCCTTGCTCGAGCTGATCGACCGGTTGCCGGAGCCTCTGGTGGTCGCGGACGCGGAGTACGTCGATGTGGTCCGTCGATCGGGCCGACCGGTGATCGAGTCGTCGGAGTTCCTGGCGTCGCTGGACGAGCCGCTCGACGATGCCGACGCAGCGGCCACCGAGATCGACCCGGACGATGTCGCCGTGGTGCTCTTCACGTCGGGAACCACCTCCCGTCCCAAGGCCGTCGAGCTCACTCATGCAAATCTGACCAGCTACATCATGGGTACGGTCGAGTTCGCCTCGGCCGATCCCGAGGATGCGGTGCTGATCTGCGTTCCGCCCTACCACATCGCCGGGGTAGGTGCGGCGCTGTCCAACCTCTACGCCGGCCGGCGCATGGTGTACCTCCGGAAGTTCGATCCGGCCGGCTGGCTGGATCTCGTCCTCGGCGAAGCGATCACGAACGCGACAGTCGTACCGACGATGCTCGACAGGATCATCGGGGTGCTCGATGAGGAGCCTCGAGCGCTGCCGACGCTGCGCACGTTGGCCTATGGGGGGTCCAAGGTTCCGTTGCCGTTGGTTCGCCGCACGCTCGAACTGCTACCCGACGTGGGCCTCGTCAATGCATACGGTCTCACCGAGACGAGCTCGACCATCGCGGTGCTGACCCCGGAGGACCATTGGGCGGCGCGCGACAGTGACGATCCGGCGGTTGTACGTCGGTTGGGTTCGGTCGGGCGACCGGTGCCCGGAATCGAACTCGAGATCCGTGGGGACGACGGCGGACAGGTCCCGCACGGCGAGACCGGCGAACTGTTCATCCGGGGCGCACAGGTCTCCGGGAAATACTCGGACATCGGATCGGTGCTCGACGCGGACGGGTGGTTCCCCACACGTGACATCGCCGCATTCGACGAGGAGGGCTACCTCTACATCGGCGGGCGATCGGACGACACGATCATCCGTGGTGGTGAGAACATCGCGCCTGCGGAACTCGAAGACGTACTCGTCGAACACCCCCAGGTCCGCTCCGTCGCCGTGGTCGGCGTCGATGACGCGGAATGGGGGCAGGCGATAGTGGCCGTCGTGGTTCCCGTGTCCGGCGAGGCGCCCGAACCCGACGACCTCAGAGCGTACGTCCGCGACCGCCTGCGGGGTTCGCGGACGCCCGACCGGGTGGTATTCCGCACCGACCTTCCGACCACACCGACCGGCAAGCTGCTGCGGCGGGTTCTGGTCGACGAACTTCGGCCCGCGCGAGCCGAGTAGTAAAGGAGTAGTTGATGATCAAGAGTGGAACCCGGCTGCAGAGTCAGGTGTGCGACACGCAGGTCATCGTGATCGTCCCAGCGGATTCGTTGGACGATCTTCGATGCGGCGGAGCTGCGATGGTGGAAGTCGGCGGCGCGAGGTCCGACGGTGCGGTTCTCGATCCGGACTTCGGCGATGGTGTCGCCATCGGCAAGCGATATGTGGACGACGCGGGGGCCGAGGTCCTGGTGACCAAGGCGGGCGCAGGATCGCTGTCCATCGGTGCGACTCCGTTACACCTCAAAGAGTCGAAAGCCTTGCCGGCCAGCGACTGACGACAGGACTGGCCGGTCGGACGGACGGGACTGCCGAACGTCCACCGGCCACGGTCACGCTCGTGAGGAAGTGTCGACCATCGACACGGATTATCTGGAAAGAGTCACAGTAGCGATAACAGTATGTGTACTTTGTTGTCGTTGCCCGGGTCGCTCGACCGGAGATCCGCGATGTCGCACAGCTGTCCGAAGGAGCAGAAGTGAAGAGAGCAAACACGAGGACGGGCGTGTTCACGTTCTTGCTCGCTCTGGGCACCGCGGCGATGTCGTTCATCGCCGGGGCTGCGCAGGCCGCGCCGGCAAGTGCTGTCTCGCAGCCTGACCAGGTACAGATGGGTGCGGCAAGCGGACCGTGTTCGGTCATGGCCAGGCAGATGCCGAATCCGGCGATGCCATCGCAGCCCATCCATGTCTTCGTGCCCGCCGGACCGGGGAAGACGCCGTTGACCGGCGACCGGTGCAACTCCGCACACCGTCCTGCGGTGGTGATCTCGCACGGCTTCGGTGCGATCACTCCGGACGCCTACAAAGGCCTCATCGAGCACCTGGTCAGCGTCGGGAACATCGTGGTGTTCCCGGTCTATCCCCTGGGCACCAATACCAAACAGTTCGAGGACAGCTACCGGCGGTTCGATGCGGGAGTCGTCGCTGCCCTGGCGGCCACCCGCGCCGATACCTCACGGCTGGGCTTCTGGGGTCACTCCTTCGGAGGTGGAATGGTTCCGTATCTCGTGCGCCAAGCGGGTGCACGCGGGTGGGGTGGCCGGGGGTTGTGGATGTCGATGGTGGCCCAAGCCTATTCGCAACTCGTCGGAAAAGGTGCGATCGACGTACCGCGGAACACGCAAGCGATGACGCTCGCATTCGATGATGACAACATGGCGGATGCGAGACTCGGCATCGACGTCTACTCGTCGCTCACGATTCCCGCCGCACAGAAGCGACACATCACCGTGCGCACCGATACCCACGGACAACAGGCGCTGGTTGCCGATCATCTGACTCCGGCGTCCGTCGGCAACGGCCTGATCGATGCATACGACTTCCTGCTGTATCGCTATGCCGACCAACTGCAGGGCTGCGCCATCGGGCGTACGAGTTGTGACGTCGACTGGTCAACGGTCGGCACCTGGTCCGACGGTCGACCGCTCTCGCCTGCTCGTGTCACGGATCATCCGGTGGATGTGGGCCCTGCACCGGCTCTCGTCGCCGATTGTGACGGGGGACTGGCCGGTGGGCCTCCGGTCGCCACCATCGGTGACCAGACGATCCTGGGCGGCATCAACCCGCGCTGGGAGAAATGCGGTCCGACGCGTCGATAGGCGTCAGCTCTACTTCTCAAACCGTTGTGCGCTCCGCGTCTGCACGCTTGGAGATGGCCATCTCGGATTCAGCGGTGCCGGTGCACCGAGACACTGTTCACCCGCGAGCCACGCTCTACTCGAATCATCTGCTGCGCAGGATCATCGGCCGATTGGATGACCAAGTCATCGCCGCGCGTCCGCCCCTCCGAACCTGTTGATCTTTGCGGCGATAGTATCTACTATCGCTGTGATGGTGTTCACAAACATCACGTATTGAGATCCACAACCTTCGCTTGCTTGCGTGGGCAGTCGAAAAGGAGAGCAGTGACCGGTCATCCGACGTCCCGACGGTCCGGTGTCTCGACTGCGCGCGCCGGTGCCGACGAAGAGCAACCGATCTCCAGCTCCGCCGGCACGAGTCCTTCGCGTCAGCGGATGATCTCCGCGGTGTTGGAGACGATCATCGAGGTCGGCTTCTACCGGGCGAGTTCCAATGAGATCACCCGGCGCGCGGGAATGACGTGGGGAGTGATCCAACGACAGTTCGGTACACGCGAAGCACTGATGCTCGCCGCGTTCGAACGGGAGTGGCAGCATCTGATCGACACGATGGGGACGCCGATCGTCGGCGACACCGCCGGCGATCGGATCCGTTGTCTCTTCGAGATCCTGAAGTCTCATTATGCTCGGCCCGAATACTTTGCATCGCTGCAGATCGTCATGAACTTTCGTCCCGATCCGCGGACATCGGATGCGACAACTCATGCGATCGAGCACATGACGGAGAAATCCACGGGCATATTGAGTGGGCTGCACAGTCATGTCCTGCCGGGCGTGGAGAACGCTCCCGCGCTCTCCAATCTGCTGTTCTTCAGCATCCGCGACTTCTTCATCGGTAGGCATGTCGAGGCGGCGATGAACCTGGCCGAGACCTACATGTGGCGGGCCGCGGGACATGCCGGCGAGGAAGAGGCCCTGATAAGGAATCTCACCCACCTGGTGGAGTTCAACGCGGTCGCTCCCGGGGGGCGTGCGTCTCCCTGCACTCCCGCGTTGTCCGATGGCGCGGCGCCCACCGGGAACCTCGCCACCGCGACCGGCCCTGCCGATGGGCTCGCCGGCGGTCACGGCTACGGATTCGGCGTTGCCAAGCTGGTTCCCGCTGCTGCAGGTGGGGTCGAGGTGACCCTCCTTCACGACTCACAGGAGGTCGAGACCGTCCATCTCGCGGGCATCGACGCGCCGACGGCGCCAGGGCATTATCAGGTCCGTGCTTCGGGAGCCGACCATTGCGGCTTCTCGGCCGAACTCGTGATCGAGACGCACGGTTCGGGATTCGATCTCACCGTCGCGCTGAGCGATTCGATTCTGCGGGGCGTCGGCATGATCGATCCGGAGGCGGCGGATACGCTGCTCGTCTCGTGGTCGTCAGCGCAGGGTCTCGTGGTCGGGATCTCGAAACACCGGCTCGACACCAAGGGTGATTCGACGGTGGTCACGTGCTCGGCGACCGACGACTCCGAGGCAGGGGTGAGCCGCTGGACGGCTCGAGGTTCTCGTTCGGGGACAAGCGGATTCACGGATGGATCGTTCGAGGTCGAGATCGACAGCGTGGGCGAGACATCCGGTGCTGCCGCATGGACGATCAGCCGGCGCGGCACCGCGTTGGAATTGGCCTGGGATCGGGGTGCGCGACGCATCATGGAAGGCTTCGGCTTTCTCGACACGGACCAGGAGAACTCACTGGTCGCCGCCCATTGGTACACGGGACCCAGACCCGGGCCGACCTCGGTTCCGCGGGTCACCACCACCACAGCCGTATCGGAGACGTGATGAACTTGAGAACCCGAGCAGATGTCCACGGCGAGCAGCCGGGAGCGATCGTCACCGACGTGTCGGACGACTGGTCGCGGGAGGTTGCGACACGATTGGCCGAACAGGGCCACATCGTGGTCATCGGATCGAGTGAGGCGGTGCTGGCCGACCTCGTCGCATGCGAGCTCCGAAGTCGGGGCATGACGGCATTCGGTGCGCAACTCGACCTGATGGATGTCGCCTCGATCAACGAATTCGCCGACGCGGCTCTGTTTCTGGCGGGTCATGTGGACCTCGTGGTCCATGTCGACCGCAGCCAGCCGGACCGGCCGTCAGATGATCGTGGTGGGTCCACGAACCGCGATCCCGACGCGGTGGTCACGCTGGGTGTGCATCACCTGGTCGCCTGTTTGCTCGACAACCCTGATGTCAGACGCGACCGCGAAATGCTGTTCGTCACTCCGAAACCCGGCGAAACCGGTACCGCGGCGAATGTTTCTTCTTGCTCGGCGTTCGTTCGAGCACTTGGTACCTGGGCGACTCGGCGCAAGCAGAAGCGACCCGCGGTCTGCCGCCACACGTGCTCATCCCGGAGAAGTCGGGAAATGGGGTCATGGCGGAGACTGACGCTTCGGTGTTGCGAGCCGATGACCTGGAGGCGCTACTCGACGACTGGGTGCGCGACAGCGTGATGCCCCAATTGCCACCCATCGAACTCGAGGCGCTGAAACTGACTGACGGTATCGACTATTCGGTTGCTGCACAAAGCAGTCCGAAGAAGCACGGTTGGCCGTGATCGGCCATCGTGTCCCGGCAACAGTCATCGCGAGTGCCGCAGAGCGATTCATCAATTCGATTCATCAATTCGATTCAGCGGCGAGTCTATTCACCCGACGACAGGAGTACAGGTGGTGAGGAAATCGGTGTCCGCGGCGATCGTGGGGCTCGGAACCACCGAGTACTCGAAGCACTCGGGACGCAGTGAACTGCGCCTGGCAGTCGAATCCTGTCTCGCGGCAATCGATGATGCCGGTATCGAGCCGAGCGACGTCGACGGCTTCGTGACCTTTTCGCTGGAGAACTCCGACGAATCGACACTCGCCCGAAACCTGGGGATCGACGAAGTCTCGTTCTTTGCTCGCACGGCCGCCGGTGGTGGGGGAGCGCCGGGTGCAATTGCGCTGGCGGAGATGGCCATTGCCACGGGCAAGGCGAAGACCGTCATCTGCTATCGGGCCATGAACGAACGGTCGGGCTTCCGGTTCGGACAGCCGATGTCCTTCGCCGGAAAAGGTGAGCCCACGACCGGCAGCGTCGACGGCTCCTGGTCGTCGCCCTTCGGCATGACCACGCCCGCTTCGTTCATGGCGCACAGTGCCCGTCGGTATGCACACCAGTACGACGTCCCCGTCGAATCATTCGGGCTGCAGCCGGTCGTGCAGCGGAACTACGCCGTGAACAATCCGGATGCGTTCTTCTTCGACCGGCCTATGACGCTGGATGATCATCAGGCGTCGCGGATGATCGCGGATCCCCTGCGCCTGTTGGATTGCTGTCAGGAAACCGACGGCGCGGTGGCGCTGGTCCTCACCTCGCGGGAGCGGGCCGCAGACCTCCGCCGGCCGGTGGTCACCGTGCTGGGTACGGCGATGGGCATAGCCGATCGGCAGCACGGAATGGCGACGATGTACCGCGACGACATCGCATCCGTCGAGGAGACCCGGATCGTCGGTGATCAATTGTGGCGACAGACAGGACTTCGCGCCGCGGACATGGACGTCGCGATCTTGTACGACCACTTCAGTCCGGCGGTGCTGATGCAACTCGAAGCACTGCGGTTCTGTGGCCCGGGTGAAGCCGTGGCCCTGGTCAAAGAAGGGGGCACGGCGATCGATGGCATCATTCCGACGAACACGAACGGAGGCCAGCTGTCCGAAGCGTATATGCACGGTTTCAACGGGATAGTCGAAGCCGTTCGGCAACTTCGTGCGACCGCGGTGAACCAGGTTCACGACGCGCACCATGTGGTGGTCACCGGCGGTCCCTACGTCGCCACCAGCGGCATGATCCTCGGCAGGCACTGATGGAGATGACCAGAAGTGCAGTGGCACAGGGTCGGCCCGCACCCGTGATCAACGGCGACACCGAGTTCTTCTGGGAGGCAGCCGCCGACCGCAAGCTGGTGGCGCAATGCTGCTCGGCGTGCCGAGTGTTGCGTCATCCCCCCGGCCCGGCCTGCCCGCAGTGTCATTCATTCGACTGGGAAGTCGTCGAACTGAGTGGCCGGGGCACCTTGTTCAGCTTCACGGTGGTTCACCATCCACCGGTTCCGGGCTTTGACGGTCCCGCGATCGTGGTGGTGGTCGAACTGGAAGAGGGAACGCGATTCGTGTCGAACATGACCGACGTCGACCCCGACACCCTGAAGATCGGTGAACCGCTCGAGGTGTTCTTTGTCGACCAGGTCGAGGGATGGACTGCGCCACAGTTTCGTCGCCCGGCCGAACCGTCGTCAGGAGTAGCGACATGAACGGCTGAGTGGACCGGAATTGATGTATCAGGAGAAAAGCGTTGCCGCACAGGATATGAGGTCATCTGAGGATCGCTGACCTATCGGCCGGCAATCACCAGATGTGTGTGCGCGACGCCGAATATGATTGTTTGTCAAAGGCATTCGCTCACCTTTCATGAGTGGACAGCCTGTCACATTTTTGTGGATGCGATATTCGTCTGTGCCGGAGGCATATTCGGAGGCATATTCGGTGGCCGAGTCGTGGATTCGTCGAGATGTTCGTGTCCGTCGAAGTGCAGAATTGATGTCGGATTCGTCGCATGAAATCATCCGAAAAGGTGATACCGTAATATATACGGCAAGCGATGCGATATGACCGCGCGTCCCACGAGAGTGCAGAACAGTTGTTGCAGTGGTCATTTCAGATGTCGCGGGATCGGCTATGGCTTACCTGCCCGAGATCCCCTCCGCCGGCCCAGGTCTAGACGTCACAGTTCAACGGAGGTAGCCCACATGAGAGTTCGAGTCGACAATGACGTGTGTCAAGGCCACACGTTGTGCTGGATGACAGCGCCGGACTATTTCGTGCTCGACGAAGTGGATGGCCACGCCACCGCCGTAGACGAGGAGATCCCGGTGGACCGGGCCGATGAAGTCCAGGTGGCGATCCGGTCATGCCCCGAACGAGCAATCACCGAGTTCTGACAGGAAGTTCAGCACAATGACGACAGCCAGATCCGAGGATCAGCTCGGCACCAAGCAGTGCCCGATCACGTTCGAGCGACACACCAGAGGGTTCCGCGATTCGTTCGAGGAGACCGCTGAGGAGTTGCACAGCAAGTGTCCGCTGGCGTGGACCGACTCCTACGGTGGTTACTGGGTCGCCAACGATATGCCCCAGGTCTTCGAGGTGGTCCGCGGCGCGAACCTCCTTTCGTCCGACTTCGACTCGTACGGAGAACGAAAGGGCTATCGGGGCATCATGATTCCCGGCGATCCGCGCCCCAGGCACCGTAGCGGCGTCATCGAGATGGACCCGCCGGAACAGCAGGGTTACCGGAAACAGCTCAATCCGTATCTGTCGCCGGCCGCGGTCGCGAGATGGATACCGGTGGTCGACGAAATCACCCGGGCGTGTATCGACGAGGTCATCGAGTCCGGCGAGATCGATTTCATCGACGACCTGGCGAATATCGTCCCGGCAGTACTCACCATGGGATTGATGGGGCTGCCGTTACGCGACTGGGAGGTGTACTGCTACCCGATCCACGCGCTGGTCTACACGGATCCGACATCCCCGGAGATGCAGGATGTCCTCACCGCCGTGGCCAAATACGAAGCGCACCTTGATGAATGGGTGAGCAAGGTCAAGGAGAATCCTCGACCCGGACTCGTCAATGCACTTCTCACCCTGACCGTCGACGGTGAGCCGGTCGACTACCTGGACGTCTTGGGCAATTGTCGACTCATCATCGGCGGGGGATTCGACACCACGACCGCCCTGACCGCACACTCACTCGAGTGGTTGTCGGAGAACCCCGATGAGCGGACGCGCTTGATCGAGAACTCGGACACACTGCTCGACTCCGCCACCGAAGAGTTCTTGCGCTTCTACACACCGGCACAAGGCAATGGCCGCACGATCGCCAGAGACGCGGAAGTCGACGGTGTCGAGGTGCACGAAGGCGAACGTATCTGGCTGTCCTGGGCGATGGCCAACCGGAACGCCGAGATCTTCCCGGAACCGAATCAGATCGACCTCGACCGCACCGGTAATCGTCACGCAAGCTTCGGCCTCGGCGCACATCGCTGCATGGGTTCGAACGTCGCACGAAACCTCTTCAAGCACATGGTGACCCACGTCCTCGATCGCATGCCGGACTATCAATGCGACAAGGAGCGGGCCGTGCATTATCCGTCGGTGGCCATCATCAACGGCATGCAGAAACTGCCGGCGACCTTCACCCCGGGTAGGCGCCAGGGCAAGGGACTGGCGGAAACGCTCGAACACCTGCAGAAGGTCGTGGATGAGCAGGGCATCGCCGAGCCGGTGACGTCGAATCCGTCGATCGCCGTCATCTGATACCGAAACTTCACGTGAGAAAGAAGGTACTACCAGTGGGAAAGCTGAACAACAAGGTCGCCGTGGTCTCCGGCGCAGGCCGCGGCCAGGGTCGCTCGCATGCGATAAGCCTGGCTGCCGAGGGCGCCGACATCATCGCCCTCGACATCTGCGCCGACCTGGAGGGCAACACGTACCCGTTGTCCACGCCGGCGGACCTCGAGGAGACCGCACGATTCGTCGAAAAAGAAGGCGCTCGAATCCATTCCGTTGTCGCGGATGTGCGCGACCGTAGCGCGGTGTGGGATGCCGTCGCGGCAGGTGTCGCGAACTTCGGTCGATTGGACATCGTTGTCGCGAACGCGGGAATCTGCCCGCTCGGTGAGGGACAAACGCGTCAGTCCTGGTCGGACACGCTGGACACCAACTATGGTGGCGTCGCGAACGTCATCCACGCCAGCCTGCCCCATCTGAAGGCCGGCGCGTCGGTGATCGCGACGGGCTCGCTCGCGGCCATGTTGGAGGCCACGGTGAGCAAGCAGGGGCCCGGCGGTTCCGCCTACAACCTCTCGAAATCGATGGTCGCCCGGTACGTCAACGACCTGGCGCTGCAACTCGCAGCAGACGGCATACGGGTCAACGCCATCCACCCGACCAACGTGAACACGACGATGCTTCAGAACGACGGCATGTACAAGGTCTTCCGTCCCGATCTGGAGAACCCCACCAGGGAGGACGCCGAGCCCGCCTTCGGAACCATGCAGGCGATTCCGGTGCCGTACATCGAGCCGAAGGACGTCACGGACGCCGTGCTGTTCCTGGCAAGTGACGCTTCGCGGTTCATCACCGGCATGCAACTCCGGATCGATGCCGGTGCTTACGTGAAAGCGGTTCCGTGGAGCGACTGAAGCACACTCCGTATCTCATCTCCCGAGGTGATCAATGACAGCAGTGATGCAGGGCGTACGTGTCGTCGAGGTCGCCGAACAGGCGTTCGGTCCGGGATCGACTGCGTTGCTGTCCGACTGGGGTGCCGACGTCATCAAGGTGGAGCCGGTGGAGCGCGGCGACGCGGGCCGGGGATTGGTCGCCCTGGGCAACGCCGACGTGCTCCCGATGTTCGAGAGCCTGAACCGGGGAAAACGCAGCATCGGTCTGGATCTGTCCTCCGCGGAGGGCCGAAACATCCTCTACGAGTTGGTCGCCGCCGCCGACGTGTTCGTCACCAACAAGCTGCCACGCGTTCGTGCCAAACTGCAGATCGATGTGGAGGGCATCCGTGCGCACAACCCGGACATCATCTACGTGCGCGCCACCGGCAACGGTGAGCGGGGACCCGAAGCCGGACGCGGCTCGTATGACCTGCTCGGGTTCTGGTACCGAACCGGAGCAGCCCTCGGAGCGACCCAGCCGGACGGCGATGTGCCCTTCCTGCCGGCACCGGGATTCGGCGACCTGATCGGTGCCATGACAGTCGCAGGCGGGATCATGGGTGCGCTCTACCACCGCGAGCGCACCGGTGCGGCACCTGTTGTGGACATCTCGCTGCTCGCCACCGGGATGTGGGCCATGAGCGGAGCGATCTCGGTCGCCGCGCTGCAACGTCAATGGGCGTGGCCACCACCGGCACGAAATCCACTGTCTGCGTCCTACCAAACCGCCGACGGTCGATCGATCGCACTGTGTTGCCTTCAGGCAGGGGAGTATTGGGCCTCGCTGTGTGAACTCATCGGACGCAGCGACCTCGCCGTCGCCGACCAGTTCGCGGACCACCAGTCGCTCATGGCGCACGGTGACGAAGCGATGGCCGAGCTCACGGCAACGTTCGCAAAGGAGGAACTCAGTCACTGGTGCAACGTGCTCGCGGAGTTCACCGGCCAGTGGACCGTCGTGCAGAATCCGGTGGAGGTCCTCGATGATCCACAGGTCGCGGCCAACGGACTGATCCAGGAGTGCGCGACCGCCGCCGGCGTCCCGTTCGAGTTGGTCACCGCCCCGATTCAGTACGACGGGGTACCGGCCACCACACGGCGTGGACCCACCTTCAACGAACATGGCGACGAGATTCTCGATGAGCTGGGCTTCGACTGGGACACGATCATCGATCTGAAGGTCCGCGGAGTGGTGCCGTGACGACCTCGCGTGGGCCATTTCGCGCATGGTCCGCGACGATCTGAATTCTACTGACAACCAAAAGGAGTACACACCATGCCTCTTCAGGACTACATGCAGCTGGTGTCCACGGACGATCACCTCATCGAGCATCCCGCGCTGTGGGCCGATCGACTGCCGCGGAGGTTCCTCGATGCCGGTCCGCGGATCATCGAGCACGAGTTCACACCCGGTAAGACGCCGGCCCAGGTGTGGCTCTACGAGGGCAGGATCTACCGATACATCGGCTTGAATGCGGTGGCGGGCAAGCGTCCGGAAGAATATGGGGCCGAGCCGATCCGATACTCCGACATGCTCCCGGGCTGCTACGACGTCGCGGCACGAGTGCGGGACATGGACATCGAGGGCGTGCAGGCGCAACTCAACTTTCCGTCGTTCCCGAGGTTCGCGGGCACCGTCTTCCTCGAGGCCGACGACAAGGAGCTGGCCCTGCTGTGTGTGCGGGCCTGGAACGACTACGTGCTCGAGGAGTGGTGCGCCGCCGCGCCCGACCGGTTCATACCTCTTGTGCTGGTGCCACTCTGGGATGTGCATGAAGCAGTAGCGGAGGTCGAGCGCACTGCGGCTCTGGGTGCGCGTGCCATCTCCTTCGTGGAGAATCCGGTGCCGCTCGGGCTTCCGTCCTTCCACACCGACTATTGGGACCCGTTCTTCTCTGCGTGCGAGGAACACGAGATGGTTCTGTGTGTCCACTTCGGGAGCTCGGGCTATTCCCCCAGGACGGCACCCGAGGCACCGATGGCCGTGATGATCTCGCTGTTCGGGTGCAACTCGATGTATGCGACCGCCGATCTGTTGTTCTCGCCGGTGTTCCACAGGCATCCCAAACTGAAGTTCGCCCTGTCCGAGGGCGGCATCGGTTGGGTTCCCTACATGCTGGAGCGCATCGACACGACCTGGGAGAAGCATCGCTACTACCAGAACATCGATCAGACCGTACGTCCGTCAGACCTGTTCCGCGAGCACATCTTCGGCTGTTTCATCGAGGATCAACACGGTATCGACAACCGTCATCAGGTCGGTATCGACAACATCACCTGGGAGGGCGACTATCCGCACTCCGACTCGAACTGGCCGAACAGCCGCAAGTTACTCGCCGAGGCGCTGCTCGACGTGCCCGACGACGAAGCGCACAAGATGGTCGAGTTGAATGCTCGGCGTCTGTTCCGCTTTCCGCGTACCGAGGCCGGGGTGTGAGGTGGCGCCACGAACACATCAGCTTGTCCAACAGATCGCCGCGCCGGACTGGGTCGATCAGGACCTCTTGACCCGCGAGGATGCTGTCAAGCTGTTGGACAGGGAGATCGCCGCCGAGCGTGACCGTCTGGGTGAGGAGAGAATCACCGGATGGTCGACGGCGAACCGGAATGCGGCGCGTGATCTCGCGGCGCGTCGCATCGCCGCGATGGAAGCGTTGCGTACAGATCTGCTGTCGGACTGACCGAGCCGCCGTTCTCGAGGATCGCCGGCGGAGATCGGGCGATTACGGCTGATGCGGCAGGAGCCGCACCATCAGGCCTTCGGCGCGCGACAGGACAGCACCTCGAGCATCGGTCATCTCGGCCTCGACGAACGCCTTGCGTCCGTCGAGACTGCGGATCCGGCCGGTCGCCTCGAGCGGCTGGTGAATCGGGGTCACGCCGCGATAGTCGACGTGCAGAAATGCTGTGCGGCTCAAAGGACGTTCAGCGGCCACCACGATCTGACCGAACACCCAGTCATAGAACAGCGAGATCATCCCGCCGTGTACGGCGTTGTTCCCGCCGACGTGATACCGGCTGAACTCGCCGCGGATGCGCACATCGCCGGACGATTCGGCGGACACGACGTCCCACGGCGGCACACTGGGATTGCCGAACGCCGGAAGCCCGACGGCGCGGCCGAGGTATCCGTAACCACCGGGAGGCGCGAGATGCGGTTCGAGGGTCTCACACACGGCCTCGACCTGCTCGGCGGCGAGATCCCATGACGGGTCGTCGGCCTGCGCCGCGCGTGCGAGGTCCTGCATCCTGCGCATGGCTGCGACGAAGCGGGTTATCGCGGGCGTGGCCGGAACCGAAGTCGGCAAGACGAAGGCGGGGGAGGATTCCGGGTCCGTCGTCAGGTCGTCGTCGACGCTCATCGCTGCGCCCACGCGGATGACAGCTCATCCGTGGTCGTGACGGTGCACAACATTCGTAGGGTATTCCTGATCATGGCCTCGCCGTACTCAGCCGGCACTCCGGCCACCGCATCGCGCGGGAGTACGACCCGATAGGCGGCGTTGACTGCGTCCATCACGAGATTCGGGATTGCCACATTCAGCGATACCCCGACGGCGACAATGGTTGTCACCCCAAGATTGCGCAATACGGCGTCGAGATCGGTGCCACCCATCGGGCCGAGGCCGTGTGTCCTGGTGAGCACGACGTCGGCGGGCTCGGGGCCGAACTCCGGCAGCAGGGATGCGCCCGGACTTCCGGGTGCGATGGACACCGAGCTGCGGCCGACGGCGAACAGCGCAGCGTTGTGATTGGAGCCGAGGCCGTCGTCGCGGCGCTGGACGAGACAGTGGACTACGCGGACCTCGGCATCGCGCGCCACCTTCAGGAGCCGGCCGATATTCGGGAGGGCCTCGCGACGGGCCTCGTCGGCCAATGCCTTCAGGCCGGCGTCCGGCCCGACCACCGCGCCCTGGCACTCCTGGGTGATGATCGCCGTGTGGCGCGGATCGACGAGTTCGGCGAGCGACCGGCTCATACGGTCGTGGCCTCGGCGGCCGCCGGCGGCACCTCGTAGAACTGGGTCGCCCATCTGCGCATGGCCATGTACGGTTTCGCATCGATTCGTGCCAGGGGCGGACGCTCGACGTATTTCTGATACCGCCAGATGTCGAGGTCCTCGAACACCGTGACAAGGAAGCGGTCCTCGACCTTCTTCTTGAGCTCGTAGGGCGGGATGTCGGACTCGTCGCCGGACTTCTTCGGCCACCAGATCGAGTAGAAGAGGTCGGAGTACCCGTCGTCGACCGGCGTGCACGCAAAGATCAGGCGGTGATTCTGTGCCCCTTCGAAGGCGCTCATCGCGTAACCCAGTCCGGAGAAATGACTGTGGATGCGCAACGCCATCTTGTCCGGGTCGTCGCTGCTCGCGTCGGGCCAACCGGTGAGGAACCGCCATTCGTTGTCGACGATCTCCCACTCGAGACAGACCGGGGTCACGGTTGCCCCGTGAACGTAGCGGAAATGTGAGCTGTCGGGGCCGTTCTCCGCCACGATCTGCGGATGAACCGGTTCGCGCTCGGCCTTGCGGGAGAACTCCGGATATGCGCGGTAATAGTCCTCCGGGCCCGACGTGACCTCCGGGAACTTCGTGAAGATGTCCGGCAGTTCCCACTGTGGCGGCTTGCCCTCGGGCTGATACCACATGAAGACGATGCCGTGCTGTTCCTGGACGGGGTAGACGGTGAGCTTCAGGATCTTGTTGGGTCGGTCGGGCTCGTAGGGGATGTACCGGTTGGAGCCGTCGGGCCCCCAGCGCCATCCGTGGAACGGGCATTCGACGCAGTCGCCGACCACCTTGCCGCCGTGACCGAGATGGGCGCCCAGGTGCTTGCAGTGACCGGTCATCACGTGGAGTTCGCCCGACTCGTCGCGATAGGCGACCAGATCCTCGCCGAAGTAGCGCAGCGGCCTCGCCTCGCCGACGGGGAACTCCGGTGACCAACCGATCACGAACCAACCGGTGACCTTCCAGGTGAACGGTACTTCCATCGTCGCCTCCACATACTGATTCTGCGTGCCCGAATGTGACGTCGGCTGTCATCGCATTCATTACTGTTGCTATTACAGTAATATAGCGGACGGCGTTATGGGAGGCCCCGACTGCTTGCAGTCGGGGCTCGGGGCGGAGCGTCGGGGATCGAGGCGGTGCACGATCGGTCACGGACCTTCGAGCGCCCGAGCAATATTGCACGACACTGCTGAAGCCGGGAGGCAAGAGTTGACCGTTGTAGCCGAGTCCACGCGACTGAAGATCGATTCCGGTGTGTCGAGCCGACTGTCCGGCATACCGGAGTTGGCCTCCGCCCTGGAGGACCAGGGTTTCGACGGATGCTGGGCAGGAGAGACCAACCATGACCCGTTTCTGGCCCTGACCCTGGCCGCCGAGCACACCTCGCGAATCGAGATCGGCACCAACATCGCGGTGGCCTTTGCGCGTAACCCGATGTCGGTCGCCGGCCTGGCCTTGGGATCTGCAGGACTTCTCGCACGGGCGCTTCAACCTCGGACTCGGTACACAGATCAAGCCCCATATAGAGAAGCGATTCGGGATGCCGTGGAGTGAGCCGACGGAACGGATGCGCGAGTTCGTCGACGCCCTCCGCGCCATCTGGACCGCGTGGCGCGACGGCACGAAGCTGCGCTTCGAGGGCCGCTTCTACACGCACAAGATCATGACACCGATGTTCACGCCGGAGCCCAGTGCGCAACCGGTGCCCAACATCTTCATCGCCGCCGTCGGCGAGCGGATGACACAGATGTGCGGTGAGGTGGCAGACGGACTGCTGACCCACCCCTTCACAACCCGACGATTCCTGGGCGAGGTGACCTCGCCGACCGTGCAGCGCGGTATCGAGCGGTCGGGTCGTCGTCGAGACGAGTTCCAGTTGACCGCACCGGTCTTCGTGGTCACCGGTGACACCGAGGACGGCTTCGCCGAGTCCGCGGCGGCAACCCGGCGCCCGATCGCGTTCTACGGTTCGACGCCCGCCTACCGGAAGGTGCTCGAACTCCATGGTTGGGGCGATCTGCAGACCGAACTCCACGGTCTGTCACTCCGTGACGAATGGGATGCGATGGCCGGACTGATCTCCGATGAGATGCTGGCGACCTTCGCGGTCGTGGCGCCTGTCGCTGGAGTGGCCGACGGACTCCGCGAACGCTGCTCGGGCGTGATCGACCGTGCGATACCCGCACTACCCAAGAATCTGTCGGCGCAGGCCAGGGCTGAGATCGTCGACGACCTACGGGTGATGGCGGCCTCGACTCCGGCCTGACCGGCCGATCAGCTGTCGGATCTCAGCAACATGACGCCACTCGGTGTGAGCCCGCCACTGCTGACGACGGCGACCCGTGCATCGCGCACCTGCCGGTCCCCGGCGTCGCCGCGCAGTTGGGTGACCGCTTCGTGGAGGAGACCCATGCCGTGCGTACGTCCGTGGGAGAGTTGTCCGCCGTGGGTGTTCAGGGGCAGCAGTCCGTCACGCGCGATGTTCCGGCCGCCGTCCAGGAATTCCTTGGCCTCGCCGATTCCACAGAAGCCCAACGCCTCGATCCACGACAGACAGTTGAAGGTGAAGCCGTCGTAGAGTTCGGCGACCTGTACATCTGCCGGACGGAGATCGGTTCGGCTCCACAGATGAGCCGCCGGTCCGAGTACCTGTGGCTCGTGCGTCGACGTGCTCTGGTCCCAGTCGAGTTTCTCGATCAGCTGGGTTCCGACGGCTTCGACCCGGATCGGCGGATTGGCCAGGTCTGGTGCGGTGTCGGCCGCCGAGACGATGACGGCGACCGCGGCATCGCATGGCACGTCGCAGTCGAGCAAACCGAATGGCGTGGTGATAGTCCGGGCGGCGAGATAGTCGTCCATCGTCAGGGGTTCGCGGTAGATCGCTGTCGGGTTGAGCGCGGCGTTGGACCGTTGGTTCAGCGCGATCCAGCCGAGGGTCTCGCGGGTGGTGCCGAACTTGTGGAAATGACGGTGTGCCGTCTGGGCGAGGGTGTGGGCTGCCGACACCCCGCCGAACGGCAGTGACCACCCCATCAGTCCACCGACCCGTCCGGTTGACGGGGCGGGTAGACGGCCCTGACGGATCAACTCGTCATGGGTGGACTGCCACACCGTACGAAAGCAGAGGACGTGCCGCGCCAGCCCGGTTGCGACCGCCATCATCGCAGCGATCACCGATCCGCCGGGGCCGAATGTCTCACCGCCGCCGTTGTACCAGGTGGGACGAATACGCAAGGCAGACTCGAGCGCGGTGACACCGCCTTCGCTGTACCCGCCTTCCGGCCCGCCGGACGGATACGTGGAAAGCCCGTCGATGTCGTCGAATGTCAGACCGGCGTCGGCGACTGCACGCTCACACGCCTCGATCGTCAGGGCCAGCGGCGCACGCATCAGGCGGCGGCCGATATCCGACGCACCGACACCACTGATGATCGCCTTGTCCTCGAACTTGTCCGTCGATGCCATAGGCCGAACATGTCCGGCATAGTCGGTGGGCGCGATGGGATCGTCGGGAAGCGGTCGGATCTCGGTGTCCGAGGTGCTCGGCCGGAACAATGGCAGCCACACATCCGCGTGGTGCTCGAAGACGACCTCCACCGGCATTCCCAGGCGAATGTCGGTGTCTGCGCAGTCGATCAGTCGGGTGGTGAGGCGGACCCGTGGGTCCTCGTCGAGTGCGACTTCGGCGACCACGTACGGCGGTGCCAGACCGGGCAGGCCGAAACGTTCGTTCACGGTGTACCCGAACAGGATTCCTGTTCCGGAAACCACCCGCTCGGCGGACTTCGAGGACCGACACTCGGGACAGATCGGCTTCGGCGGGTGGATGAGGGCGTCGCAGGACAGGCATGCCTGGACACGGAGTCGACCGTCCTCGCCCGACGTCCAGAAGAACTCGGTCTCGGGAAGTACGAGGGGCAGGACGCGATCGGACGGGTCGGTCATCTCAGTTCCTCAACATTCGGGGGGGAGCATCATCAACATCGGGAGCGCGCAGGGTTACGAGAGCAGTCCCGAGGCGGCCGCCTACGGTGCGGCCAAAGCAGCCCGGCGACATCTGACCGTTCTGATGACGAAATCGTCTGTCCTGCACTGTATCGCGCAAGTCGTGCATCAACGTTCGTCACGGGCGACGCCATCGTTGTCAGCACTGGCATGTGCAAGTGACCGGTGCGGTCGCGAGGCACTCGGCGCAACGGATGCGGCCGGCCCGAGTGCTCGGGCCGGCCGCATCCGCGTGTTCATGACGAGAGTGTCTACCCGGCGCTCACTACTTTGCGCTCGAGTGACCCGTCGCAGCCTTGATCTGCTGCTCCCAGGCGGCGAGCTTTTGCTCCGGAGCCGACTGATGGTGGCTCAGCGCCCGGATGCTGACGTCGTGATCAGCCGAGGCGGCACGCAGGGCCCCCACCGTCGCCTGCTCCTTGGGCACATGCTTGAAGGGATCGAACGAGTACCAATTCATGGCGTTCAGATGCGTCATCTTGTTGATCTCGTCGTCGGGCACCTGCTCGTCGTCGAACACCCCGCCGAGTTCCTCTGGGGCACCGGGCCACATCGAGTCACTGTGGGGGTAGTCCATTTCCCAGGAGATGTTTTCGATGCCGATCTTGTGACGCAGCTTCACTCCCAGTGGATCACTGATGAAACAGGTGAGGAAGTGATCGCGGAACACCTCGCTCGGCAGCTTGCCCCCGAAGTCCTGCAGGGTCCATGTGGCGTGCATGTCGAAGGTGCGGTCGACTCGCTCGAGGAAGTACGGAATCCATCCGGTGCCGCCCTCGGACAGGGCGATCTTGAGATCCTTGTACTCCTTCACCGGCTTCGACCACAGCAGGTCTGCGGCGGCGGAGACGATGTTCATCGGTTGCAGGGTGATCATCACATCCGGCGGCGAATCCGTGGCCGGAATCGAGAGCCGGCCCGACGAGCCGATGTGCACCGAGAGCACCGTGTCCGTGTCGACCAGGGCCTTCCACAACGGCGCCCAGTAGTCGTCGTGGAAGCTGGGGTAGCCGAGCACCGCAGGATTCTCGGTGAACGTGAGCGAATGAACCCCCTTCTTCGCCACGCGCCGAACCTCTTGGGCGCACAGTTCGGCGTCCCAGATGACCGGGAGTGCCATCGGGATGAACCGACCCGGGTAGGCGCCGCACCACTCGTCGATGTGCCAGTCGTTGTACGCCTGCACAAGGGCGAGCGAGAAATCGGAGTCCTCGGTGGCGAACAGACGTGCTGCGAACCCCGGGAAGGACGGAAAGTTCATCTGCGCCAACACGCCGCCGGCGTTCATGTCCTTCACGCGCTCGTCGACGTTGTAACAGCCCGGCCGGATCTCGTCGAGCCCTTCGGGTTCGAGCCCGTACTCCTCCTTGGGACGTCCAGCGACGGCATTGAGCGCCACGTTGGGAATGATCCGGTCACGGAACTTCCACATGTCGGCACCGTTGTCCATGTGCACAAGTCGCGGGGCGTCGGCAGCGTACTTGGCCGGGAGATGGTTCTTGAACATATCCGGCGGTTCGATGATGTGGTCGTCGACGCTGATCAGGATCATGTCGTTTTTGTCCACGTCGGTCTCCTTTCTGAGTCCTCTACAGTATGTCTTACCATAGACCACTTTGGTACTGCTTCGGCCAGAAGTTTCGGGCACGGCTCCGAATGCGCTCGCGGATCGGATCGTGCTGTCGTCGCGGGCCGGTCACGTCAGGGCGTGATGGCGGTGCGGCGGACCGGCTCCGGGGCGGCCTGGCGCGAATACAGGCCGCGTCGCAAAGCTGTCAGCAGGACGTTGCGGGTCTCGCGCGGGTCGATCATCTCGTCGAAGCCCATGTGTTCGGCCGAGTTGTACGATGCGGCGAGCTCCATCTCGCGGAGCACTGTCGCGAAGTCCTCGCCGGCGTTGGTCGACCGGCTCATCGCGGCCGCGCCCATCGCCCCCATCGTGGCGCCGGGATAGGCGAAGGTCGCGACCTGATCGTCGAAGCCCAAGAGGGACATGACCATCGAGCCGAAGCCGAACGCCTTGCGGAGAGTCAGGTGGAGCTTGACGGTGGTTGCCGTTGTCTGTGCGGCGAACATCCGGGCGCCGCTGCGCAGGACGCCGCTCTGTTCGGAATCGCTGCCCGGGAGCATGCCCGGGTTGTCGGTGAGGAAGATCAGCGGCAGGTGGAAGGAATCGGCGACGGTGATGAAGTGCGCGGCCTTGTCGGCCGCGTCGGAGTCGATGGAACCGGCCAAGATCAACGGCTGATTGGCGACGACGGCGACGGGATGGCCGCCGAGGTGCGCCAGTGCGCAGATGATCGCCGGGCCGAACTCCGGTTGGACCTCGAACCAGTCCGGCCGGTCGAACACCACGTCGAGCACATCGCGGGCGTCGTAGACGAACTTGTTGTCGCGGGAGATGATGTCGAGCAGTTCGGGAGTTTCACGGGGCAGGGATTCCTCGTCGACCGGCAGGGATGGCGGATATGACCATGCGCTGGAGGGGAAGAACGACAGGTATCGGCGGATCGCGTCGAGCGCCGATTCGTCGTCGTCGGCGACGTTGTGCACCACGCCGCTGGGCAGCGCGACGTCCGGCCCGCCGAGGTCCTCTTTCGAGATCTCCTCGCCTGTCGACTGTTTGACCACCGGTGGTCCGGCAGTGAAGATCGCGCCCTGCGGGCTCATCACCGCGAAGTCGCACACCGGTGCGACAAGCGCGCCGTGTCCGGCAGAAGGTCCCATGACACCGGCGATCAGCGGGATGTTCCCGGAACACCGCGCCTGTGCCAGCAAGTCCGTAGGGGTGCGACCGTAGTGGTCGCCGGTGGGCCGGAAGCCTGCTCCTTCGAGCAGCATGATCATCGGGATCTTGGCCCGCAGGGCGAGTTCGGCGAGCCGGTAGCGCTTCGAGTTGCTGCCGGGTGCGATGGTGCCGGCAACCGTTGTGAAGTCCTCGGCGCCGACGAGGACCGGACGGCCGTCGATCTCGCCGGTGCCGGTGACGATGGCATCGGCGGCGATCTCCCCGCCGACCAGCGTGCCGAACTCTTGGAAGGTGCCGGGGTCGAGCAGGTACTCGATCCGCGCGCGTGCATCCAGCTTGCCCTTGGCGTGGTGCTTGGCGAGACGTTCGGGACCACCCATTCCCCTCGACGCCTGCCGTCGCCGCTTCAGATCGTCGAGTGTCTCGGTCCAGCTGTCCGCGTACGTCACCTGGTGCCCTCCTGTGGTCGAGTGTTATAAATACACTGTTTTCTTATCAGAGGCGCGCGCCGGCCACAAGACGAGACGTCGGCGTCCACCGGGGCGAGGAGCGCGAAATGCCGTTCAGAGACTACGAAGTCGACATCGGGGTGCCATGGCGAGACCGCTGATCCCGGTCGATGAGATCCTCGCGCGTGCCTTGGTGCTTCTCGACAGCGAAGGCCCCGACGGGCTGAGTGCGCGACGTCTCTCGGCCGACCTCAAGATCTCGACCCGGACGTTGTATCAGCAGGTCGGCAATCGTGAAGCCCTGATCCGTGCGCTGGTGGCACGGCATTTTGCCGACCTGCGTCTCGAGTTCCGCGATACGGGAGACTGGGTCGGCACCGCGCTGGCCTGGTGTCTCGCCTTGCGGGAGACTCTGCGAGCCCATCCGCACCTCACCGAGCTGATGAGTTTCGATGATCGCAGGAGCATCACCGCCTACGTCGGCGACCTCGTGAAAGTCGCACGCCACGAAGGGATTCCCGCCGACATGGCCACCGAGTGCTGCCGCGCGTTGGTCAATGTGACCGTGAACCACACCATGGTCGAGGTCCGTGCAATCCACGAGACGGATCCCTCGCCGGAGACGACGGCCGAAGCCGAGTCAATGGCCCGCAATCTCCCGCTGACGATTCGGTGGATTCTGGCCGGCGTCGACAACGATCTGCAACCAGTCGAGAAGTCCGCGTCCCGTCCGTCGTGACGTGGAAAACCCATGGTGGCGCATCGGCCACCAGTTCGGAGAAGATGAGTACATGCACAAGAACGAAGCTCTCAAAGAAATCGATGCCCACCTCAGCAGCCTGAGCTCGGCCTCTCATTCCAAGCTGGCGATGCTCGAGGTCAAGCAGCGCAGGAGGCAACTGCACTTCTGGCGTGCCGACGTCCTCGCCGCTCGGGATGGCGACCCCGTTCTCGACGAGATCATCAGGGAGGTGTACGCATCCGATCCGATCCCCGTGTCCTGAGCCGGAGGATCTTGCCGGCCAACTGCCCGAGGTGACCGTGCCACAGCACGCTTCTGACAGCTGCGGATCGACCGAAGTATATTGCAGCGATGAGCAATTCATGGTCGGCCTTTGTATCGCGGTTCCGCATTCCGTTGATCGCCGCACCGATGACTCTGGTGTCCGGTCTGGAACTCGTCGCCGCGGCCGCCGGTGCGGGTATCGGTGGTGGCTTTCCGGTCCACAACGCCAGTTCGCCCCAGGAGATGGGGCGCTGGTTGTCCCGCACCGACAGGCTCCGCGGACCGGTTATCCCGAATGTCGTCGTGCACCGAACCAACACTCGACTGGCCGACGACCTGTCAGTGATCGCCGCCAGCCACGTGCCGGCCGTGATCACGAGTGTCGGAAACCCGCAGCCGGTAGTGGGGCCCCTGCATGACGCGGGAATCCTGGTCCTGGCCGATGTCGGCTCGATGCGACACGTGGACCGTGCAATCGCGGCGGGCGCCGATGGCCTGGTCCTGCTCACCGCCGGCGCCGGCGGCCAGACCGGATGGGCCAACCCTTTCGCATTCGCGCATGCGGTGCGCAAGGTGTGGGATGGGCCGATGATCCTGGCCGGCGGTATCAGTGACGGTCGGGGGCTGTTGGCCGCGATCGTCGCGGGCTTCGACCTCGTCTACATGGGAACACCGTTCATCGCAACCGTGGAGAGTTCGGCACCGCGGGACTGGAAGGACGCGGTGGTGGCCGCGGGTATGGATGACATCGAGTTGACCAGCGAGGTCACTGGCCTGCCGACGAGCATGATTCGCGCTGCGGCGACCTCGGCGGCCACGCCGGCCATCGACGGATTCGAGATGGCTCGACTCGGGGCATCCGATCACCTCGAGCCTGAATCCGGCGAGATTCGGTACAGTGCGGGACACAGCGCCGCGGGCGTCGACGAGGTGCTCTCGGTGGTCGAGCTGGTCGACCGTGTGGAATCGCAATTACTCAGCGCAGCAAAGGATCTCCGAATCTCTGAGCGGTGAGGTCGCGGATACGAGTTGCCAGAGGTGTGCACGACCTTTGGGGTCGCCTGACACACGGCATTCGATACGGTTGTTTATACGGTAAATCCGCCCAACTCTTGACTGGCGATGCCAATCGCGCGTTGACTGTGCAATGGTCACCCCCGCGCCGGGGATCACGCAGAAGAGTGGAAGAGGGCCGACAATTGGTGTCGCATTTTCGTGCGGTGACGTTCGGCAACCTCAAGGTGTCGTCCACGACCGTGGGGACGATGCTGGTGCTTCTCTTGACACTGTTGTCGGCACCCCAAGGTGCGACGGCGAACGCAATTCCGCTCACTGGTCGGATTTCCGGTGTCGAATTGTCCGAGTACCCGTTCCCCGCGGATCTCGCGTCGCGCTACGGGGTGACCGTCGACAAGCCGTTGCTCGATGCTTTCGCACGTGACTATGCGCAGTCCGGCGACGATGTGTCGGGCAGGGGAATCGGGCCGGACGTCGACGACCTCTTTCTGTGGTGGCTGCCCTCGCGGCTGAGCGGAATCGTCTATGGGACGCAGGCCCCGCCCGCGGGCGTGGACCTGGATCCCGCCAAACCCCGAGACCTCGGCAAGATGCTCTGGCTCGCACATGTCTACGGCTACTATCTCGGCGGCTGGGTGTTCGCGAAGGTTTCCGAGTTCGCGGACCCTGCCAATCCAGCCAGCCGGATCGTACTGCCGGATATCGCGCTTCCTGATCCGTTGGTCGGCGTGCACTATGACGATCTCGCGGAATCGGTGCGCGTGGCCGCCGCCGGATCTCCTCGCGAGGTGATGGATCGAACGAGGTACACGCTGCGTGGGGATGGGCGCCTGTTCATCAACAACGACTTCGGAATGTTCGGATACGACGCGGGCTACCTGCAGCTCATCATGCGTGACAACAAACCACGAGACGTTGTTCCGAGAGTGGACTTTCGGTTTGATCGCGGAAGGCTTCTGGGTGCGCAGTACGGCGGACGACAGGAGAGCTACGTGACGCACGCCCGGCGGCAGTATCAGCGAGCGGAACGCGCAGGTGCCGGGGTGGCAACGAGGATGAGGTCGGCGGTACAGGGGAGCGGTGCAGAACCCGACTTGCGCACAGTGCAGGAGAACCACGCCGTACTGGGCGCCGGGCTGTGGTCGACACCGCTGTTCAGTCTCCAGCGCTGGGACGCCGGGTCCTACGGGAAGTTGCTGCGCAATGCGTACTATGCGGTCCAGCAGAACGAGGCAAACTGTCGGGCCGCCGTCGCTGCCTACGCACTCGAGGACATCGATCTCGGTCGTCGACACCTGCGCGCATCCGCGATCTGGCGTGCTTTCATCGGGCAATACTTCACCGGTTTGGCCAGTCCGCCAGGAAACGGTGGTCTGGCGCGCTTCACCTATGCGCGTTAGGGGCTCGCCGACCGACCGACTCGCGGTGACGCACCGGTATGCCCTCACGCCCTGAGATTCCTCAGCACCTCCTCCGCACCCGCGATGAAGATGTCCACGCCGAGTTCGAATTGGCGCCTGTCATAGGTCGTCACGGGTAGTTCGGCGATCCGCGCCAGCGTTTCGAACTCGACCGGGTTGCGCTCTTCGAGCGCGCTGCGCAGGATCAGCGCGCGGGGACTGGTGGTTCCGCTGCTGAACTCGAGAACCACGTCACGCGCGTATGCCAGGCAGATGTTGGTCAGCAACGACAGCGATCGCATCGCGCTCTCGTCGTCGAATCCTGCCGACACCATCTTCTGGAGCACGGCTTCAGTCGGCTCGAGCACCCGGGTGACATACGGACCACTGAGCCGAATCCGATCCGCGAGGGTGCCGGTCGCGATGGCGCTGTCGGTGAAACCCCTGGCGTACGTGCGGCATGCCGCTTGCCACTGCACGTGCTGCTCGATCGCCACCGCCGAGAACGACGCCGCGAACGCGTCCATCGCGACCAGACCCAGAAGCGCCTCGCGGTCGTTGACGTGGTGATTGATCGCCTTTCGGTCGACGCCCAGGCGATCGGCGAGTGCCTGCATCGACAACTCGTCGGGCGCAAGGGATCTGGCCGCTTCGATGATCTGCTCGAGGGTGAGACCGGCCCGTACGCCGACAGCGCGTCGGGTTGGCGTACGGCGTGGGCCGGTGGCAGGGGTCATCAGTTGCTCCGCTGAAGGTGATCGACATTGACGGTTGGTGTGTCCGAGGATACATTGGCGACAAACCGAGTTCCCGATCGGGAACTTGCGGCCGTGGACCAAGGAGTGTCAAGTGACCGACGTCGTTCAGGAGCACAAGCCCGAGTGGCAGATTGTGACCAAGGAGCGCCTGGAGGGCAACGCCCAGCGGTGGCGTCGCTTCGGCGAGCCGGTACCTGCTGGACAGAGCCGGCTGGAGGACGGAAGCCCCGACTACGGCATCTTCGGCCCCGGCTCTGTGGTCTGGGAAGTACTCCTGCATCCGGCGACCATCGTGTTCCAGTACGCATTCCAGGGAGTCTTCCAGTCGACCTACAAACCCGTGATCGCGGGCGTGCGCGATCACGATCCGCTCTCGCGAAAGACGTTGAAGGGCACCGTAACGGTCTTCGACCTCTTCGAACGCGGTCAGCGCAACTCGGGAATGCACGCGCCGATGTGGCTCGCCGACACTCCGTCCGCGGAGCGGATGGCAAAGCACCTCCGAAACATTCACAGCAAGGTCGCCGGGCCGGTCATCAACGTCGCCGAGCCCGAACTCGGTGGGTACGGCGCAACCGAGCCCCGAGAGGCGATGTGGGCCGCGCTCACCGAGATGCACTCGATGCTGTGGCTCTACGAGTCGTTCGCCTTCCGCGACGGCAAGTTGCCGCACCGGCTCTCACCCGACAAGCGCGATCGGTACATTGCCGAGTCGGCAGCTTACCTTCGGCTCGTCGGTGCCGACGAAGCCGAGATCCCGCTGTCGATGGCCGATCTCAAGGCGCTCTACCAAAAGTACGATGCGCTGTTCGGTACGGATCCGCAGATGGCGATCTTTCCCGACAGCGGTGACGATTTCGCTGAGCAGATGTTCCGGCTCATGAAGGAGAATTTCCACCGGTCACAGTTGCCGGCCGCCTTCCACGCGGGTCTGCTGGATCACGGATTGTTCCGCCAGCTGGCAGCCGGTGCGGCATCGGGAAGGATGCGGCAATCCCTGGGTATGGGTCCGGTGCGGTCGCGAGTTGCGGTCCGGGCCATGAAACTTGCGCTGCCGCTGATCTGGCTTCTGCAGCGCGGGCCATTCGAACGGCACTACATGCGTCTCATGTGGGGACCCGACGGCGTGAAGCTGATCGAGTCCGCCCGCAAACTCCAAGCAGAGTCCGGCGCGCGTAACGGCTGATGCCGTATCCATGTGCCGGTATGCCTGGCCGACGCCCCTCTCGGCGTTTCGGTCGGGGATTGTCGACGGTCACGTAATTCCCCACGTTGAGGTGTGCTGAGGCCAGCGTTACCGAGGTGGCCTACTTGGCCATCGGAGTGGACACCGATGGCCGCAAACACGCTCTGGGCGTGTGGATTCAAGACACCGAGGGCGCGAAGTCCTGGCAGAAGGTGATCATTGATCTGCGTAACCGCGGCGTCAAGGACATCCTCATCGCCTGCTGTGACGGGCTGACGGGGCTGCCGGATGCGATCCGGTCGATCTACCCTGACACGGTCGTGCAGACGTGTGTGGTGCACGTGATTCGCAACGCGATGCGGTTCGTGTCCTCCAAGGACCGCAAGAAGATCGCTGCCGGCATGCGGGAGATCCGGACGCTTGACAGTTTCCGTGACAGGCTCGCTTGCCCCGTCTGCGGGTCGGTCCGCATCCCCAACTTGCCGCAATCGACCTGGGCTTCCTCACCCGCAGGGATCGGGCCCCGCGGTGGGGTCGCCTTGGCCTCGTTGATCTGCTCGGCGAAATGTGTTGCCATATAGCACCGTACCGTTGTGCGATCGTCGCGATTGTCACCGCAGCGTTGAGTTGATTGGTAATCGACTCGTGATGGGCGCCGATCAACGGCAACGTCACCGCCCGCACCGAGGGATCGGCCACCTCCCGAAACCATTTGGCGATCAACGCCCGCCACAGCGCCTCATCGAACCCGTCATCGGTCCCCGGGCACATCCCCGACAACTGCATCATCGTCCACGTCCTCCGTATCACCTCAGGCCGCTTCCCAAGGCCCCAGCAGGAGGCCTCGACAGGAGGCGAACCTGTAGCAGACCCCGACAGACGCGCCCCAGGGTGGGGAATTACGTGACAGCAGGGTAGGGAATTACATGGCGGACCACCCCATCAACCTGGGGAATTCCGTGAGCGCTGACAGAAGGCATACGCCACCAATATCACCGCTCCTACAACAGGATTCGTCATCGGCGCGTACCACCGGCGGTGGCGGATCGAGAAGACCCTCCGGATGCCGAAATCGGACCTGGCCGCCCGCCCGCTCCATCCTCGCCTCCGCGATCATCGACGCCCACCTGGGCCAAGTCGCGTCAGATGGCCCGTCCGCGAACGTGCGGAACTCGCTGCGGCCGACCCGAACAGCTCACCGGCTCGCCGGTCTGGGCTGCTCGGCGTGCGTTCCTTCGTCGAACCCGCGCACCGGATCGACAACGAGCGTGGCCTCTGTCGCACCGGGATGGGCGGTCTCGTGTTCCCTGACGGCCCGAGTGGGACGGCGGCGGATCCACAGCACGGCCATCACGATGATGAGAACTCCCGCGATGCCTGCTGTCCATGGGAAGTACACCCCGACGGCACGAAGCTTCGTGCGGCCATCGCCGGCCTTGGTGACCATCGCGGACTCCGTCTTGGAATCGAACCGCACAGAGCCGTTGAAGACGTCGACTGCGTACTGATCATCGGCCGATCGTGCGAAATAAGTTCGCGGATGGGACTGCACCATGACGGTGGCTCCCGTCGTTGGTTCCACCCATACGTCTTGCACGTTTGTGTAAAAGGCGTACATCTCGACCTGTTGTCGCCCGCGCATGCCCCATTGATATGCGGGCAGAGCTGTGACCGCATGCTCACACCCTGCGTCGACGACAACCGTAGTGGGGCGACGACCGCGCGAAAATGGTAGGTGCGTAGTCCGCCGATGCGTGTCTCGTCGTCTACGTATTCGGCAGTGGTGCGCGAGGACGAACCGGAATCGTAGTAGCGATAAGCTCGACGCTCCGTCCGCATGGGGAAGCTGTATGCGGTGCCGAGTCGACCGGGAACGGTGATCGCGTCACCGGCCGCTTCGAGGCGCACCTGGGGGGCCGGGCCGTCGACCGCGGTGAAGCTCGCCCGGTCCACGGCTGTCTGATCGACGAATGCGGACACGATTTCACCATTGTCGGACCGCACCATTTTCATCGCGGTCGACATCACCGTGACGTCCTCGCCTGCGGGGTGTCCGACGGTATGTGAGGTGACACTGATCGGGACGTCCTGCTGGACGGCCACACGTCTGCCCGACTGGATCGATGCACGGTCGATCAGCGTTGCCGTACCCGTGGAGACCGTCACGGTGTCCACGCTCGGTGGCATCACCGCGAGGCGACCGAGCAGGACGGTGGGCACCAGGCCGGCGATGGTCACCAGCATGGTGCCGACACCGATCGCGAGGTAGCCGGGCCAGATTCGGCTCCGTTGCCGGTCAGGCACCGGCGAGGTCTCCTCGGGATGCCCTGGTTGCTCAGTCGGATGGTGAGACGAAGACAACTGCCGCGGTTCGGGCGTGGTGTGCGTCACAGCCACCAATGGTCTATTCCCGGCTGGGAACTGTCAAGTCCCCGCGGCAATTACTGTAAGGACGTCGGTATCGGGCGGGCCGGGCCGTCACATGACCAACGGATCGCGCGGGAGACCCAGGATCCGTTCGCCGATCTGGTTCCGGGAGATCTCTGATGTACCACCCGCGATGGTGTTCTGCCGCGCGTACATGTACAGCGCACCCACCTCGAGCGCGGCGCCGCTGGCGAGCATTGCGTCCGGGCCCATCAGTTCCATGGCCACGTCCAGTGTTCGCTGCCCGAGTTCGGCGTTGAGCAGTTTTGTCACGTTGCCCTCGGGACCCGGTTCGCCGCCTGTGACCGCTCGCGCGGCCCGACGGACGTTCATCGAACGCACTGTGTGAGTTTCGGCCAGGAGCGCACCCACTCGCGTCCGGGCCCCGTCGAGGTCGATACGACGCGATCGCCACGCCTTCAACGGATCGATCGTCGCGACAAGTCCTTCGCCGCCGATCGTCACCCGCTCATTGCCCAGGGTCGACCGGGCCACGGTCCAGCCGCGGTTCAATTCTCCGACGACGTCGTCATCCGGAACGAAGACATCATCGAAGAACACCTCGTTGAACAGGGAACTCCCGGCGGCATCACGCAACGGCCGGATGTCCACGCCTGGTGCTTTCAGATCGATGACCATGGTCGTGATCCCCGCATGTTTCGGGGCATCCGGATCGGTTCGGATGGTGGCGAGTCCCAGAGCGGCCTCGTGCGCCCCGCTGGTCCACATCTTCTGCCCGGTGACGAGCCAGCCACCGTCGACGCGCTTTGCCCTCGTGCGGATGGCGGCGGCATCGGATCCTGCGTCCGGCTCGCTGAACAGTTGACACCAGATGACGTGACCGTCGAGGGCGGGCCGGATCCATCGCTGTACCTGCTCCGGGGTGCCGTGCTGGATGAGGGTCGCCAGGATCCATCCGGTGATACCGAGATGGACCTTACCGAGGCCGGCTTTGGCGATCTCTTCGTCGATGACGAGTTGTTCGACCGGTCCGGCACCCCGGCCCCATGGTCGCGGCCAGTGCGGCATGGCGAGCCCACTGTCGACGAGCCGACTTCGCTGCTCCTCGTCCGGACCTGCGCCGACGTCGGCGACCAGTGCGCGGATCTCCATCCGAATCTGCTCGGCCTCGGGCGGCAACTCCAACCTCGCCCGGCGGGAGATGCCCGAGTCCGCCAGCGCGAGGACGTTCTCGGCGGAAGTGGACGGGCTCGTCAGCGCTCCGAGAGCGGCCGCGCGGCGGATGTGGACATGTGCGTCGTGTTCCCATGTGAAGCCGATTCCGCCATGGATCTGGACGTTGAGCTGAGCATTCTGCTGGAATGCCGGCACTGCCACGGCCACCGCTGCGGCCGCCGCCATCGACCGCTGGTCGGCACTCTCACCCGCCGCTCGGGCAGCGTCCCAGGTGGCTGCCGCCGCGAGCTCAGCAGCGGCAAACATGTTGGCGCAGTGGTGTTTGACCGCGCCGAAGGCGCCGATGGGTCTGCCGAACTGCCGACGCGCCTTCGCGTACTCGACGGACATGTCGACGCACGCCCGTGCGCCACCTGCGGCTTCGGCCGATACCAGGGTGCGTGCGATGTCGAGTACGACGCTGCCGGCCCCGCGGAGGATCACGAGGGCGGACCGGTTCACGCACTCGAGCCGGACCCGCGCAGCGCGCCGGGTCGGGTCGAAGTTGGGTTCGTCGGAGACGACGACGCCGGCCTCGGCCGACGGGAAGACGAAGACGTCGTCACCGGAAACGCAGACGATGAGGTCGGCGAGGGGGGCGCCCAGCACGATGCCGGCGTCACCGGATACCGACGATTCGGTGGCCGACAAGGATCCGCCGAGGCCCACCGCGGCCACCCGCTCACCGCCGATGAGCCCGGGCAGCAGTTGGGTGCACTGCTCATCGGTGGCGCAGGCGTCGATCAGCGCGGAGGCGATGACCGTGGGCAGGAAGGGCCCGGGCGCGAGGACCCTCCCCATCTCTTCGATGATCACCGCCAGCTCGGGCAGGCCGCCGCCACCACCGCCGTGCTCTTCGCGGATGTGCACCCCGAGCCAGCCGAGGTCGGCCATGGCGCCCCAGAAGGAGGGCAGAGAGTCGTTCGGCGCATCGAGAAGCGATCGCGATTCGCCTCTCGCGTCGACCGATTCGAGAAAGCGTGCGACAACCTCGGCGAGGGCGCGATGGTCGTCGGTGATGGCGATGCTCATTGTTCTCCTGAATATCTCTGGCTGGGAAGGGAATGTCACGGCGAAGCGAGTCGGATGTCGTGGGCTGCAGGGGAACCGCGACTGCCGAACGTCACGGTGCGGTCTTGGGCGAACGTCGGTCCAAGCGCGATGAGGCAAGTCGGGCGGCGTGGGCCACGATGTCGGTGGATCGGCTTCCGAGTATGCGCGGCAATGCGGCGGCGATCCGTCCGTCGGCCCCGATGAGGATTCGGCCCCGGTTCTTCTCCACTCCCCGGAGGATCAGCCGTGCCGCCTTCTCCGGCGTGGTCAACGCCGCTCGGTCGCCGAGTTTTCTCGTCCGCTCGGCGTCGGGGTCGTGCTCCGAGACGCGTGCGTTGGCCGAGAAGTTGGTTCGCACCACGCCTGGATGTACGCAGTGGACCGTCACCGGACGCCGATCGATGATCATCTCCTGCCGCAGAGCCTCGGTGAAGCCCCGCACGGCGAACTTCGACGTGCTGTAGGCGCTCTGCGACGGGACCGCGATCAATCCGAAGGCGCTCGATATGTTGATCAGGCGGGCGGGCCGGTCTTGTGTTCCGGACTCGCAAAGCTGTGGAAGGAATGCCTTGGTGCCGTTGATGATACCCAACAGCCAATCGAGATCGTCCCACGTGGTGTCGGCCACAGTGGAAATCAGGTCGACTCCCGCATTGTTGAACACCATCGATGCGGGTCCGAGGTCGCGGCGTACCGCCTCGGCGCAGCCGAGGACGGCGTCTCGGTCAGCGACATCGAGGCGGTATGACGAGACCTGTCCTGGCGCACACGACGCCGCGGTCGCCGCGAGTCCGGCCTCGTCGATGTCGCAGGCAGCGACGCGCGCACCGTCCGCTACCAGCGCCTGCGTCAACGCCTGGCCGATACCCGAGCCGGCCCCGGTGACCACGGCCACGTGACTGGAGTACTTCATGTGAGTTCGCCTGTCTCTCTGGATTCGCCGAATCGACCACCGGCGGGCGGTATCCGGTCAGTGTCCGGATTCCGCGATTGCCTTGATCCGGCGCACTGATGCGTCGAGATTCTCCTGCAGGTCCGTCCGGCGATCCCAGACGAACAGTGCGAGGCGTTCGAACAGTACGACCGGGATGGCGAGGTCGACGCACATACGGCACGTTTCGGTGAGTCGGGTTTCGTCCTCGGACAGCGGTTCGATCGTGTAGGTCCATCGGGTCCATTCGCCGCCCATCGCCTCGACGACGTAGGAGAACGAACGGCCGGGATGTACCTCGACCACCTCCGCCGCCGTGCGCCACCGACCGAGCCGGCGACGATTCCACGCCTGGAATCTGGTGGCCGTGAGCCACTCTGCACGAACGGTTTCCGGACTCCATTGCGGGGTGCGGGTGATGTCGGCGACGATCGCATAGATCTCGTCCGGGTGGGCGCGCACCGAGATCGATGCCGAGATGGCGTCGTCTTTCCGGAGCAACGGCACGACGATCCCCGGGTCAGGCCGTTGCCAACTCCGGTGGGCGGGCCGCCTCCGGATCGGGATTCGCGATCGGCAGGCCCATGAAGCGACGGGCGTTGTCGCCCATGAAATCCCACGTGCGGCGATTGTCCATCCCCTCGGCGTACTTCCAGTAGCCCTTCGGCTCCGGCAGTCCCTCGGGGTGTGGGTAATCCGATCCGAACATCACCTTGTCCCAGCCGACGGTTTCCACGACATCGGCCACGGAGCCTTCCCAGAACGGGCTCACCCAGATGTTTCGCCGGAAGACGTCCAACGGATCCTCGGGGAAGTTCTGCGGCATCTTCTTCGTGAGGTCGGCGAGGTCATGGAAGAGCGGATGAATCCACGAACTGCCGTTCTCGACACTGGCGATCCGCAATTTCGGGAATCGGGTCAGCGTGCCGTGGCAGATGAGACTGCCGATCATGTCCGAGATCTCACGATGGCCGAGGGCCAGCCAGCGGAACGAGCTCATCGCCATGAAGTTCTTGGTCCTGGGAGGCTCCCACTTGTTGACATACTCGTCGAGCGGAGGCTGACTGGCGTGCAACACGATCGGGAGGCCGGAAGCTTCCACGTCACGCCAGAACGGATCGAACTCGGGCAGTGCGGGCGAACGCCACCCGTGCAGACCCTTGACTGGCGCCGGCTTGATGAGCGCGACTTTCGCGCCGTTCTCGAGGATGTACTCCAGCTCGCGCTGTGCACCCTCGACTTCCGCGCAGTTGATGATCGGAGTGGAGAACACCCGGTCCTGGTATGCATACGTCCAGTGCTCGAGCATCCACTGATTGAGTGCGTGGATGATGGCCAGCGTCAGTTCCGGATCGTCCGCCGCCGAATGCTCGACGAGGCTCGCGAGTGTCGGGTAGTTGAGGCATTCCCGTACGCCCTGGCGATCGAGTTCGATGACCCGGTCCGCGGGATTGCGGGTGGCGGCCGGTGCTTCGATCGCCTTGCCCTGCATCTCACGCAGCGTCAGTCCCTCGGTGTTCTCGCCGGCGAAGAACTTCTCGTGCGCGCCAGGTGCGGCGACGCGATCGAACGTCGGGTTGGGGATGAAATCGGTGATCTTGCCGTTGATCGCGAGCCGGGTGTGCCGACCGACCTGGACGTACTGGACTGCCTGTCGGTACTCATCCGGCAGATACTTGGTGAGCGCGTCCGCCGTCTCGTACATGTGGGCGTCGGCGTCGAAGATCGGGGCGCCGGTGGGCTGCGTCATACGTCTACTCCTCGTCCGTGCTGGATCGGGTCTGAGCTGAACTCGAGCTTCGCACTACTTGACGGATGTGTCAACAGTAGGTCCAACAGTAAGCAGCGGTAGCCTTTTGAGCTCGTATAATCCACTCTTGACGTAGCCGTCAGATAAGTTGGGCCGATGAGCATTGCCGACGAAGTGGAAACCTCGCCGTCGCGGCCCGGCCGGGCTGACCGCACGCGCGCTGCCATTCTCGCCGCGAGTCGCGAACTCTTTCTAGAACGCGGGTACGCGGGAACCGCGGTCAACGCGATCACCGAGGCCTGCGGTATCTCCCGGGCGGGCTTCTACACCTACTTCAGGGACAAGCGTGAGGTGTTCGGGTTGCTCGGGGACCGCGCATATCGAGACCTCCGGGGGGTGTTGGCGATGTGGGAGACGTTCGGGGAACCCTATCGGCTGGAAGACGTGCGCGAGTTCGTCCGATCCTACTTCGCCTACATGGACCGCCATGGCGCCTTCGCGATGTCCGCCACCCATTCGGCTCCGGATGACGAGGAGTACCGCAGGGGCAACTCTCGGATGCAAACGCGGATCGCGTGGATGCTCGGCCAGTCGATCTCTCCGCCGCCCGACCACTCGCCGGAAGTCGTAGGCGTCGCTGCGCTGGGTCTGCTCGATCGCTCCTGGCACACGGTCCGCACGCAGACCGTCGCCATGGACGACGCCGAGATGATCGCGGTTCTGGCCGACGTCATCTACGGGATGGGTGCGCGGGGACGCGGATCGGGCGATTGAGCGGGTGATCTTGTGTGGGGCCGATGCAACTTGTACTTTGGGTCACACACTGGGTCGTAATGATTACTGTTGGAACGACAGTAAGACGCTCTACTTGGAGGCAGTAGTGAGGGAATGGACGGTCGGCGAGATTCTGGATGTCGTCGCGGGCGCAGTACCCGATCGCGCGATGACGATCTGCGGTTCGCGCCGCACGACGTTCGCAGAATCCGCCGAGCGAACTCAGCACCTGGCGAACTACCTGGCCTCCCGTGGCCTGGGCGCGCATGCCGATCGCGCGGACCTCAACCGCTGGGAGTGCGGGCAGAGTCGCGTCGCGTTGATCATGCACAACGACCTGTACATCGACGCCTACGTCGCCTGCCTCCGCGGGCGGGTCGTTCCGGTCAACATAAACCACCATTACTCGTCGCGGGAGATCAAGGCGCTGCTCGAACATGTGCAGCCGTCCGGCCTGATCTTTCACCGCTCCCTGGCCCATCTCATCGCCGAGGCCACGATCCCGGCCGGCGTCGAGGTGCTGGTCGCGATCGAGGACGGGGTAGGGCCGGTCATCCCAGGTGAGGTGTCGTTGGAGGAAGCGCTGGCCGAGGGGGCGAGCGCCGAACCGGTGGTTCCGTCGCCGGACGATCTCATGATGGTGTGTACCGGCGGTACGACCGGACTTCCGAAGGGTGTGCTGTGGCGTCAGGCCGATGCGTACATCTCCACGATGACCGGGATGGAACACGAAACCGAGGAAGCGCTCGTCGAGTTCATTCCGAAGACGGGCGAGCCGTTCTTCGCTGTGTCGCCCCTCATGCATGCGGCGGGCGTGTCGACCGCGCTGAGTGCGGTGGTGGCCGGACGGACGGCGGTGATCTACGACAACAAGGGCCGGTTCGATCCGCGATCGGTCCTGGAGACGGCGGAGCGCGAAAAGGTACGCATCCTGACCATCGTCGGGGACGCCTACGCCGGGCCGCTGATCACCGAGCTACGGTCGAGGCAGTATGACCTCTCGCACCTGATCGGGATCGGCAGCGGTGGCGCTGCGATCAATCCCCGCCACAAGGCCGAGCTGCTGGAGCTGTTGCCGCACATCGTGATTCTGGATACCTTCGGCTCCTCCGAGACCGGCGGGATGGCAACAAGCCCGACACTGGCGAACTCACCGGCGGACACCTTCGTCATGCACCCGAGTGGACGGGTGGTCTCCGACGACCGCGGTCGATTCCTCGAGCCCGGTAGCGGCGAGCTCGGCTGGATCGCGCGAACCGGACGAGTTCCGCTCGGCTACTTCAACGACTCCGAGGCGACGTTGCGTACCTTCCCCGAGATCGACGGTGTGCGTGTCTCGATCCCCGGGGACCGAGCACATCTCGAGGCCGACGGATCGATTCGTCTGCACGGCCGCGATTCGCTGGTCATCAACAGCGGTGGCGAGAAGATCTTTGTCGAAGAAGTCGAGGAGATCCTGCGCGGCCATCCGGTTGTCGTGGACGCTCTCGTCGTGGGCCGACCCAGTACCCGGTGGGGCAACGAGGTGGTCGCTGTGGTCGCCTTTGAGCCCGACGGTGAGCTGTCGGTCGACGAATTACGTGCGTTCGCCGCGGAGCATCTGGCCAGGTACAAAGTGCCGAAAGAGATCATCGTCGTCGACGAGGTCGCGCGACTCGCGAACGGCAAGGCCGACTACCGCTGGGCGAAGTCGACGGCGCAACGTGCATCCGCAGAGGCCACCACATCCGCGGCCGTGACCGATGCTGCCTCCGCCGTCGCGACCTCGAGCTGATACGAACCGCGACGACATCGGTCGTCGCGGTGTGCTGACTCATCCTTCTGGAAGGTGATACGAATGGACTTCGCTCGAGTGGAACTCGGTGCGACCGACCGCGAGTTCCAGGAACGTGTCCGTGCGTTCCTGGCGGCCAATGTGAGCGACGAACTGCTCCGGGCCGAGCGCGCGACCGGCGACGGGGTCATCCTCGATCTGCATCGGGCGATGGGCGCGCGGGGGTGGCTCGAGGCGGAGGCGACCACGGTCGACGAGGGCGGGTTCACCGCGATACAGAAGAGGATCTGGGATCTCGAACGCCGCCGACTCGGCCTGCCGCTCGAACGGTGGGGCGCCACCATGATGATCCTGCAGGCGGTTCGCCAGTACGCCACCCCAGAACTCCTCGACGAGGTGTTGGCGCGGGTGTATCGCGGTGAGGCGCTGTTCTCCATGGGATACACCGAACCCGAAGGCGGCTCCGACATCGCCACCTGCAAGACGCGGGCGGCCCGCGACGGTGACGGATGGGTCATCAACGGACAGAAGATGTTCACCTCCGGCGCAAACATCTGCCAGTACGTCTTTCTGCTGACCAACACCGATCCTGCGGGCAAGCGTCATCGCAACCTGACGATGTTCCTCGTGCCGCTGGATACACCAGGCATCGAGGTCCAGCGATTACAGACCGTCGACGACGACAGCACCACGATCACCTACTATGCCGACGTCCGTATCCCCGATCGTTACCGGTTGGGAGAGGTCAACGACGGGTGGGCGGTGCTCAGCGGTCCGCTGGCGGCCGAACACGGCGCCGTCGACAGCGCCGACGCGGGTCTGACGGACATCACGACGATGTCCAACTTCGGTATGGCAATGGCGATTTCGGCCGATCTGGCCGTCGGGCTCGCCACCGCCGACGGACCCGACGGTCGGCGGTCGCTCAACGACGACGCGGTGTCCTACCGACTCGGCCGCGCGCACTCGCGGATCGAGGCGGCGCTCAGCACACCGAGCCTGTTCGGTCGGGTGGCCATCGCACAGGCGATGCGCGACATCGCACCGGAGCTGATGGACGTGCTCGGCGGCGCGGCGGCACTGGCTTCCTCCACGCCCGGCGCACTCGCCGACGGGGAGCAAGGACCCGAGTACCTGTATCGCTGGGCGCCGTTGGTCGGAATCTATGGCGGCACAATCGATGTCTTCCGCAACATGATCGCCCAGCACATCCTCGGACTGGGCCGGCCGACCTACGTGGCACCCACCAAGTGATTCACCGGGTGGCCGGTCGCGATCGGTAGAGCGCCGTCACCTCGGCGATCGTGACCTTCCACGCGGCGTTGCGCGGCAGTGCGGGCAGAACACGGATCGACACCGGCACGTGGTGGCTGGGAAGCTGTTCTCGCACAACGCTTTTCAGCTCCTCTTCTGAGGGGGTGGTGGCTCCGCGGCGCAGCTCGACCGCAGCGAAGGGAACCTGTCCGAGGCGGGCGTCGTCGACGCCGACGACGGACGCGTCGAGTACGGCAGGGTGGAGCATCAGCGCCGATCGAACGACTTCGGGCAGGATCTTGAATCCGCCACGGTTGATCGCTCCGTCTCCTCGGCCGTGGAGGTAGACGAAGCCGTCGGTGTCCACCGAGGCCAGGTCGGTCGTCCGAATCCAGTCGGGGCCGATGACGTCGACCTTGCCCTCGAGCAGGCCCTGCTTGCCCGCCGCGACTTCCCGGCCCGTGTCCGCGTCCACGATCCGGACGTGCACGCCCGGCAACGGACGACCGACACTCCGAGGTTTCTCGACGCCGAACCGTCGGTGGTCGTCCGGTGTCCACGCGCACACCGATCCGGCGAATTCCGTTGCACCATAAGCCCACAGCAGGGGGATGTCGTACTTCTCCTCGAATGCGGTACGGAGTTCGGGTTCCAGAGGGCCCGAGCCACCGGGCAGGTACTCGATCGACGCCAGATCCTCCTTGGGGACGTCGGCTTCCAGGAGCATACGCAGCAGCGCCGGCTGCACGCCTGCTCGCCTGATCCGGTAGGTCTTGACCGCGCGCACCCAGTCCTCGACGGTGAACTTCTCCAGCAGCACCATGCGCTTGTCGAGGAAGGGGGCCGCCAGGAGTTGACAGACGCCCACGCTGCCGAACGGCCAGTAGACCAGTTCGGGCGGATCGTCGTAGCAACCCGAGAGGCCCATGGTCATGGTGGTGACCGTATGGCTGAGCACGTCGGTACGCAGTGGTGAACGTTTCGGCGGTCCGGTGGTTCCGCTCGAGAGTATGTGCAGACCAGCGGCGTCCTGACTCGTACGGGCGATCTGGACGCGCTCGGGCGTGGGTTCGAGCAGGAGTTCGGCGGAGGGCGGATGCACCGACAGCGAGATCGCCGCGCACCCGGTCCGCCGCGCGGCATCGAGAGTGCTGTCCGTCCAGTCCTCGCGGTCGGCGATCACCGCGGCCGGTGCCAACGTCTCGATGTCGCGGGCGATCGACTGCGCCGATTGATACGAGTAGATCATCGCGATGGGACGTCCTGCGGCGATGAGCCCCAGTGTTGCGGCCGCGTGGGGGAGACGATTGCGCGCCACCAGTCCGACGGAGGCCTGGGGCGCGATGCCCGCATCCGTGAGAATGCCGGTGACGGTGTCGATCTGAGCGAGCACGTCGTCGCCGGAATACCATCGTCGCTCGTACTCGATGAACGGCCGGGGACCGTAGCCGGCCAGATGGTCGGCAAGTTCCGCTGCGAAGTCGACCGCGGGAGTTGTGGCGATATCGTCGGATTTCACGCTGGTGTGGTGTTCCACAGTCGGCACTCCTGTCGAGCGGATGACGTCCTCGCCCACTGTACTGAAATAGTTACTGTAATACTGGTGATATCGAATGATCGAACATCGAAGGGGTACGAGAAAATGACGCAGACGGTGATCGTCTCCGGCGGTTCGGGTGGACTGGGATCCGCGGTGACACAGAAGCTGCTCGGCGACGGATGGCGGGTCGTGGTGCCGTGGATCGTCGAGGACGAACTCGGTAGGTTGCCCGAATCGGACGCGCTCACACTGGTCCGGGCCGACCTGTTCGACGAGGCGGGAGCGCGAGACGTGGTCGCCGCGGCGGCGGACGATGCAGGTGCGCCGGTGACCGCCGTGGTCAACCTGATCGGTGGATTCGCGATGGGCGAGCGAATCGACGCGACTCCGGTCGACGAGTTCGACCGGTTGCTCCGGCTCAACCTCCGGCCGCTCTACCTGCTCAGTCAGGCGGCGATCCCGCAGCTGATCGCCGCGGGCGGCGGCTCGATCGTGGGGGTCTCCGCCAAGGCGGCGTTTGCGCCGTTCGCCGGTGCCGCCGGTTACATCACCTCGAAGGCCGCCGTGTGGGCGTTCATCAGCGCCCTTGCCGCCGAGTACAAGGACGACGGAATCCGGGCGAACGCCATCCTTCCGTCGGTCATCGACACCCCCGGAAACCGCGAGTCCCAACCGGACTCGTCGCGCAAGGGATGGGTATCGCCCGCGACGATCGCCGAGACTATCGGTTTCCTCGTCTCGGACGCCTCAGCCGCCGTGACCGGCGCGCAGGTGCCGGTGCCCGGCGTCGGCTGACGTCGCACGCGCTCATCCTTCTCGTGGTGGTCGGCCAATGGTGGACCGGGCCCCGACGAGACCGTCGACCGCGAAACGTTCGATCAGCGCACTCACTGCCCGGCCATCATCGCCCGGACTGGACGATGCCTGGAAAACGGTGAACGACAACAGAATTCGTGCAAACGTGCGTTTGCCGGAACCGTCGACATCGAGGTCGACGGTTCGGCGCCGGTCGCGTTGGGAGTTCCTGCGGTACAGTCGATCTGGGTTGTCTGCCGATAAACAGAGGCCGTTCGTCAGGCGAAGTCGCGCTCTATCCCCGATCCTGGTCGCAGTGGTCCTCGGGTACTGGTCGACCTGTCGAGACGGGGTCAGCCGACGAGTGAGACGCCGCCGTCGACCGCGATGGTCTGGCCGGTGATGAAACCACACTCCATCAGGAAGATGTAGGCCTGCGCGACCTCATCCGGGTCGGCGGTCCGGCCGAGTGGGATGCTGCGCGCCATGTCCTGTCGGGTGCGCTCGAGGTCGTCGGCGGGAGTGTCCCGCCAGAGGCCGGTCGGCGTCCATGCCGGCGCGACCGCGTTGGCGCGGACGCGAGGTGCGAGTTCTATCGCGAGGCCCTGCACCAACATCGAGATGGCATGGTTTCCGACCAGGGCGCCGGCTGCCTCATGCGGTCGTCCACCTGCCCCGGCGGTGAACACCATGCTGCCCCCATCCCGGAGATGAGGTGCGGCCGCCCGGGCGATCGACAGATTCGCGTAGAACTTGTCCTCGATTGTCGCCCGGATCAATTCTGATGTGGCACTGAGAAATCCACCTGCCATCGCGCCACCGACCATGGAAACCAGGTGATCGACCGTGCCGAGGTCGCCGAGAAAGCCGGTGAGTTCGTCCGTCAGCGTCGCGTCGAGGGCGGCGCCGCGCACCTCCGTGCCGAACTGCGCGGACAACTCTGCGGTGACGCGATCGAGCTTGCACCTGTCTCGGCCGACGACGGTCACCGCGGCCCCGGCGGCCAGCCCGCGGCTCGCAATTCGTCTACCGAAACCCGATGTCCCGCCGATGACGACGATCCGCGTGCGGGCGAGGGCAGCCGATGCGTTCACTCCCCGCCCTTGGCAACGGATTTACGCAACTCGTCGTCCCAACGGGGGAAGATGTCCGTGTGGAGTCCGAACTGGTCGAGCGCTCTGCCGACGGTGTGGTCGACGACCTCCTCCAGTGTCGACGGCCGCGAATAGAAGGCCGGCACCGGCGGGAAGATGGTGCCCCCGGCCTCGGTGATCGCGGCCATGTTCCGCAGGTGGATCAGATTCAGCGGGGACTCGCGGACCATCAAGACCAGTGGGCGCCGCTCCTTGAGTACGACGTCGGCGGCGCGGGTGAGTAGCGACGATGTGACACCGGAGGCTATCTCGCCGACCGACCGCATCGATGCCGGTGCGATCAGCATGCCGCTCGTCCGGAAGGATCCCGACGACAACGGGGCCCCGACGTCGGTGACCGCATATGCGTGATCGGCCTTCGCGGCGAGGTCACTTCGAGAGAGATCGGTCTCGTAGGCCATCGTGAGTTCGGCAGATTTGCTGACCACCAGGTGGGTCTCGACATCGATCGACCGAAGGACCTCGAGTGCACGTACGGCATAGATGATCCCGGTTGCGCCGGTGACCCCGACGATGATCCGGCGTGGGACAGGCGTTGTCTCGGGCATGAGCTCACCCTACCGGCGAGACCGTCACGTGGGCATCGAGTCTCGGATAGACGGCGAGTGCGTTGCCTTCCAGGATGGCCACTCGATCCGCTTCATCGAGGTCGGCATGCTCGACATAGCGGCGTGTGTCGTCGAAGTGATGGCCGGTGCGCGGATCGATGTCACGCACTGCGCCGATCATCTCGGAGGCGAAAAGTACGTTGCGCGTGGGGATCACGTCGAGCAGGAGATCGATGCCGGGCTGGTGATACACGCACGTGTCGAAGAAGACGTTCCCCAGTATGAGTTCTTCGAGCGGCGGCTTGTCCATCGCCATCGCCAGGCCTCGGAAGCGTCCCCAGTGGTAGGGTATGGCTCCGCCGCCGTGGGGGATCACCATTCGCAGAGTGGGGAAATCGGCGAACAGGTCGCCCTGGATCAACTGCATCACGGCAGTGGTGTCGGCGTTGAGGTAGTGAGCGCCGGTGGTGTGAAAGGCCGGGTTGCAACTCGTACTGACATGCACCATCGCGGGTATGTCGTATTCGACCAGCTTCTCGTAGATCGGATACCAGTGCCGATCGGTCAACGGCGGCGCCGTCCAGTGCCCCCCGGACGGGTCCGGGTTCAGGTTGATGGCGACGGCGTCGAACTCCTCGACACACCTGATCAGCTCCGGGACGGAGGTGGCAGGGTCCACGTCCGGGGACTGGGGGAGCATGGCGGCCGGTGCGAATCGGCCCGGATAGAGTCGACTGACCCGATGGCACAGTTCATTGCAGATGGCAGCCCAGCGGGAAGAGGCCTGGAAGTCACCGATGTGGTGGGCCATGAACGACGCGCGGGGGGAGAAGATCGTGAGATCGATCCCTCGCTCGTCCATCAGTCGCAGCTGGTTGGTCTCGATGCTGTCGCGAATCTCCTCGTCGGTGATGCGCAACGTCGACGGATCGGGGGTGATCGCGGGATTGTCGAGGCCGGCGATCTGCCGATCCCGCCATTCGCCCAGGGCTTTCGGAGCCGTCGTGTAATGGCCGTGGATGTCGATGATCACTGTCAACTCCTGGGATCGGGATGGGACAGAGCCTGTCTGCTGCTCAGGACCCGGGCTCGTGGACCGGTGGGGTGCCATGCGTGTGGAACGACGCGATGGTCTTGAGTCCCCAGGCCTGTCCCTTGGCGCGCTCGGCCTCGCTCCACTCGATGACCTCCCAGTCCGGGTCGAGGATCATGCGTGCGCCGGGGTTGCAGAACTCGATCCGGTTGCCGCCGGGTTCCCAGACGTAGAGGAAGAAGGTCTGCTGGATGGCATGCTTGTGCGGACCGGTCTCGATGAACACCCCGTTCTCCAGGAAGACGTCGCAGGCGCGCAGGATGTCTTCCCTCGTGTCGGTGGCAAAGGCGACGTGGTGCAACCGTCCATTGCTGCCTGTCCAGTCGCCGGTGTAGACGACGTCGTAGGTCTTGTTGGTGAAGCTGACCCATTGGCCGGCGATGTTTCCCGTGTCGAGTCGGATCTGCTCGGTGACCCGGCCGCCCAGGACCTCCTGGAGGAACGTGCCGTTGGTCTCGACGTCCTTTGCGAGATAGTTGATGTGGTCCAGCCGCCGGACCGTCGCCGGTGCGCCCGGGTAGCGTTCGGCCTGGTTCTTCAGCTTCGGCGCGAATTCGGCGGGAGGCGTGAGCTTCTCGGTCTCCCAGTAGAGGTCCATCTGATGGCCGTCTGGATCGGTGAAGTGATACGTCTTCCCGATGCCGGGCTCGCCCTCGCCCCAGCCCAGCCCGAGTCCCGCCGCCTCGATCGCGGCAACCCGGCGTTCGAGCGCCTCGGGACTCGAGGCACGGTAGCTGAGCTTTCCGACACCAGAGGTCTCGTGTGCGGTGAGGGTGACGGTGTGGTGCTCGTAGTCGTCCCATGAGCGCAGATACGCGCTGTTGCCTTCGGTGGCGACCTGACGCATGCCGAGCAGGTCGGTGAAGAACCACAGGCTCTCGTCGAAGGTGGGTGTCAGCAACTCGACATGACCGAGATGGGCGATGTCGAAGCGGGCGAGGTTTTCCATGATGCAGCTTTCTGATGCGGTGAGTTCAGCGGGAGGGTGCGGCAAAAGTGATGCCGTCGAACAGTTTTCGCGCCGTCCGGAGGACGGCAGACCGTTCGATGATGGTGGTGCCGTCGGGTTTCGTGCCGATGGCGATGTCGCAGTCGAAGAATCCGGTGGGATGCTCGATGCGGACGGGACCGCCGGCAGATGTGCTGACGCGGTGGGCCACGGTCCCGGATATGCGGGCGGCCGCGGCCACCGTGAGTGCGCCGAGAACACCGATCGAGGTGTGGCAGCGCACCGGAATGAAGGTGCGGGTGTTCAAGGTGCCACCCGAGGCGGGGGTCGAGACCAGCGTGACCTTGGGGACAGTGAGGGGGGAGACATCGTCGAAACCCATGAGTTTCCCGGCGGAACGTCGGATCGACGACACCCGCTCGCCGAGTTCGGCGTCAGCCTCGAGTTCCGTGGGTGATTCGGTTCCGGAGAGGCCGAGATCGGCGGCGGCGACGAGCACGACCGGCATGCCGTTGTCGATACACGAGACCGCGACGCCGTCCACCTCGTCGACGACGCGCCCACTGGGAAACAATGCGCCACAGGTCGATCCGGCGGTGTCGGCGAACTCTATGGCGATGGGCGCCGCGGTGCCGGGGACTCCGGCGATCTCCGTGTCACCTTCGTAGGTGACGGTCCCACCGTCCATGGCGAAACGCGCGGTGGCCAGGCCGCCGGAGTTGACCATGTGAATCCGGATCTCGTTCTGCCCGTCGATGGATTCGACCAATCCACGTTCGACGGCGAAAGGTCCGACGCCGGCGAGGATGTTGCCGCAGTTCTGACTGTCGGATACCACGTGTTGGTCGACCGCGACCTGGAGGAACAGGTAGTCGACGTCGGCGTCAGGCCGCGACGATGGTCCGACGACGGCGACTTTACTGGTCAGCGGATGACCCCCGCCGATCCCGTCGATCTGCCGGGGGTCCGGGGAGCCCATGACCCGCAGAAGGAGGGAGTTGCGCTCAGCGGCATCCGCAGGCAGATCGGATGCGAGAAAATAGGCGCCCTTGGAGGTTCCACCGCGCATCAGCATGCACCGGACGGCAATCATCTCAGCGATCCTCGGCCAGGTAGTCGGCCTGCGTGACATACCGCACGCCCAGTGAATCGAGCAGGGGTCGCAGGTTGTATCGATCGAGTCCCAACTGCCCGTTGCGAAATGCCTCACGCGATGCGGCTTCCTTGTCGAGGCGCGCCGAACACGCGGCCAGCGTCGCCTCGACGTCACCTCGGGGAACGATGACCACTCCGTCGTCGTCGGCCACCACTACGTCGCCGGGGGAGACCGTGACATTGCCGAGTGTGATGGGGATGTTCACGGCGCCAGGGGTGGACTTCACCGTGCCCTGCGCGGAGATCGCGGTCGACCACACGGCGAAACCCATGTCACGGAGGTCTGCGACGTCGCGGACGCCCGCTTCGGTCACCAGGCCACGGACGCCGCGGACCTGGAGAGCGGTCGCGAACAGTTCGCCGAACATCCCGTCGGTCGAGGGGGAGTTGGTGGTGACCACGAGGACGTCGCCCGGCTCCACCTGCTCGATCGCGGCGTGGATCATCAGATTGTCGCCCGGCCAGCTGAACACCGTGACCGCATTGCCGGCGATATGAGCGCCGTTCTGAATGGGCCGGAACTGCGGTCCGGGAAGTCCGACGCGGCCCATGGCCTCATGCACCGTGGCGGTTCCGTGCTTCGCGAGGGCCTGCACGGCGTCGAGGGGGCTCCGCACGATGTCGGTGACTATCACCGGGTCTTTCACGGGTCTTCTCCTTTCCGGTGCGCAGCGTGATGCCCGAGTGTGTGCGGCGTCACGTCTGCATATTCAGTAGGCCAGGTGCAACCAAAATTGTCAACATTTTCTACACCAAAACCATTGCGCATCTTGGTGCCGAAACCGTACAGTCGGTGCCTACGTGAGCTACATCACTGCTCGCGACATCCCGGTGACAAGGAGTTTCGAATGACGGGAATCGCCTCAGGCCTTGCGACGCCCGCGACCATCACAGGTGCGCGCAACCGGTTGGCCGTACTGGTTCTGGGTCTCTGCTGGTTCGCGATCCTGTGCGACGGAATGGACACCTTTGTCTACGGTGCGGTTCTGCCACACATGCTCGACGACACCGCCTTCGGCCTCGACGCCGCCACCGCCGGTGATGTCGGCAGCGTCGCCACCTTCGGCATGCTCATCGGGGCACTTGCGGCCGGCCCCATCGCCGATCGCGTCGGTCGGCGGTGGACGCTGATCGGCGGTGTTGCTTTGTTCTCGCTTGCCTCGCTGGTGTGCGCGCTCGCGCCGAACATCGAGTGGTTCGCCGGGGCCCGCCTCGTCGCCGGGCTGGGGCTCGGCGGGTTGATTCCCACCGCAATCTCGCTGGTCATCGAGTACGCACCCGTGCAGCGCGCGAACCTGATGGTCGCCCTGCTGATGACAGCTCATCAGGCCGCGGGATCCTGGCGACCCTTCTCGGCCTGACCTTCCTGGACAGTCACGGATGGCGTTTCCTGTTCCTGCTCGGCGCCCTCCCGTTGGTGGTGGCGGTGGTGCCGATGATCAAATACCTGCCCGAATCACTCAGCTTCCTGACCGCCCGCGGTCGTACCGTCGAGGCGCGACAGCTCGCGATCCGGCATGGCATCGACATGGACGACGTCGCCGTCGACCTTCCGCCGCGGCGCGCGGTCAATTCGGTCTGGCACAGCCTTCGCGAACTGTTCGATGGACCGCGGAGCACGACCACGCTGCTCTTCTGGATCGCGTCGTTCGCAGGTTTGCTGCTGGTCTACGGTTTCGCCACATGGCTGCCGGTGATGATGCGCTCGAACGGCTACGAACTCGGTTCCGCGCTCGCCTTCCTGTTGGTGGTCAACCTCGGTGGCATTGTCGGATTCCCGATCGCCGGGCGCATCGCCGACCGCATCGGCCCGACTGTCGTGGCGCTGGTGTGGTTCGGGCTCACGTGTGCCGGCATCCTCGTCATGTCGATGCAGATGCCGGTGATCGCCACCTATATCGTCGTATTCTTCACCGGCGCCTGGCTTTTCAGTGCCCAGACGATGGTGTACGCATCCGTTGCCGCACACAGCCAAACGGATTACCGAGCCACCGCCATCGGCTGGACGTCGGGAATCGGTCGCTTCGGAGCAGTGTTCGGGCCCTGGCTCGGCGGCGTCCTGATCGCCGCCGGAGCGCCACAATGGGGATTCTTCGCATTCGCGATCGCAGCGGGCGTGGCTGTCATGGCCTTGCTGGTCATCACCCGACTCGATCGATCACGATGGTCGAGTGCGGTCCCGCTCGCAGCATCCGACGTTCCGGCAGGTCACTGACCCTGAAAAGGCAGCTTGCCGAAAATGGTCGCGTCAAGGAGTGAACTGGTAGTGTCGGCGACAAAATTGTTGACGATATCGGGAGGTGTTCTGCGATGCCAACGGCGACCGACGACGGCGCGATCGTGAAAGACCCGTATGCGGCGATGGATCTGATCCGCGCAGCGATCGTCGATGGTGATTTCGCGCCCAATCAACGACTTGTCGAGGCGGATCTGTGCCAGCAGTTCAACGCCAGTCGCAGTGCCGTCCGGGGGGCCTTGCAAGATCTCGCGAATCAAGGTCTGGTGGAACGCATCCAGAACCGGGGCTCGCGGGTACGTGCCGTCTCGCTCGATGCGGCAATCGAGATCACCGAGGTCCGGATGGTCGTGGAAGGGCTGTGTGCGGCCAAGGCCGCCGATGCGGTGACGTCCGATGGCATCCGGGAACTGTCGGAGATCCGCACCGCGATGACCACCGCGGTCGACAACGGTGATGTGTTCTCGTACTCGCGAAGCAACCAGCAGCTGCACCGTCGCGTCCGGGAGATGAGCGGGCAGGCGGCGGCTCAGGAGATCCTCGAGCGATTGCGCGGCCAGCTGGTCCGGCATCAGTTCAAACTGGCCATGCATCCTGGGCGGATGACGGTCTCACTCCCCGAACACATCGCGATCATCGATGCGATCTGTGCCGGCCGTCCCGACGCGGCCGAGGCCGCGATGCGCGAACACCTCCGGAGTGTGATCCACGCCCTCCGTGAGGTCGAGGCCACACGCAACCGCTGACAGTCGCCGCAGAAAGAGTCACCGCACTGCAATGTTGCCGCGGCGAAGGCGTGCCGCAGGGACGAGTGTTCGGAAGGAACGTGAATGGATATCAGACGCCGCGCCTTTCTCGGGGGAGCATCCGCATTGGCCGCGAGTCTGGCCACCGCCTGCGCGATGCCGTCCGGTTCGTCCGATAGGAGTTCTGCATCGCCGCAGGCGGATGGAACGTTGGTCTTCGATCCGAACGCATTCGAGGAGAAGACCACGACCGTATCCACCGACGCGGGTGAGAAGAAGGTGACCTACCGCTTTTTCGCACCGATCACCTATGTGGCCAAGCCTGTGAACGCCGACTACCAGAGCCTTGTCATCAGCGTTCCGACATCGATCGAGGGCAAATCCGTGGACGCGACCGGTGCGCCGATCGTCTTCGCGAACTCCGTGGGCGGCTATCTCCCGGCGTCGGTCAAGGACGCGACCGAGGTGGGCGGGTCGATGTCAGGTGGGCCGATGGCCGGGAGGATGCCGAGCGGATCGCGCGGGCCCGGCAACGGGATGCCCGGCCCCGCTGGGTCGAGCGACGAGGTGAACTCCGGCGGGAATGCCATGCGCGGCGCGCGCGGAAAGATGGTGAACCTGGCGCAACTCGCGGTCGCGTCCGGCTACGTCGCCGTCGAACCGGGGTGTCGTGGCCGAACTCTGGTGGATGGCAACGGTGTCTATTACGGCACCGCGCCGGCAGCGATCGTCGACCTCAAGGCGGCGGTCCGATATCTGCGTGCCAACGCCGGCCGTGTGCCCGGCAACACCGATCGGATCGTGTCGACCGGCACCAGCGCGGGCGGTGCGCTCTCGGCCTTGCTCGGCGCCTCCGGCGACAGTTCGTTGTATTCGAGATACCTCGACGAGGTCGGCGCCGCAGATGGTAGCGACGCGATCTTCGCGAGCGGTGACTGGTGTCCCATCGCCGATCTGGAGCACGCCGACGGTGCCTACGAATGGAACTGGGGCACCAATCCCATGTCCGACGGTCGACAGGTCGACCAGGCCGTGTCCGGTCAGATGCGCGACCTGTTCGTCGGCTATCAGGCTTCGCTCGAGCTCAAGGGCCGCAACGGGTTCGGTGCCCTCACCCCGCAGAACTACGCAGACTACCTGCTCGAGACCTACCTCCAGCCGTCGGCGGCGCGCTACCTCTCCGCGCTGTCGGACGCGGACCGCGAGGCCTATCTCGAGCAGAACACCTTCATAACCTGGCGCGGTGACAGGGCGCAGTTCACGTGGCAGGACTTCCTGACCCACGTCGGCGCACGAAAGAAGACCTTGCCCGCCTTCGACGCGTTCGACCTGTCGACCGGCGAGAACAACCTCTTCGGTACCGGAACCACCAAGGCGCGGCATTTCACCGATTTCAGTGCCGCACACACGACCACCGGTGACAGGAACCTCGACGCCGACATTCCCGGCCTGCGACATCTGATGAACCCGATGTACTTCATCGCCCAGCAGAACCCGCAGCGTGCCAAGCACTGGTGGATCAGGTTGGGCACGAAAGATTCCGACACGTCGCTCACGGTCTCGTCGAATCTCGCCGCATCGCTGGCGGCACTGGGGGACGATGTGAACCACATCATGTACTGGGACGAGGGCCACGGGGCCAATACCGATGCAGCCGATTTCGTCGAGTGGATAGGGAAGGTAACCGCATGACCGATACGACTCCTCCGGCTCCGCACGCCCCGATCAACGATCTGCGCGAGGGGATCGAACTTCTCAAACTGCACGACGGTCAATTCGTCTCGACCGCAGTCGAAGTCGATCCGGAGGCGGAACTCGCCGGCGTCTACAAGAAGGTGGGCGCGGGTGGCACGGTGCAGCGCCCCACCCGGGTCGGCCCTGCAATGCTGTTCGAGAACGTCAAGGGTTACGCCATTCCGGTGATCGTCGGTGTACTGGCGGCACGCAAGCGCATCGCGATGTTCCTCGGCGCCGATGAGAAGTACCTCGGCCGGCACATGCTCAACGCGATGGAGCATGCGAAGGATCCGGTGTTCGTCGACGAGGCACCGTGTCAGGAAGTCGTCCACCTCGCCTCCGACCCGGACTTCGACATCCGGACGCTCCTGCCTGCCCCGACGAACACGCCGGAGGACGCCGGGCCCTATTTCTGTATGGCGGTTCTGCGGGGTACCGATCCAGAGACCGGCAATCATGATGTCACGATCCATCGACTGTGCGTCCAGGACCGCGACGAGATCTCGGTCTTCATGCAGACCGGACGGCACATCGGCTTCATGTACGAAAAGTACGACGCCATGGACAAGCCGATGCCGATCACCATCTCGATGGGCATCTCGCCGGTCGAGTACATGGCGATCTCCTTCGAACCCCCGGCAACGCCATATGGGTTCGACGAGCTGGAGTACGCCGGAGGACTCAAGGGCACGCCGGTCGAATTGGTCAAGGCGAAGACGGTCGAGGAATACGCGCTGGCGTCGGCCGAGATCGTCATCGAGGGTGAGATCCTGCCGGGGCGTCGAGTCGCCGAAGATCAGAACACCGACACCGGTTACGCGATGCCGGAGTTTCCCGGCTACGACGGGGTGGCCAATCCGTCCCTGCCGATCGTCAAGGTCAAAGCCGTGACAACCCGTACCAACCCGATCCTCCAGACCCTGGTCGGTCCGGGCGAGGAACATGTGAGTCTGGCCGGCATCCCTACCGAGGGTGCCCTGCTCCAGGCGCTGGAGAACGCGTTGCCGGGTCTGGTCAAGAATGTCTACTCCCATTCGTCCGGCGGCGGCAAGTACGTCGGTATCCTGCAGATTCACAAACGGGATCACAACGATCAAGGGCGCGAGCGACAGGCGGCGATCGTTGCCTTCGGCGCTTTCCCCGAGATGAAGCACATCATCCTGGTGGACGACGACGTCGACATCTTCGACACCGACGATGTTCTCTGGGCCATGACGACCCGGTTCCAGGCAGAGCGTTCGGTCATCCCGATCCCGGGTGTACGCTGCCACCCGCTCGACCCGTCAGCCGATCCGGAATTCCTCTGGACCAACTTCGATCACGGCATCTCGACGAAGGTCATCTTCGATTGCACCGTGCCATGGGGACTCCGCGACAAATTCATCCGCGCACCCTTCCTCGATGTCGATGTCGCGAAGTTCCTTCCGAATTGGACAAATGGCTGAACGTGGCGTGGGCGGGCTCTGACAGGGGTGGCGACGGTCAGGTGACCGCACTGGGGTTGGTCGACGTCCAGGCCGTCATCCGGCGGCAGTTGTGGATGGCGCGCTGACGCGATTCGGACGAAACGCTGTACGCCTGTCCACTCGGCCGCTAATCTGACTACAAGAGTGCTCAGAATTGGAGGAAGAGGTATCACCCATGACAGTCACGCAACCGTCGCCACTCAGTGCCTCCGACAAGGCCGACGAACCGGTGATCTCGCACGCGGACGACGAGATCGAGCTCGTCCCGCCGGATTCCCTGACGGCCCAACTGACGGGCCGCTACACCTTTCTCCCGGTCAACGGCGCAGCCTTCGTGATGCAGGTGATGCATCCGGTCATCGGTGACGTCGTCGGTGAGTACTCGGTCTTCCGGACCGATCCGCTGGGCCGCGCCATCCGATCGATCGACTCCGTGCTCCGCTGGGTGTACGGCGGCCAGGAGGCGATCGAGGAGGGCAAGCGGCTTCGTCGGATGCATCGGCCACTGCAGATGCGCAACGCGGAGGGGCGCCACATCAGCGCCTTGAACCCCGAGGCGTACCAATGGGTGATCGCCACAGCGTTCCCCACGTCGCTGAGCTCGGCACCCCTGATCCTGGGCCGAGAGTTCACCGAGGACGAAGAGGCCGAGGTGTTCCGGGACAATCGGCGGATCGCCAAGATCGTCCAGGTTCCGATGCGCGGTTACCCCGAGACGATCGAGGAGTTCTGGCCGTACTACGAGGACATGGTCGAGAACCGGCTCACCGCACACCCGGTGGCCCTGGAACTCGTCGCCCAGATGCAGGCCGCCCCGCGCCTGGACTGCGCGGTTCCCGCGCCGCTGGTCCGATTCGCGAACTCGGTGGCCAAGGTCGCGTCGGTGCCGGTGCAGAAGCTCAACTACCTGACCACCATCGGGGTGATGGATCCCCGGGTACGCGAGATTCTCGGGGTCACCTGGACCGACTCCGAGCAGCGTGAACTCGAACGGATTCATACTGCGATCCGCTTCGCCTACCGGACGCTCCCGGAGCGATTGACATACTTCCCGCTGGCCTACCACGCCCGACGTCACCACGACGAGATCCAGGCGATGAAGCGCCGTGAGCAGGGCGGCGCGGCCTACCGCGTCGCCGCACGCCGCGGGGCCTGAACACGGCGGTGCCGCACGCGGCGCGCGGTGTGGACCGGCACACGCCAGTAGACTGGAGGGGTGCCGTTCTCCGACGATGATCTCGATGCGTTCTATCGCGACGTCGAGGCCCGCACGGCCGCGCGTCCGGCCCCCCGACGCCGATCGATGGTGTCGGCCGAGCCCACGGTGATCTGTCCGACCCCCGACAAAGAGGCATACGTCGCGCAAGCGGTCGCCCGCGACGCCATCACGCGCATCCGGCGTCGCACCGGCCCGTCGGTTCATCTGCGATGCTACGAATGCGCTTGTGGAGCTTGGCATATCACCAGTAAGCCACCGCGATGAGTCGGTTGGACGCGCAGAGCGCGGTCGTCGACGTGGCCACTGCCGATGTCATCGCGACCGACGCGGCTTACGAGAGGCTGCTCGGGTCACCGACCCCGCACACGGTCGGCAATGGGACCATCCGTTGTCACGACGGCACCGTCGACCATCGTGTCTCGTTCCGGGTGTCGGATCGCGCAGCTGCCGAGCGCCTGTTGACCCGGCGCGGACTGGCCGTCGAGGAACCGGTGGGCGTGGTCGGGCTCGACGACACCGAGGGCGCCGACGCGGCACCTGCGTGCGACATCAGCGGTTTCGACCATCTGGTGTTCACCGCTCCACATCGCGACCACGCGCTGGCCCTCTTCGGGGCCTCCCTGGATCTCGAGTTCCGGCTGGATCGTGACATCGGCGGTGGCGCACGCCAATTGTTCTTCCGCGCAGGCGATCTCGTCATCGAGGTGATAGCGGGCGTCGAGGCCGCCCCCGGTGAGCCGGCCTGGTGCGCTCTGTGGGGTGTCGCGTGGCGGGCCCCCGACGTCGACGTCACCCACCGTCGGCTCGAGGAGTCGGGCCTCGACGTCAGCGAGGTTCGGATCGGCCGCAAACCCGGCACCCGACTGTTCACCGTCCGCGACCGCGCACTGGCCACCCGCACCGTGGTGATCGGGCCGCTCGCCGACGACACCGCACCGACCGAAGGATCGACCAGATGACCACACCCGTCGTGCCCGCGGGCGCCCGTCCCGCCATCGTCGTGGTCTCGTCGGAGAACGCGGACACCTTGCTCTCGGAGTTCGAGCGGTATCGGCGCGACTACGACATCACCTGCGCGGCAACAGCACTCGAGGGCATCACACTGCTGAGTCGGCTGCGCAGCGACGAGCATCCGGTCGCGATGATCCTGGTGGATTCCCGACTACCCGACATGAGTCCGCTCGAGGCATTGGCCACCTTTCGCAGCATCGTGCCGACCGCGCGACGTGTGGTCGCCATCCACTGGAGCCGCTTCGGCACAGAGACCGAGACGCTGCGTCCGGCCTTGCAGAAGGGCAAGTTCGACACCTTCCTCCTCATTCCGCGTGGCCCCCGCGACGAGGAGTTCCACTACGCCATCACCGAACTCCTGTCCGATTGGGGTGCGACGGTGGCCGTTCCCGAAGTCGAGGTGGTGCGGATCATCTCCGACGAACTCACCCCGCTGACGATGGGTGTGCGAGACGTCCTCGACCGTATGGGGATGCCGTACCGAACTTATCCACGGGAGAGCGTGGAGGGGACCGAGGCCGTTCGGTTGTTCTCGCGCACACACGGATCCGATGGACACGACCCACGTTCACCGCTGGTCCAGTCGTTGAAGGGCGACGGCACCACGGTGATCGCGCCTGCCTCACCGCGCGACGTCGGCATCATGCTCTACGGGCGGCCCTCCGACGTCGACGTGACCGCGGTCGTGGATCTGGCGGTGGTGGGCGCGGGCCCCGCGGGGCTGGCTGCCGCCGTCTATGCCGCGTCGGAAGGCCTGAGCACCGTGGTGGTGGAATCGGAGGCCATCGGCGGTCAGGCGGGCACGAGTTCGATGATCCGTAACTATCTGGGCTTTCCACGAGGTGTCTCCGGGATGAGGCTGGCTCAGCGCGCACGGACGCAGGCGACCCGTTTCGGTGCGCGGTTCTACACGGGATGGCCGGTACAGAGCCTCGTCGTCGACGATCCGGACGCGCCCTATCGGGTGACGACCGAGGGCGGCGACGTCTGCGCCCGCTCGGTCCTGATCAGTACCGGGGTGGCCTACCGACGTCTCGGCGTCGCACCGCTGGAGAACCTGGTGGGCCTCGGTGTCCACTACGGCGCAGCCATGAGCGCGGCCCGGGAGATGGAAGGTCAGGACGTCTACGTGGTGGGCGGCGGGAACTCGGCGGGCCAGGCCGCGATCCATCTGGCGCGGTATGCCCGGTCGGTCACGATCGTGGTCCGTCGCGCCGATCTCGCCGAGACGATGTCGCAGTACCTGATCGGGGAGATCGCCTTCAATCCCCGGATCACGGTGTGCGGATCGTCCGAGGTGGTCGACGGCGGCGGCGCAGGCCGACTCGAATGGCTCACGCTGCGCAACCGGCACACCGGTGGCGAAGAACGTTGTGCGGCAGGTGGTTTGTTCCTGCTGCTGGGTGCATCACCACATTGCGATTGGTTACCGCAGCAGGTGGAACGCGACGCGAACGGTTTCGTCCTCACCGGACGGGACGTGCCACGCCATCGGTGGTCGCAGGACGTTCCGCCGCCGAATCTCGCGACCAGCGAACCCGGTCTGTTCGCCGCGGGAGACATCCGAGGCGGGTCGATGAAACGGGTCGCGTCGGCCAGTGGCGAGGGTGCGAGCGTGGTTCCGCTTGTACACGCCTGGTTGGAATCACTGACCCGGGCGCACGCTCACTGACCGACGGCACGATTCAGATCAACGTCGCCAGTTGCTGCACCTCGGCGACGCTTCCCGGCGAGACCAACATGGTGGTGACCCCGGCCGCCTCCCACACCTTGATCTGTTCGCGGACGTGGTCGGCGTCCCCGACGATGGCCGAGTCCTCGACGACGACATCGGGGATGATGCGTGCGGCCTCGTCCTTGCGATCGCTGCGGAACAGCGCGGTCACCTCGTCGACGACGTCCGAGTACCCCATCCGCCGGTACACCTCGGCGTGGAAGTTGGTGTCCTCGCTGCCCATTCCGCCCATGTAGAGCGCCAGGAACGGCTTGATCGCCTCGAAGGTCGCGGCCCGATCGTCGGTGATCACGATCTGGGCGGTCGCGCAGATCTCGAAGTCCGCGCGGCTACGGCGTGCACCCGGCCGCGCGAAACCCTCGTCGAGCCACGCGTTGTACGTGTCGGCCATCCGCGGTGTGTAGAACAGCGGGAGCCAGCCGTCGGCGATCTCTGCGGCCAGGGCGACGTTCTTGGGCCCCTCGGCGCCGAGCATGACCGGGATGTCCGACCGCAACGGGTGGGTGATCGGCTTGAGGGGTTTGCCAAGCCCGGTGGTGCCCTCGCCGGCCAAGGGCAGCGGATAGTGGGGTCCGGAACTGGTGACGGGCGCCTGGCGTGCCCACACCTGCCGCATGATGTCGATGTACTCCCGGGTGCGGGCCAGCGGCTTGGCGAACTTCTGTCCGTACCATCCCTCGACGACCTGCGGCCCGGACACGCCGAGGCCGACGATGTGCCGTCCGCCGGACAGGTGATCGAGGGTCAGTGCGGCCATCGCACACGCGGTGGGCGTACGGGCCGACAGCTGGAGGACAGACGTGCCCAGGCGCACCTTTTCGGTCGCCGAACCCCACCAGGCCAGCGGTGTGTAGGCGTCCGACCCCCATGCCTCGGCGGTGAAGATGCTGTCGAATCCGGCCGACTCCGCGGCGGTGACCAGTTCGGCGTGGTTGGCGGCGGGCTGTGCACCCCAATATCCCAGTTGTAGACCGAGTTTCATGATTCTCCTGTGTTCCGACGGTTTCCTCACCCTAACGTCGGCGGTAGTGGCGCAGATCTCCGACCGCATCACACCATCGTCGCCACGTCCCGGGCCAGCGCCAGGCACGACGTGAGACCGGGTGATTCGATGCCGAACAGCTGGACCAGCCCGGGGACACCGTGATCGGCCGGCCCCTGCAGCAGGAAGTCGGCCGCAGGCGCTCCGGGGCCGCTGAGTTTGGGCCGCACACCGGCATAGTCGGGCCGTAGGGCGTCGTCGGGGAGTGCAGGCCAGTACGTCCGGATCGCCGCGGTGAACACCCCGGCGAGGGAATCGTCCACGGCGAGGTCGACCTCGTCCGTCCAGGCCACGTCCGGTCCGAACCGTGCCCGGCCGTCGAGGTCCAGGGTCAGGTGGACCCCGAGACCACCGTCGACGGGCACCGGGTAGATGAGCCGTCGAAACGGCACCGACCCGTGGGCGAGGGCGTAGTAGTTGCCCTTCGCGTACCGACGTGGCGGGACACGGTCCGCGGGGAAGCCACGCAACGATGCGGCGACGTCCCAGGCGCGCAGGCCGGCACAGTTGATCAGCGTGCGACAGGCCACCGGGCCGGAGCCGTCGACCTCGACGGTGATCGCGTCGTGGCCGACCGAACCTCCGGTGACCGTGCTGTGCACCGCGACGACGGCGCCGGCATCTTCGGCATCGCGCCGCAGCGAACGCATCAGGCCGTGCCCGTCGATGATGCCGGTCGACGGGGAGAGCAGCGCGGCGACTCCCGAGATGTCCGGTTCGAGTTCGCCCAGTTCGTCAGCGTCGACGGCACGGACGTCGGTGACGCCGTTGCGATGTGCTCGCTGCGCGATCCGTTCGAGGTGCCCGAGGTGGTCGGGTTCGGTCGCGACGATCAGTTTGCCGAGGCGCCGATGAGCCACGCCGTGGTCGGTGCAATACCGGTAGAGCATCTCGCGGCCGCGCACACACGAGTCGGCCTTACGGCTGCCGGCGGGATAGTAGATGCCGGCGTGGATCACCTCCGAGTTGCGTGAACTCGTCTGGGTACCAACGGAATCCTCGGATTCACAGATCACCACCTGACGCCCGTCGCGGGCCAGCCGCCGGCCCACCGCGAGACCGATCACACCGGCGCCGACGACGATGACATCGACCTTCTCCACAGGGCGAGCCTAGGACATCCGGGCCTCTCAATGCGGTCGTGTGTGGGTTCGATCTTGGTAACGTCGACAGCGTTCACCTTCCATGCACCACGCATCACCCATGAGGTTGCCAATGAACGGATTCCAGAAGACCGCCGCGATCTTCAACAAGGGCGTGACCCCACTGCTCCGCCTGCCGGGTATCGGCTCGGCACTGAGCGGGTCGATGACGGTGCTGCATTACACCGGACGAAAGTCCGGCAAGCAGTTCGAACTCCCGGTCGGATACCGCCGCAAGGGCGACGAGGTGATCGTCGGTGTCGCGATGCCCGATCGTAAGACGTGGTGGCGCAACTTCTCCGGCGACGGTGCACCGATCTCCGTCGATCTCGACGGTGGCACCCGGACCGGGCATGCGGTCAGCAACCGCAACGAGCGCGGCGAGGTGTCGGTGCGGATCACCTTGGACGCGTAGGCGACACGTCGACGACGCGGTTGCTCAGCGGCTCTCGCCCTGCCAGACGATGCGGGCGAGAGCCTCTCGGTCGTCGACGTCGAGTTTGATGCATGCCCGATAGATGTGGCCCTCGACGGTACGCACCGACACGGTCAACCGCTCGGCGATCTCCCGGTTGGTGAGGCCCTGTGCGACCAGTGCCGTGATCTCCCGTTCGCGGGCCGTCACCGGGAGCGGCCGGGCGGTTTCCCGGATCGCCGCGGTGGTCGCCCCGTCGCATCGCGCGGAGAGCCGCAATGCACGCGCGCTCGACTCGGCGTTCTCGCGCCGTCGTCCGGCCCGTTCGTGCAGGGCGGCCGCCTGCGCGGCCGTGTCCGCCGCCGACAACAGCATCCCTGCTTCCTCGAACTCCTGGCTGACCTTGTCCAGAGCGATCGCGTCGCCGTCCGCGACACCGATGGCGTGACGGGCATACAGGGCGCCCGCACGGCCTTGCAGGCGTTGTGCGATCTCACCGAGACGCGCGGCGACGGCCCGGTCACCGAGGCGGGCGGCGAGGTGCAGCGCGTCGGCCTCCACGGCATACTGGCCCGAGTCGTGGGCGAGATCGGCCGCCTGGTGAGTGAGGTCGAGTGTGTTCTTTCCACTGCCGGTGGCGGCAGACACCCACGCCCGCGACACCATGCGCTGCGGGTCGTGGATGGCCTCGTGCGGGCCCACGTGCTCCTCGGCGTCCGACAGCACACGTTCGGCGTTGGCGATGTCGCCCAGGGCCGCATAGGCGCGGACGAGTACCAGCCGGGCCGGAAGCATCCACGGCAGCGAGTTGTCGGCGTTGAGTGCCGCGAGGGCCTGTTCGAGACTGTCCACGGCCTCACGGAATGCGCCACGATAGGTGGCGACGACACCCCCCATGATCTTCGCGATCGCCCACCCGACGAATTGACCTGCCGACGAGAATTCCGCGTACTCGTCGGCCCGACGCTGGGCAAGGTCGAGTTCGCCGGTGGTGACCAGCGCCAGCACGTCGCCGTAGCGGACCATCGCCTTGATCATGCCGTCGGTCGCCTTGTGTTCGGGACGACAACGGTCGGCGATCAGTCCGAAATCGCGGCCACGGCCGGCCACCGGCATCGCCAGACCAGCGCCGAACGCGGCGAAATCGACGGCCTGCGAGGGTGCGTTCGGATCGGCGAGGACGCGCTCGGCTTCCGCGATGCCCTCGTCGATCCGGTTCTCGTGCACCGACATCGCGCTCGCGGCGGCATCCACCACGAGGCGAACTGCCGGGTGGGTGACCCTGGCCCGCAGGAGATCCAGGATGCGATGGGACTGCTCGACATCACCCATCGACCAGAACAGCAAGCTCATCCGGGGCAGACCCCACTGTGCGAGTTGCAGTTCGTCGAGTGTGTCGGGGTCGAAGGGCGCCAGGGCATCGGTGGCCTCGGCGATGCGGCCCTGCCACATCAGGGCTCGCGAGAGGAGTTCGGCCGCAGGCAATCCGCCGCCACGCTCGTATGCGGCACGTGCCAGGCGTTCGCCCAGTGGGAGATTCGTCAACGCGACGGCATCCTTGGCCGCGGACACCAGCAACTTGACGTCGAGCTCCTGGTCGCCGTCGACACACAGTTTGGCGAGTCGGATCCGATCGGCCGCGGTCTCGACGGAGTGATCACGCAGCACTGCGACGATCCGTGACCGGAGAGTGCGTCCTGCCGCGGTTCCGATCCGCCGGCGCATCACGTCGCCGTAGAGCGGATGGCTGAAGCGCGCATTGACCACCGACCCGTCCCGGGTCACCCGGATGAGACCGCGGACCTCCGCGGCGTCGACCGCCTCGTCGCCTGCCAGGCCGATCAGGGTGTCGATGTCGAGCGGCTCGTAGAGCGCCAGCAATTTGAGCGCGTCGACGACGCCGTCACCGGCCCGATCCATCCGATCGTCGAGCAACGCGACGAGACCCGACGGCACCGCGGTGGGCCCGCGTAGCTGCCAGACGCCGTTGACCTCCGACAACGTGCCCGCATCGACGGCACCCTCGACCATGTTCCGCAGGAACAGCGGGTTGCCGCCCGACGACTCCCACATCACATCGGCGCTGAGGCCCTCGAGCGTGCCACCGAGCACCATCTCCACGAGGGCGGTGCATTCGTCTTTGTCGAACGGCTCCAATTCGATTCGGGTGAGGTACCCGTCCTTCCAGAGCGAGGTGATGGCGTCCGGGACGGGTTCACCGCTGCGGACGGTGGTGATCACACGCGCCGACCGTTCCACCGCGATCTGATGTAACAGCGTCGCCGACAACGGATCCAGGAGATGGGCGTCGTCGACACCCAGGACGGTGTCAGGCTCGGCCAGCAGGGTTTGACGCGCCGACGTCAAGGCCGCGATCGGGTCACGCGATGCGGTCCGTTCCACCCAGGGAGCAAAGGCGCCCAACGGGATCGCGCGTGACGACTGGGTACACGCAGCCCAGTGCACGGGGCCGGCGAACTCGGCGGTGACGTTGCGGGCCAGGGTGGTCTTGCCGACCCCGGCGGTGCCGACGAGCACGACGCCACTGCCGTCTGTGCTGGTCAGCGCAGAACGGATCGCCTCATGCTCGGTGGGCCGGCCGAGCAGCTGCCAACGGCCACCCATGGGGCCAGAGTATAGAGCTCCCAGGTGTGTCACGGCACCGGATTCGCCGAGGTGAACGGCCCCGGGCACGCTGGCGTCGGGCGCGCCTCCGCCGTTGTCGTCCGCCCAGGTGACCGTGCTCATCGAGGCAATTCGCCGACATCAGAGGGTTCGATCCGGGGTGCGTTGTTCGCCTGGTGCCGGAAGTCGCTCGACGCGTCGTACACGCGACGCTTGAGGCGGTTGATCGAGCCGAGTGGTCGATGCGCTTGCAGCCCGCGCCACGAGTTGAACGAGAGCACGTCGTCGGCGAACGCGACCCGCTCCGGCGTGGCGGGATCCTGGCTCGGGAATCGGATGGTCGCCACCGTGACGTACGGCGACTCGCTCTCCTTCCATTCCGCGGTCGCGTCCTCGATCGGCATGGTCGCGAGGTCGGTGCACAGCTGGACCTGCAGTGCGTACTCGGCACTGTGCAGTGCGTAGAAATCCACGATCGAGTCGCGCAGCGCGTTGACCCCGGGGTCGTCGCCGATCAGATGTCCGCTCAGCGCTTTCACCTCCGGTGAGCTGGGCACGATCTGCATCTTGGCGACGTGGCGGCCGTAGCGCAGTGGCGCCGACGTGTGGAACCAGTCGCCGAGGATGTGCGTGTTGGGTTTGACGAACACCATCAGCGATTCGGGAAGCGAGCAGCGTCCCGGGAGACGTGCCAGGACCTCCTGGTCGAGCGCCGCCAGGAGCTTGCTGCCCACTTTGAGAAGGGGATCGGGCAGGCGGGCGAGCCAAAACGCGAACACCATGCCCTTCGTGGCGTAGTCCCGAGCGCCCTTGAACAGGAACTCTCGATGCGTGACCATGATGAAGTCCTGGGTGGTCGCATCGTCGTCCTGGAGGCGGTCGCCGTCGACACCGATCACCTTCACGCCGAGCCCGCGCACGCCCCGGACACCGTCATTGCGGATGGCCCCCGACGTACTCGAATAGCGGGCCACGATCGGGTACGTCTTCGACTCGGCGAACATCCCCTGGGCGAACTCGGGCGGCAGATCGGCCGCCACCTCGAGTTCACCTCGCAACAGTCCGTGCCCCTTGGCATGTGCGTCGCGGATGCCGTGCTTGTACTTGCGGTAGGCGCGCTCGTTGTTGAGTCGGAGCACGCGCACCATCGTCTCGATGTCCTCGGCCTCGCGAGGTTCCGGCGTCTCGATATCGTCGTGGTACTCGACGTAGGTCCGGTTCGGATCGGTCGATGTCGTGACCGGGTCGGTGTCGGTCATCGCGGTGCATCCTCTCCGTCGCGGTTCGGGACATGCCAGGGGGCAAAGGGATTGGCGACACCGGCCAGGGCGGGTGCCAGGGTGGGGAAGTGGCGCAGCAGCAGCGTCCGCATCGAGTTCGTGCGCAGCCAGGTCATACCGACTTCCGTGTAGTTGCCCGGTCCCAGGCCGTCGGTGAAGAACCGATCGCACGACAGTCGCCGCGACGCCATCAGGATGAACAGCCGAAAGGCGGTGTCGCTGAACCCGAATCCGTCCGGCTTCGGCTCCGCGTACAGCCCGATCATCAGATCGACATCGTCGACATGGCCGTAGACACCTTCGAGCTCGGCCGCTGCCGTGACGTCACCACCGGTCAACTCGAGGAAATCGGACGCGGGTGCCAGACGCAGCAATTCACGGAACTCGTTGTAGCGCGGCACCCCTCGCTCGCGGACACGCATGATGTCGATGGTGGCGAGATCGATCGGGTCACCTATGGGCCGGGCCAGATTCTGCAGTGCACCCGGAAAATTGTGCAGGCTCAGGCTGCCGGGATGGGCGCGCCCGAACGAGTAGAGCAGATCGGCCATCGACGCCTCACCGAGACGCTTGCGCACATCGCCGACCATGACGTCGGCAATGGGGTGCCGCACCTTCACCTCATCGGTGGCCAGGTCTCGGACGGCGATGTCGTCGGGCATCAGGGGATGCATGCGGTAGATCGCCACGAACTCTTCGGTGAGCGAGAACGGAACCCCGTGGGACTGTGTCCTGCTCCCGGGGATGCCGCTGATCAGCTCGTTGTCGACGACGTGCCCCCAGCGGTTGGCGAACTTCTCTCCGAGCAGCCCGAACCAGTTGCCCCGCAACGAGAAGGCCGTCGTCGGATGCGCGATGATCGCCGGGGTCCAGTCGACCGTGTGGATCTTGGCCATCAGTGCGCAGTTGACGAGTCGCGCCGTGTCGTAGACCTCCTGGCCGGACATGTGCGGATAGGCGGTGATGAGACGACGACAGATGGCGTTGTGTTCGCGCAGGAACAGGGAGTGGATCAGTGCGAGTCCCACCCAGAAGTTGGCGGCGGGGCCCTCCTTGTCGAGAAGGTCGTCGGTCTCCACGGGGGGTAGTCCGACCTCGTCGAGATCGATCTGCCCGTCGGGCAATCGGATTGCCTCGGCATAGGCCGGGTCGTCGCCGTAGATCTGCGACCCGTCCCACCAGAACGTGGCGGTGGTCGTGTGTGTCGGCGGATGGTGGGGTTCGGCGCCGGCGATCGGCTCGTTGCGGGGAAAGGTGATCGGTGCGGTCCCGAACGGATCGCCAGGCGGGCGGGGAATCTCCCAGGACGCGTACCGGTCGGGCTCGTTCGGGGGAACACGGTGATTGAACCAGTCGTGCACCTCGAACTGAATCCAGGCCGCCGCGAGCAGGTTCAGACTCTCGGCAGGCCGAAACTCGCGGCGGTCCAGCAACGTCAGGCTGACCAGACGCGGATTCGGTTCGAGGATCGTCTCCTCGGTCTCCGGGAAGCCGCGATCGAGCGGGATGTTGCGTCCGAATCGGCTGCCGGTGGACCCGATGCGGGGGACGGCGACGTCGTTGTAGGTGCCGGGCACCGTGCGCGCCCGATACTCCTCGATCGTGCCTGCCGGGAGCGGACCGGCGGGGTGCGAACCGGTGTCGAAGAGGTTCTTGGCGCGCAATTGGCTGCGCAGGCCGACCAAGATGGCCACACCCAAGGGGAGGGGCAGGTTGGACCAGCCGAGTATCCCGTCGATCCTCTCTGCGGTACCCGCCAGCGTGCGCGTCAGTATCGGCCGACGATCGGTTTCGTCGGATCCTCCCGACCACAGGCCCCCGAGCAGGGACATCACACGTGCCCGTCCGAACATCGCCACCTCCGCACCAGCGCCTCCCGACGCTGGATTCTCGTGGATTCGCCCTGGTGATCTCGCTGTACCGCCAAGTATGGACGTGTGGGGGTCAAGCCACATGAGTAGTCGACTACTCGTTCCGGAGCGGTCATCCGCGCGTGTCCGCCGTTCACGCCGCCGATCCCATTGACCACAGCGAATCCACCATGTCCGGACATACGCCGTGACGCCGGGCGACGATGCCGTCGAAGCAAGGTCTGGGCGCCTCGAAAAGTGAGGTAGTGGCGTACTCGCGCGCCCGTCGACCTTCCCGACGACGATGGGCCGTACCGACGTGGTTCGGATCGTCCGCGCGTCGTCATGGCACCCGAAGAAGGGCGGTAGCGTGGTGATCCCACCGATCGAGATCAAGGTCAACCTCGACGGCGAGGTGCCGTATGCACTCGATCGTCTCGGCATGACGTCGCCACCGGCGGAACGCCGAAAGATCTGGTTCGCCGAAGCACGCAGCACTCCCGGGAGCTGTGCGCTACCGCTGCTCGACAGTCATCTCATCATCCGAATGCGCAGCGGAGAGCATCACGACGACCTGACCGTGCGGTTACGGCCCTGCAGTCCGCGGCAGCTCCCGGCGCGATGGTCGGAACCGTTCACCGACGGTGATTTCTCATACCGACTCGAGGGCGACTGGTGTGGCTCGCACCGAGCCACCGCGGCGTCGGCGATCAGTCGTCGGGAGCCCGGATCGCTGGCCGAGGCGATGAGCGCCGGAGCCGATCCCGCTCACGTCCTCGATTCCGGACAACGACAGTTCCTGGTGACCTGCACCCCGGCCGGTGTGCCGATCGACCATCTCGTACCGCTGGGACCGATCGACTCCTGGCGTTGGTCGGATGTGCTCCTCGACGGGGCCGAGGTCGCTGTCGAACGCTGGTCGGTCGCCGACGTCGACATGCTGGAGATCTCCACCGTGGTGCACGCCGAGCCCGGGGAGTCGGCGGACGATCTCGAAGCACGGGCAGATGCGGCCCAGGTCGCGTTGGAGAACGCGGTCAGGACGCGCGGTCTCACACCGTCACCGACGGACATGAAGACCCAGCGTGTCCTGACCGCGTTGTCCTGTCTGCTCGCCTGAGGCGGGTCCCAGGATCAGACCTTGTGCTGCATGGACGTGCGCGCCGGATTGCCCTGGTCGGCTGCCTTGGGATCCGACTCGTCCTTCTGCGCCTGCACACCGGCCTTGATCCGCGCACCGATGTTCTCGTCGACGCGCGCCCAGTATTCGAAGGCACGCTCCAGGACCGGCTCGGACACGCCGTTGAGCAGATGGCCGACGACGTTGTCCACGAGGCGTTCTCGCGCGGCGTCGTCGAAGACCTCCCGCACCATGGTGCCCGGTTGGCCCCAGTCGTCGTCCTCGGGATGATCCACGTAGGCGCTGCGGACGATGTCACCGTCGGCCGCCCACTGGGGCTCGGCCTGTCCGGGATAGACCGCCGCAGGCCCGCCCTTCGAGTTCGGCGCGTACACGGGATCACTCGCCAGATCGATCCGCATCGCGCCGTCCTTCGAATAGCTGTGGACGTCGTTGCGCGGGGCGTTGACCGGGATCTGCTTGTAATTGCCGCCCAACCGTGCGCGATGCGCGTCGGCGTAGGAGAAGACCCGGCCGAGCAACATGCGATCCGGGCTGAATCCGATGCCGGGGACGACGTTGTTCGGCTCGAACGCCGCCTGCTCGATCTGGGCGTGATTGTCGGTCGGATTGGTGTGCAAGGTCATCTTCCCGACCTCGTGCAGCGGGTAGTCGCCGTGTGGCCACACCTTCGTCAGGTCGAACGGATTGAACCGGTACGCCGTGGCATCCTCGTACGGCATGAGTTGGACCTTCAGCGTCCAACTCGGGTGATCACCTGCGGCGATCGACTCGAAAAGGTCGCGGGTGTGGAAATCGGTATCCGCCGAGGCCATCTGATCGGCCTCGTCCTGGGTGAAGCACTCGACTCCCTGATCGGTGATGAAGTGGTACTTGACCCAGTGTTTGACGCCTTCGGCGTTGACCCACAGATAGGTGTGTGAGCTGTAGCCGTTCATGTGTCGCCAGGTCTTCGGGATCCCGCGGTCGCCCATCAACCACGTGACCTGATGCGCACTCTCCGGGGACAGGGTCCAGAAGTCCCACTGCATGTCGTGATCACGCAGGTTGTTGTCGGCGCGCCTCTTCTGCGATCGGATGAAATGCTGGAACTTCATCGGATCCTTGATGAAAAAGACCGGGGTGTTGTTGCCGACCATGTCGTAGATGCCCTCGGTCGTATAGAACTTCAAGGCGAAACCCCTTGGATCGCGCCAGGTGTCGGGGCTACCGCGCTCGCCGGCCACGGTCGAGAATCTGGCCATCATGTCGGTCTTCACGCCCGGTTGGAACAGTCCGGCACACGTGTAGGCAGAGACGTCCTGCGTGGTCTCGAACGTACCGAAGGCCCCGCTGCCCTTGGCATGTGGTTGGCGTTCGGGGATACGCTCGCGATTGAACTGCGCCATCTGCTCGATCAGATAATGATCGTGCAGGACGATCGGCCCACCTGCCCCGACCGTGAGCGAATGTTCATCACTCCCGGCGGGCGCTCCCGAATCTCGGGTCGTATACAAAGGATTGTTGTCGGACATATCGCCTCCGAAAAGGGTTGATCCGGTACAGGGCTGACTGTGCGTACCCGGACTGTTTCAGGTCCTCACAGCATCTTACGCCGGTGGTCGAGCACTCGTTGCACGTTGCGGGTTTCGGCCACCTCGAACTGGATCGACAATCTATGCAGCACAGTGATTCTCACACACCGCCACCACGTCAGATGGCCATCACGTCGGCGCCACGCGCGGTCCAGCACATCGGCACCCGCGCCCTGGCGCACGCAGATTCACCGATCGTGCTGGTGTGACTCCTGTGATTCCAGTGCTCGATGAGGACACCGTCGAATCCGGTCTGCCCGGTCATCGGTGCGTAGCCGAATCGTGTCTGCATGGAACGAGGTTTACCCGAACAGCAGACCGGCAAACCGGTGCCAGCGCCAGGGTGCTCGCATGCCACCGTCGAGATCAGTAGGGTGCACCCATGCGAGTGCCAGAGCCCGACTGGGTTGCGACGTCGATCTGGTGGCATGTCTATCCGCTCGGAGCACTCGGGGCCGACACGACCGGGGTGGATCGCACCTGCCACCGACCGTTGTCGGCGTTGATCGACTGGCTCGACCATGTGATCGATCTCGGCGCCAACGGACTCGCGCTGGGACCGATCTTCCGTTCGGCCACACATGGATACGACACTCTCGACCACCTGGCAATCGACGAGCGCCTGGGCACGATCGACGATTTCACCCAGTTGGTCGACGCGTGTCGGTCGCGCGGCATCCGCGTGATGCTCGACGGTGTGTTCAACCACGTGTCCAAACATCATCGCGCCGTTGCCGATCCGGGTGGGACGGGGCATTCCGGGTGGGCGCGACGCGGTGACGGGCCGGACGGTGTGGCGGCCTTCGAGGGGCACGCCGACCTCGTGGAACTCGACCACTCGCGACCCGAGGTGGCCGATCTCGTCGTGGAGGTCATGACGCACTGGGCGCAGACCGGCATCGACGCATGGCGCCTGGATGCCGCTTACGCGGTCCCGAATGACTTCTGGCACAGCGTGATACCCAGAGTTCGCGCCGACTTTCCGGATGTCTACGTGGTAGGCGAGATGATCCACGGTGACTACCCGGCGGCAGTACGCGAGGGTGGGCTGAACTCCGTCACCCAGTACGAACTGTGGAAGGCGATCTGGAGTGCCGTCACCGACGTCAACATGCACGAGCTCGCGTGGTCACTGCAACGCCACAACGACATGCTGGACACCTTCGTGCCGTGGACGTTCGTGGGCAACCACGACGTCACCCGGATGGCGAGCAGGCTCGACACGCAGATGATCGACCTGACCACCGTGATCCTGGCGACCGTCGGTGGCACGCCCGCGGTCTACTACGGCGACGAACTCGGCTGGACCGGCGTGAAGGAAGAGCGGTTCGGTGGCGACGACGCAATCCGGACGGCATTGCCCGACCACCCCGACGAAGCACTGCCGGACAGGTATCGAGTCCACCAACGACTCATCGGGCTGCGTCGACGGCATCCCGGCGTGCATCAGAGCCCGGTCACCTGCCAGACCGTCGATCAGGGCCTGCTCGTCTACCGTGTCGAGATCGATCCGGCGCTGGTCGTCGCCGTGAACGCCAATCCCCACGCGGTCACCACCGAGTTGCACCACGTCGACGAACTCGACGGGGATCGGTCGAATCATCATGACGGACAGCTGCATCTGGATGCCGGTGGCTGGTTCGTCGGTGTCGTCGCCGCTCACTGACGTCGGCCCCACGTGCGCCGCACGCTGGGAAACCCCCACGCGACATGGCACGATCACTTCCGTGGCCTCAGCGACAGACGACGAGCAACGCCTCCGCGATCTCACCCGATTGCGACGCGTGCGCGACCGTATCGATCGCGAGTACGCCCAACCGTTGAACGTGGAGGCGCTCGCGCGTGGTGCACACATGTCGGCCGGGCACCTGAGCCGGGAGTTCCGTCGGACCTACGGCGAGTCGCCGTACAGCTATCTGATGACGCGCCGCATCGAACGGGCGATGACCTTGCTGCGACGCGGGGACATGAGCGTGACCGACGTCTGCTTCGAAGTCGGTTGCTCGTCGTTGGGCACCTTCAGCACTCGGTTCACCGAACTGGTCGGGATATCTCCCAGCGCCTACCGCAACGGCGCGGCGGTCTCCACCGACGGCATTCCCGCGTGTCTGGCGAAACAGGTCACCAGACCGATCAGGAATCGAGAAGCACAGGGCACCGGCCGGAACTAGCGTGGTGGCCATGGCAATCAAGATTCAGTACGCATTCCTCCCACAGACCGATCCCGAGGCAGCACTGGCGTTCTACCGGGACACCCTCGGATTCGAGGTTCGCAAAGACGTCGGGTACGAGGGCATGCGGTGGCTCACCGTCGGTCCCCCCGATCAGCCCGAGACGTCGATCGTCCTGTACCCGCCGGCGGCCGAACCCGGGATCACCGATGATGAACGTCGGACCATCTTGGAGCTCATCGCGAAGGGCAGCTACGGCGCCCTGACCTTGTCGACCGACGACCTCGATGGCCTTTTCGATCGCCTGGTGGCAGGCGGCGCCGAGGTGTTGCAGGAACCCACCGATCAACCGTACGGGGTCCGGGACTGCGCTTTCCGGGACCCGACCGGCAACCTGCTGCGTATCGACCAGGTGTGAGCGCGCATGTGCGGACACCTGCTGGGCCGTTTCCACCCCGGCGACCCACTCATCTCCTCGAGCCAACCCGTCTCGTTCAGTCCGCTGCCGCCACCACGCGACACCGGCCACACACCACCTGTCCACCCACTGACCAGCGCCGATGGATGGAGAACCCATGAGTACCGCCTCGCGAACCCCGACGTCGGCGAAGAGACCGACGAAGAAGTCGACGTCGCCTGAGCCGCACGTCGCCGACAGCCACGATCTGATCCGCGTGCACGGGGCGCGCGAGAACAACTTGAAGAACGTGAGCCTCGAGATCCCCAAACGCCGGCTGTCGGTGTTCACCGGGGTGTCCGGCTCGGGCAAGAGTTCGTTGGTCTTCGCGACCATCGCCGCCGAGTCGCAACGCATGATCAACGAGACCTACAGCGCGTTCGTCCAGGGGTTCATGCCGACGTTGGCCCGTCCCGACGTGGACGTCCTCGAAGGACTCACCACCGCGATCATCGTCGACCAGGAACGTATGGGCGCCAACCCGCGGTCGACGGTGGGTACCGCCACCGACGCGAACGCGATGCTGCGGATCCTGTTCAGCCGTCTGGGCACCCCGCACATCGGGTCACCCCAGGCGTTCTCGTTCAATGTGGCCTCGATCAGTGGAGCGGGCGCCGTGACCGTCGAGAAGGCCGGGCGAACGGTCAAGGAGCGACGGAGTTTCTCCATCACCGGCGGCATGTGCCCGCGTTGTGAAGGGCGCGGTTCGGTGTCGGATTTCGACCTGACCGCCCTCTATGACGACTCGAAGTCGCTCAACGAGGGTGCACTGACCATTCCCGGATACAGCATGGAGGGCTGGTACGGCCGGATCTTCAAAGGCTGCGGGTGGTTCGATCCGGACAAGCCGATCCGCAAGTACACCAAACGCGAGCTCAACGACCTGCTGTACAAGGAGGCGACCAAGATCAAGGTCGAGGGGATCAACCTCACCTATCTTGGCCTGATCCCGCAGATCCAGAAATCGTTCTTGTCCAAGGATCGCGAGGCGATGCAGCCGCACATCCGGGCATTCGTCGACCGCGCGATCACCTTCCAGACCTGTCCCGATTGCGACGGAACCCGCCTGACCGCCCAGGCACGGTCGTCGACGATCGGCGGGCTCAGCATCGCCGACGTGTGTGCGATGCAGATCAGCGACCTGGCCGATTGGGTGCACGGTCTCGACGAGCCGTCCGTCGGTCCACTGCTGACGACGCTCGGTGAGACCTTGGATTCATTCGTCGACATCGGGCTCGGATACCTCTCGCTGGAACGGCCCGCGGGCACTCTGTCCGGCGGTGAAGCCCAGCGCACCAAGCTGATCCGGCACCTGGGATCGTCACTCACCGACGTCACCTACGTCTTCGACGAGCCCACGATCGGACTGCATCCGCACGACATAGCACGAATGAACGACCTGCTGATCCAGTTGCGGGACAAGGGCAACACCGTACTCGTGGTGGAACACAAGCCCGAGGCGATCGAGATCGCCGACCATGTGGTCGATCTGGGCCCGGGCGCCGGCAGTCTGGGCGGGGAGATCGTGTTCGAGGGCACCGTCGAGGGGTTACGCAACAGCGGCACCCTCACCGGCAAGCATCTCGACGATCGCGCCGCGCTCAAGTCCGAGGTCCGTTCGGGCAACGGCGCGATGGAGATCCGCTCGGCATCGACGCACAACCTGCGCGACGTCGACGTCGACATCCCGCTGGGTGTCCTCGTGGTGGTCACCGGTGTCGCAGGCTCCGGCAAGAGTTCGCTGATCGACGGGTCGGTCGCCCGGCGCGACGACGTGGTGTCGATCGACCAGACCGCGATCAAGGGCTCGCGGCGCAGTAATCCGGCCACCTACACCGGCCTGCTCGAACCGATTCGCAAGGCGTTCGCCAAGGCCAACGGCGTCAAGCCCGCCTTGTTCAGCGCGAACTCCGCGGGCGCCTGCCCCAACTGCAAGGGCGCCGGCGTCATCTACTCCGATCTGGCGATGATGGCCGGCGTGGCCACCCCGTGCGAGGTGTGCGAGGGCAAGCGCTTCCTGGCCGAGGTGCTCGACTACACGTTCGGTGGCCGCGACATCAGCCAGGTGCTCGGCATGTCGGTCGCCGAGGCCGAGCAGTTCTTCGCCGACGGTGACGCCAAACTTCCTGCGGCACACAAGATTCTCGTCCGACTCAACGACGTCGGCCTCGGTTATCTGACGATCGGCCAGCCTCTCACCACCTTGTCCGGCGGCGAACGCCAGCGCCTCAAGCTGGCGTCACAGATGGGGGACAAGGGCGACATCTACGTGCTCGACGAGCCGACCACCGGTCTGCACCTGGCAGATGTCGACCAGCTCCTCGAACTGCTCGATCGTCTCGTCGATGCGGGCAAGTCGGTGATCGTGATCGAACACCACCAGGCCGTGATGGCACATGCGGACTGGATCATCGATCTCGGTCCGGGGGCCGGTCATGACGGCGGCGCCATCGTCTTCGAGGGCACGCCTCATGACCTGGTGGCAGATCGTTCGACGCTGACCGGACAGCATCTCGCCGACTACATCGCGGGATAGAACCCGTGTTCGCGGCGGACGGTCGGAGATCAGGGGGAAGAACGTGGGTCATCGAGCAGGGGAGAGGTTGCGATGTGCGTTGTACCGTCGGCCTCGCGATATCGGAGGGTGGCCAACCGGGTCGTTCGGTAGATGGCGTCCGCATCGCCGGCGAGACGGTGCAGGTCGGCCCGTCGGGCCGCGACGTAGTCGGAGATCGCAGCCCGTACCCGTGGTGGCCACGTGAGTCCGTCGTCGAGCATCGACGCGCTCGACGCCGACAGGTCCGTTGCGGCCTGCCGCCACGCGTCGACGATCCGTCCAATCGCGACCGGATCGATGTGCATGGGGCACAGTCCTTTCCGTCAGGGATCACCGGTCGCGCCGGCGGGCCGGGTCGGTGCCCGCGAGCACATCCCAGGTGCTCTTGCGGTTCTCGTGGGTGATCTGATCACCGTGTCCGCTGATGATCCGCGCCAGGTTGCCCAACGATTCGGTGTCCGTTGTCACGTATCCGCTGTGTGAACCACCGAATCGGGTGGTCGGGCCGCCTTCGGCGCGGAACCGTTCCGCGCCGAAATACGTCGTCGCCGGATCCACGCCTAGGCCACCGAGCCCCGTCCAGCGCTGGGATCCGGCGCCACCGAGACGGGCGACGACGTCATCGGACGCCGAGCCGACGTACACGTGCTCGGCGCCGATGCCGAACTCCGCGGCCCGGGTGACTCCACCAGCGCCCGGAGAACCGATCAGGGTCACCGTGTCGACGAGCCCTGCGAGCCGCCCGTCGTCGCCGGCCCACCCGACCGTCGTCGCGCCGTAGCTGTGCCCGACCAGGTGCACGTCGAGATGATCGGCTGCACCGGTGCCCTGCCCGCGGCCCATGCCCGCCCGGTCGGCGACGAATCGCCGTATGTCGGCGGCCAGCAGGTCACCGCCGTCGCGAGCGGCCCCGGAGGTGAGCACGGCGCCGGTGTCGGAGTCACTCGGTGCGTCGTATCCGATCCAGCTGATCACCGCGACGTCGGCGTGCGCTCCGCCCGCGGCCGCGAACAGTGTTGCCGCCGTGGTCACCCCGGGGCCCGCCTTGGTGATGTCGGTGGACATGCCCGGCACGTGCCACGCGACATGACGAGCGGAGTCCAGATCACCGATACCGATGAGCGACCTGCCGTCGCCGCCGTTCGCGTCGGCGTCGTAGCCATAGAGCAGGACATCGGCGCCCGCCGCCGCGTGCTCGGCCTGCGCGAGTGCGTCGAGCACCGACCGTGCATTACGCAGCACCCGTTCGGCGTCACGGCGACGACCGGGATCGTCGGATTCGGCCAGCGCACGGCGTGCGTGTGCGATGTCGGACTCGAGTCGTCGCCGGTTGACGACGTCGCGGGCATGGGCAGGGAGATCGGGGAGCTCACCGCTCAGCCTGCGGCCGGCCTCGCCGCCGATCCCGTTGCCCCTGACGATCCCCTTGTCGATGACACCCGCCATCGACAGTTCGTCGACGAGTCCGTCTTCGGCCGCACGGGTCGACTCCTGCAGCGCGGAGTTGTCGGTCGTGTACGCGGCGACATGTGCGGTCAGCATCGCCACGCGTGCGTTCGTGTCATCGGCGTGCGCCGCGCCCGCGCGCGCCGCGAGATCGTCGATCGCCCGATTCAGCGCGATTTGACGACTCGACAGATCCCGGTGTAGCGACTGCAGAGCGGACAACGCGTCACCGTATCGGGCCAGCGAAACGGCACCGCGTGTCAAGCATCCACGCACACTGTCGGATTCACGATCGAAGGCCCGGCCCACACCCATGTGGCCCTGTGCTCCGTGACCCGCCCACGGTGCGTCGGTGGCCACCACCGGTGGGTTCTCGAGCAGTTGCGCCGCCCGGGTCAGCAGACGCACCAGGATCTCCACCTCGTCGGCGACGTCGGCGATCGGCGCGGGTGGCTCGGGCCGTGGCGGAAACACGATCACGGGCGTACCTCCTGTCGTCGCAGCCTGCGTTGGTTTGGCAGCCTGCCTTGGTTTAGATGTGTCGGCCGCCCGAACGGTTCCGCCGGTGCCGCGACCTCGAGACGCGTACGACACGGATATTCGCCCCGGAATTCCCTCTACAGACATCTCGACGAGTCGTACACTCAACCTTGAGACAAGTTTCACCTTTCGTTCCAACGATTCGGGGGTACCTGCCTCGGGTCAGCGACGACCAGAAGCTGGGGAGTGGCACATGCAAACCGCGACACGAGCCTTTCAGTCGGTATTGGCGGGTATGTCCCGCGCATATCCGACGCGCGTCGAACCACTGGCGGAACCACCCGCGGGTTCCGGCCTGAAGCCGGTCATGGGGGATTTCGGACTGCCGGTGTTCGGTCACGGCCTCGAGAGTCTCGCCGAACGCGGATCGCTGGCGATCGCGATGGAGCGCTACGAGCGTTTCGGACCGATCTCGTGGTCCGGGACGGTGGGCATGCGTGTGGTCAGCCTCATCGGTCCCGAGGCGCTCGAGGCAGCGTGGATGAACCGGGACAAGGCGTTCTCGAGCGAGCGGGGATGGGAGCCCGTCATCGGGCCGTTCTTCCACCGCGGGATCATGCTCCTCGATTTCGAGGAGCACATGCAGCACCGCCGCATCCTGCAACAGGCGTTCACACGGCCCCGGCTGTTGGCCTACCTCGACCTGATGACGCCGATCATCTCGCGCACCCTGTCCGAATGGGAAGTCGGGCAGGGCTTCCCGATGTACACCCAGACCAAGGACATGCTGCTCAAACTCGCCAGTGAGGTCTTCGTCGGGATGACACTCGGCGACGAGGCCGATCGCCTCGAGAAGGCGTTCGAGGCCGCCGTACGTGGGGGACAGGGCCTGATCCGTGCGGACATCAAGTTCGGGACTTGGTCGCGCGGCCTGCGCGGTCGCGAGACCCTGCAGAAGTACTTCCGATCGGAGATCCCGTCACGGCGTGCCGGTGACGGAGACGACCTGTTCAGCGTCCTCTGCCACAGCGAGAGCGAGGACGGGCACACCTTCACCGACGAGGACATCGTCAACCACATGATCTTCGCGATGATGGCGGCACACGACACGAGCACGATCGCACTGTCGATGATGACGCACTTCCTCGGACGCCATCCCGGTTGGCAGGACCGGCTGCGCGAGGAGTCCCTGGCGCTCGGCAAGGAGACACTCGACTACGACGACCTCGACGCGCTGCCGAGTCTCGATCTGGCCTTCAAGGAGACGCTGCGGTACAACTCGCCGGTCGGTCTGCTGTTCCGAAAGACGGTGAAGGACACAGAGATCATGGGGTACTACATCCCCAAGGGCACCGAGGTGGTGATCGACCCCTGGGCCACCATGCACCGCCCGGAGTGGTGGCCCAACCCGGAAGTGTGGGATCCGGGGCGTTTCTCTCCGGAACGTCGCGAGGACAAGGTCCACCGGTTCGCGTGGGCGCCGTTCGGAGGCGGCGCGCACAAGTGCATCGGCATGTACTTCGGCGGCATGGAGGTCAAGGCGATCATGCATCAGATGTTGCAGCGCTTCGAGTGGTCGGTGCCCGCCGACTACGAACTCGACCTGACCTACGGCACCGGACCGCAGCCTGCCGACGGACTACCCATCGACATGCGTCCGCGTGTCACCGGTGCGGTGCCGTTGACCACGTGAGCGCCTGACGCGCGGACCCGGCTGTACGTGCACGGTTGTGTGTCCTGCGTGCACACCTCGCCGATCCGGGGGCTCGGCCCGTCCGAGCCCCCGGGATTCATGCTGCACTGATGGCACATTCGCACGTCTGCGACGGCACGTCCGTTGGCACGGCGTGCATCGATTCGAGAGGAATCCGCGCCATGCCAGTCCCCAGAGACCCCTCCGGCCGCCCGCTCGTGGTGCGCACGATGATCGTGGTGTTCGCAGTCGTGCTCGGTGTTCTCGGGTTCACCGCACCCGCGGCGGCCGCGCCCGCGAAACCGACGATCGTGTTGGTCCACGGGGCGTTCGCGGACTCGTCGGGATGGCGTGACGTCGCCGCGACACTCACCGGCCGCGGCTATCCGGTGCAGACCTTCGACAATCCGCTAAGGGGTCCAGCCCATGACTCCGCGCTTCTCGAAAAGAAGCTCGCCACGATCTCCGGACCGATCGTCCTCGTCGGTCATTCCTATGGAGGCATGGTCATCACGAACACCCACGACCGCGACGTGGTCGCCAACGTCTACATTGCCGCCTTCGCGCCCGCGCAAGGCGAGTTCGTCCAGGGGCTGCTGAATCCCCTCACGTTCCCGGGCAGCCGATTGCTCCCGCCGGCGCTGGCACTGAAGGTGGTCGACGATCCGTCCGGTCCGGGTGGCAAGAACCTCGACGGTTACATCACTCGTGAGTACTTTCACGACATCTTCGCTCAGGACGTCAGTGCGGCCACGGCGGCAGACATGTTCGCACACCAGAAGTCCGCAGCCCTGGTCGCCAATCTCGAGCCCTCGGGCTCACCGTCGTGGCGCACCGTGCCGAGTTGGTATCTGGTGTCGCGTCAGGATCGCGTGATCCCGCCCGCCCTCCAGCGATTCATGGCGCAGCGTGCGGCGCGCGGACACTTCCGAGGAGTTGACGCCGGACACGCGTCCCTCGTCTCGCAACCCGACGACGTGACGGCCATCATCCTCGCGGCGGCCCGCAGCTGACGTCCGTGTATGGGGAGATCGAACCGCGGATCACCGATCCGTGATCGATCTCCCCAGATACCGCTCGCGGGCGGCTGTTTTCACCGATAATCGTCTCCACGACGGGCCCACCGAGAGGGCCCCACGGGAGACGACGGACCGGCATGACACTGCTCCTGGATACATCGACGATCGGTGTTCGTTCCCTGCGCGCCGAACTCACCTGCGCATTTCGCAGCGCCGGCATGGCCACCGGGACGACGATCACACCGCTGGTTCCCGACCATCGGTTCCATGCCCGCCTGCACCGCTGGGACATGGGCAGCGGCTGTTCGCTCGTGCATGTCGAATCCGGTCCTGTTGCGTTGTCGCACAGCATCTCTGATCAATCGCCGGATTCTCGACAGGTGGCGCTGGTCGCGCTCTCGCCGGGGGATTGGATGCACTGTCGGCCCGGCGGTCCGGCGGGGCCGGACGCACGAGGGGCCGGACTCGTCATCCTCGACTCGGACGGACGATTCGAGTTCCGTCGCAACGACCACGGGACCGCGACCGCCCTCGTCGTCACCACGTCCACTCTGCACCTGTCGCCGGCGACCGTTCGCAAGGCTGCCGAGCGTTCTGGTCCATCGGGCCCGCTGTACGCGCTGTTCGTGACCTACCTGGCCGAGCTCCGCACCATTGCGTACGCCTCTCCGGGACTCCTGCCCGAACTCGGCCCGACGACCATCGCCCTCGCCGACACCGTGCTCCGCGACATCGCCGACTGCGGAGCCGCCGACGTCAGGGGCGATCTGGTCCGCCGGATCCGTGCTCACATCGACGCGTCCATCGCCGACCCGGACCTGAACGCGGCGAGTATCGCGGCCGCCCACCACGTATCGATCCGCACCGTCTACAACGCATGGACGGTCACGGGCCGCAGACTGCAGGACTACATCATCGATCGTCGCCTCGATCATGCCCGTGAGATGCTTCGCGACCAACCCCATCTGAGCATCGCCACCGTCGCACACCGGCACGGTTTCGTCGACGCCACGCATTTCGCCCGTCGGTTCCGCACGCGCTTCGGCGTCAGCCCGCGTGAATGGCGCCGACGCTTTGAGCACCGGACCGCACCTGTTGCGAGCGATTGACCGCGGCTCCCTAGGGGTCGACTCGGGATCCGGCAGTCGGGGAGGGCGCCGGGATCTCGAGGGTGTCGGCGACCGCGACGAGATCTGCCACCAGAGAGTCGGTTTCGGCCCGAGTCGCGCGCCACGCGGCCACCGTGCTGATACTCGCTCGCATGCCGTCGATCGGCAGGATGCGCACCGGCTCGCCGTGGAACAGCCGGCCGGCCATCCCCTCGCCGAGGCCCACCAGGGTGAATGCCTGCCCCGTCGCGACCAGGTGCGCCAGTCCGGCAAAGTTGTCGCCGGTCAACGTGATCCGTTTGCGCACCCCGTGACGATCCAACAGGCCGTCGAGATTGCGGTAGATTTCCGGTGCGGCGTCGTGATTGATCGACGCGAACGGGATGTCGGCGAGGTCGCCCAGCGCCACCGACTCACGGTCCGGTCCGATCGCCTTGGCACCCACCGCAACTCCGACCGGCTGTCGGTCCAGCAGTCGGGTGCGGACGTCGGCACCACTCGCCGGTCCGTGCACCAGTGCGATGTCGATGTTGTTGGCGCGCAACTCCCGCAGCAACGGCTCGGAACTCGCAGGAAGCAGTCGGGCCCGGATGTCGGGGTGTTGACGGGCGAGATCGTCGAGAAACGTGTCGCGCACCGTCGCGGAGACCTCGGGTGCGATCCCCACCACCGCCTGGCGGGCCCGCCCACGGTCCGCCGCGCGGACGACGTCGGGGATCGCGTCGAGGCGTTCGAGGATGTCGACGGCGCGGGGCAGGAGTGCTTCGCCCGCATCGGTGAGATCCACCCGACGGTGCGCACGCACGAACAGTTCGGTCCCGAGTTCACGCTCGAGATCCTTGATGCGCTGGCTCAGTGGCGAGGTGGCCATGTGCAAACGGGCCGCGGCTCGGGTGAAACCTCGTTCTTGCGCGACCGCGACGAAATACCGCAGATGGAGCATGTCCACATCGGCAACCATAGCCGTGGCCGCCGCGCGGGTGACGCGATGCCCACCCGCCGCCGGCTTGCGTGACCGATCCGGTCATCCGTGCGTTCGCGAATCGATGATGGTGGCCCACGACCGCGGCCCCTAGCGTGGAGGCACGGTCGGTACCTGCCGGCCCGTGTCGAGGAGGTGTGCATGAGCCGCGAACCGATCCGGATCGCGAATTTCTCCGGCTACTTCGGTGACCGCCGCACGGCGATCGACGAAGCGATGGCCGGAGATCGGTTCGACGTGCTGATGGGCGACTACCTCGCCGAGATCACCCTGGCGTCGCTGTCCGCGGCTCATCAACGGGACCCGAGTCGCGGTTACGTCGAGTACTTCGTCGACCAACTACGGCCGCACCTGGCCGACATCGCCGACCGTGGCATCAAGGTGGTCACCAACGCCGGTGGCTTCCATCCGGCGCGCCTGGCCGACGTCCTGCGTGCGGAGATCGCCGCGGCCGGCGCCGATCTGCGTGTCGCCCACGTGGAGGGCGACAACATCCTCGCCGATCTACCACGCCTGCGTGCTGCCGGCCATCGACTCGACAATCTCGACGGCGGAGCGCCGCTGACCGACTGGTCGGCGACGCCGATCGCGGCGAATGCGTATCTGGGTGGCTGGGGGATCGCGGCGGCACTTCGGGCAGGCGCGGACATCGTGGTGTGCGGACGGGTCACCGATGCGTCGCTCACCGCCGGCCCGACTGCCTGGTGGCACGGTTGGGCCGTCGACGACTGGGATCGCCTGGCCGGCGCCGTCGTGGCCGGCCACATCATCGAATGCGGCCCGCACGCCGTGGGGGGCAACTTCTCCGGGTTCCTCGACATCCCACACCGCAGGGTGCCCGGCTTCCCGATCGCCGAGATCGCCGCGGACGGCAGTTCGGTGATCACCAAGCACGCCCGCGACGGTGGGGCCGTCACTGTCGACACCGTCACCGCGCAAATCGTGTACGAGATACAGGGCCCGCTGTATCTCAATCCGGACGTCAGCGTCCACCTCGATCGTGTGCGGGTCGACGATGCGGGTCCGGATCGCGTCGAGGTGTCCGGTGCCACCGGTTCGCCACCGCCCCCGACCACCAAGGTCGCCATGTTCGGTCCGATCGGGTTCAGCGTGGTCAACAGCGTTTACGTCACCGCCCCACATGTGCAGGACAAGGTCGCCCTGATCAGAGAGCAGATCGAATACGATCTGCCCGAAGGCGTGGCCTTGGAGGTCACACCACTGGGCACTGCCGCCGACGATCCCGAATCACAGTGGGCCGCAACGGTTCCACTCCGGATCATGGCCACCGCACCCACCGCGGAGCCGCTCGCCGCTGCGGACATGACGGTACGGTTGGGCAGCCTGTACCTGCAGAGCATCCCGGGGTTCTTCCACGACGTGGTCGCGGGGTTGTCGTCGACACCACGCCCACGGATCGACTACTGGCCGGGATTGCTGCCGATGACGGAGATCGCCCATCGTGTCGTCCTCGACGACGGCCGCGCGATCGACATCGACGTGCCACCGCAGACCACCACGCTGATGCAGCCGCATCATCCCGAACCCGAGGAGGTACCGCTCTCCGACCGTGTCACGCGCGTGCCCCTGGGCACCGTCGTCCATGCCCGAAGTGGCGACAAGGGCGGCAACAGCAATGTGGGCGTGTGGACGCCCGATCCGCGGGTCTGGCTGTGGCTGCGCCGTTTCCTCACCACCGACGAGATCCGGCGTCTGGTTCCGGAGACCAAGGACCTCGACATAGTCCGCCACGAGCTTCCCGAACTGCGTGCCGTGCACTTCGTGTTCCGGGGGTTGCTGGGCACCGGCGGTTCGTCCAACACACGAGTCGACCAGGTCGGAAAGGCCATCGGCGAGTATCTGCGCGCGCGACAGGTTCTGATACCCGACGATCTGCTCGTCCACGAAGTCGATCCCGGAACGGACACGGCCCGATGAGCACATTGACCGAGCGACTCCGAGCATCCATCGCCGAGCCGCTGACCGACGATTGCTTCGACCCGGCAACCGAACTCGCCGATGTCCTCGCCGGCATCGGCATGGTCCCGGCCGACACCGGCGGCGCCGTCACCTTCCGTGGCGCCGATCCGGTGGTGCCCAGCACTCTGCGGCTCGGTGGCGCCGCGGCGATCGCTCTCGCCGCGAAATCCGCGGCCATCGCCAAGCTGTGGAGGCTGCGCGGCGGCGACGGTCAGGACATCGCGGTCGACCTGCGCAGCGCACCTCACCGGCTGTGCCCGTTCTATGACCGCCGCTGGGAACTGGTCAACGGGTATGCGGCCGGCACCCCGGCCAACCCGTCCAACGCCCTGGGATTCCGGTTCTACCGCACCGGCGACGACCGATGGATGATGCCGCTCAATCCCTACCCCAAGATCAAGGTCGGCGCACAGAAACTGCTCGACGTCCCCGACGACGAGTCCGCAGTCGAACGTGCGATCGCGACCTGGAAGGCACGTGAGCTCGAGGAGGCCGCCGCCGATGCCGGGGTCGTCATGCCGATGCTGCGGTCGGTGTCGGAGATCCTCGACGAACCACACTATCGCGACGTGTTTGCCGACATGCCCCTGATCGAGATCACCAAGGTCGCCGACAGTGATCCGGTTCCGCTGCCGCACAACGGTACTCAGCAGATCGTTGGGGCCGCGCCGCTCGACGGCGTCCGCGCACTCGGTATGGGACATGTGATCGCCGGTGCGGGAGTGGGTCGCGCGCTGGCCCTGCACGGCGCCGACGTCCTGAATCTGTGGCGGCCGAACGAACTCGAACACGATGCCACCTATGTCAGCGGGAACGTCGGGGTTCGGTCGGCGACGGTGAACCCCTACCGACCCGAGGGGGCACAGCGCATCCGTGAGCTGTTGGCCGAGGCGGATGTCTTCTACGCCAACCGCAGGCCCGGATACCTCGCCGACATCGGGCTGTCGGCCGAACAGGCCGCCGATGCCCGACCGGGCATCGTGTATGCGACCGCCTCGCTCAACGGCGAGACCGGGCCGTGGTCACGGTGGGTCGGGTTCGACCAGACCGCGGGCAGCCTCGCAGGCATGATGTTGCTCGAAGGGGGTGGGACGGTTCCCGCATTGCCGCCGATCCTCGTCGTCAACGACTACATCGTCTCGTGGTTGCTGACCGCGGGCATCGTCGAGGCGTTGGCCCGGCGTGCACGTGACGGCGGCAGCTACCGAGTCCACGTGTCGCTGACGCGTGCGGCCTTGTGGATCGTGGGGATGGGGGTCTTCGACAAGGACTATGCGGCCGCGATTTCCGGACATTCCGACCGCGAACACCCGCACCACTATCTGGATCCGGAGACCTTCACCGCGGACACACCCCTCGGCCGTTATCAGGGCGTCACCGACCAGGTGACCATGACGGGCACACCCGGCGGCTATCGGACGATCCTCGTCCCGCGCGGCTCGTCACGCCCGGAATGGCTCACGGCCTGAGCCGACCACGACAGTGCTGCTCGGATCGTCGCCGACGGGGAGACCGATTGGATGATTGGCAATCATCCGCCGATTCGCTAACGTGAATCATGGCAAGAGACCTGGTGGAGGGCATGACCTTCGCCACCCCGGCCGCCATCGCCGTCGACACCGACCTCGTGGCCGGGTTCGCTGCGGTGCTCGGCGGTTCGGATGACTTTCTCCTGCCGGTGCTCTTCCGGGTGTCGACGGTTCTGGCGCAGACCGCGATCCGGTCCGGCACTGTTCCGCACGACGGCCTCGTGCACACCGCGGAGTCGATGCGGATCCGCCGCGAACCACGGCTCGGTGACCGACTGAGCGGTTTGTTGACCGTCGAGACGATCACGCACCGGGCCGGAGCCACATGCCTTCAGGTGCGTAGCGACATCGTCGCGGAGGGGGAGTCGGCCCCGATCGCGGTCGCCACCTCGACCTTGGCCTTCCGTACCCCGACGGGGCCGTGACCGTGTCCGGCACTCAGACCGGGATCTCGGTAACCGAACCCGCGCAACTGATCTGGGATGTGATCGAAGAGATCACACCGATGCGGGTGCGGCAGTACGCAGACGCCTCCGGCGATCACAACACGATTCACACCGACGTCGAGGCCGCCCACGCCGCCGGCCTGATCGCGCCGGTGGCCCAGGGGTTGCTCGTCGTCGGCATAGTCCTCGGCCACGCCGACGTGTGGGCACGACGCCACGGTGTCCGGCTCACCGGTTACGACACCCGATTCGTACGGCCGGTCTATCTCGGCAGTGAGTCCACCGCCCTGCACGTCACCGGTCGACTGGTGTCGCCGGGCCATCTGTCGGCGACGGCCGCCGTCCTCGACGACGACGGTGCCTCACGAGCTGTGCTGCGACCCATACGGATCCTCTACACCGCCGACTGATCGGACCCCAGGATCGCCGCGGCGCGGTCGAGATCGTCATGCACCACACGCGGGGCGACACGCTTGAGCGGCGCCACACACGGCATCAGACCTACGGGTACGGTCACGAAGACCTGCGCCCCCACGAGCGTCGAGCGGTCCGAGCGTGCGTTCAGATCCAATGTCAGCCGCGCATCGACGAACCACCACCGCCCGATCTCGGTCCACGTGCGGGGCGGCATCTCTTCGGTGACCTCCATCCGCGGGGCGACGCCGGGGATCACCGTGACGTCGGTCCACGTGGTGCCCGCGCCACCCGGGCGGCGCCCGACCGGCGCGAACCGATCGATCCGCTGGAGACTGGATTGCCACTCGGGCCGCATCTCCGGATCGACGAGATAGTCGAAGGTGACGTCTGCAGGGCTCTCGAAAAGCACTGAGACATCAGCGATACGCGCGCGGTAGGTCTGTCGCATGTGAGCTCCCGATCGACGAGAGCAGTCTAACGCGTCGTCCGCGCACCGCAGTCCGATTCACGAGTCGTGATCGGTACAGTCGGCGATCGCCTGCTCCAGGATCGCCATGCCCTCGCCGAGTTCTGCGTCGGTGATCGTCAGCGGGGGCGCGATCCGGAAGATGCCGCCCATCCCGGGCAGCTGCACCACGTTCATGTGCAAACCGAGGTCGAAACACCGTGCCGTGATCGCCGCTCCCAAAGCGTCGGTACGCGAATCGCTTCCGGATGCGTCGGCGAGTTCGATGCCCTGCAGCAGACCACGACCCCGGACGTCGGCGACGACCCGATGGCGTCGCCTGATGGCCTCGAGGCCATCGCGCAGCATCGTCCCGGCTTCGACGGCTCGTACGTCGAGGCGATCACGGATCAGCACGTCGAGCACCGTGTTGCCGACCGCTGCGACCAACGGATCGGAGACGTGCGTGGTGAAGAACAGGAATCCGCGTTCGTGGGCGAGTGCCTCGATCTCGGCCGACGTGATGGTGGCCGCCAACGGCAGTCCGGCACCGAGTGTCTTGGACACCGTCAGGATGTCGGGCACGATGCCGTCACGTTCGAACGCATACCAGCTGCCCGTTCGGCACAGTCCGGTCTGCGCCTCGTCGACGATCAGCAGCATGCCCCGCTCGTCGCATTTGCGCCGGAGGGCGGCGAAGTAGCCGAGGGGAGGTTCGATCACGCCACCTGAGGACAGGATCGGCTCCACGATGCAGGCGGCTAGTGAGCCCACCGACTGGGCGTCGATCAGATCGAAGCCGAAGTCCAACTGACGCTGCCAGTCCAGGGTGCCGTCGGGATGGGTGAAGTCGGGGCGGAACAGGTCCGGGGTGGGCAGGACCAGGTTGCCGGCCGCGACGGGGCCGTAGCCGATGCGCCCGGAACTGTAGGTCGCCGCCGCGGCCGCGTGCGTCATGCCATGCCATGAACGGCTGAACGAGACCACCTCGTGCTTGCCGGTCACCAGCTTCGCCATCCGGATGGCAGCTTCGTTCGACTCCGCACCGGTGGTCAGCAGTAACACCTTCGACAACGACGGGGGCAACGAATCCGACAGCCGCTCAGCAAGATCCAGCACGGGTTGGGAGAGCATCCCGCTGAACAGATGATCCAGCGTCGCGACCTGACGTGTCACTGTCGCGACGATGTCGGGGTGCGAGTGGCCGAGGATCGCCGACATCTGACCGGAAGTGAAGTCCAGGATCCGCCGGCCGTCGACGGTGTGCACGTAGCTGCCCTCGGCGCCGGCGATCAACGCGGGAGTGAAGGAACCGCCGTACCTGACGAGATGGCGGGTGTCGATACCGGTATCGATCGAGGGGCCCAGGTCGTCTGTGCTGCCGATGGACATGGGCTTCACGGTACGTTCGTCGAGCTCGTCGGGCGAATCCGGCGAGCCTACGTCAGAGGTTCGTGTTCTCGGTCTCGGCGGCAGCCTCGGCGGCGATCCGCTCGAACTGTTCGCCCATCGCCTCGGCGAGCGCGGTGGCGCCCGACAGGGGACGCACCATCACCATGAAGTCGTCGATCTTGCCGTCTGAGTCGACATGCAGGAAGTCGCAGCCGGTGATCTTCTTGCCGCGCACCACCGTCTCGAAGATCAATGCGTGATCGTGGCCGTCGGCGGCACCGATCTCCCGGACGTATCGGAAGTCCTCGAAGACACGGAGCACCCCGCGCAGAATCGCGGAGGTGATGGCCTTGCCGGTGTAGGGCGCGAACGCGACGGGACTGGTGAAGACGACGTCGTCGGCCAGCAGGTCGGCGATCGCTTGTTCGTCCCGACGTTCGACCGCTTCGCGAAACGCATGCATGAGTGAACCTCTCGTTCGGTACGGGCCTCGCGGTGGACGATACCCGGGTCGGGGGCACGGAAATCTGCAGATGTCGGTGGTTGTCCCGTTACGCTCGTGGTGATCATGCTCACCGAGTGACCGACCCCTGGAGACTCGATGCACTGGTTCGTCGACAGTCCGCTGCTCACCCTCTTCTTCTGTGTCGGGGTCGGAGCGCTGTTGGGCCGCATACCATTCGGGCCGGTCTCGTTCGGCCCGGCGGGCGCCTTGTTCGTGGCGTTGGCGCTGTCGGCGATCGACGAGGACGTGGCCCTGCCCGCGATCATCACCAACCTGTCACTCGGTGTCTTCTGCTACACCGTGGGAATCGCGGCCGGGCCCTCGTTCGTGCACGCACTGCGCACCGGCTGGAAGCCGGTCCTGGTGTCGTTGACCGCCATCATCGCGATGGCGGCCACGGCGCTCGGCGTCGGCAAGGCACTGGGTTTCGACATCGGCACCATTGCGGGCGCTTTCTCCGGCGCCGGTACCGCCACCGCCGCGCTCGGGGCCGTTCAGCAGCAATTGGCCGGCGAAGGCGACATCCCGCCAGAACCGGCCATCGGATATGCCGTCGCGTATCCGATCACCGTCCTGCTCACCATCCTCGCCTGCGCCTACCTGATCGGTGCCGGACGTCGGAAGCCGACCACCGAGGATCGTGAGAAGGTCCCGCCGATCGTCGTACACACCCTGGAGATCGTGGGCGCGCCAGACCTCACCGTGCACGCTCTCACCACACGGTACGAGGTCGTCGTCTCGCGTATCACCAGGGACGGCGAGACCGTGGTGGCGCACGACGACGAGTCCTTGGCCTCAGGCGATGTCGTCACCGTCACCGCGCGCGAGGACGTCTTCGGACGTCTGGTCGCCGATCTCGGCCGCCCGGCCACCGACGATGTGTGGCTGAATCGATCGACCATCGATTTTCGACGGATCACCTTGTCCAACCGTGGGTATGTCGGAAGAGAGTTGCGGCAGTTGCGCTTCGAGGAGCGCTTCGACGCAGTCGTCAGCAGGGTGCGCCGTGGCGATGTCGATCTGATCGCCACACCGGACCTGGTGTTGCAGAGCGGGGATCGGCTCCGGGTGACGGCTCCACGGGAGCGGCTGCCGGAGATCACCGCCGACCTCGGTGACTCCGAACGCTCGGCGGGCGACATCAACCCGATCGGTCTGGGACTGGGACTGACCATCGGTCTGATGCTGGCGTTCGTGGAGATCCCGCTGCCCGGTGGCGGGACGCTCGTCCTGGGGACGGCCACCGCACCGCTCATCGCGGGAGTCGTGCTCGGTGCTCTCGGCCGTACCGGTCCGGTGGTGTGGACGTTGCCCGGCAACGTCACCAACACCCTCAACCAGTTCATGCTGATGGTGTTCCTCGTGGCGGTGGGCACCGGCGCCGGCTCGGGGCTGGTCTCCGCGCTCGCCGACGACGGCGTCGCGCTCGTGGTGCTCGGCGTGCTGATCTCCGCCGCGCATGCACTTGTCTGCGTCATCGTCTTACGGTCTGTGCTGCAGTACGGCACCGCGCGGTCACTCGGCGGACTGACCGGCTCACAGCTCAATCCGGCACCGTACGCCTACGCGATGGGCAAGGTGCCCGATCAACGTGTGGCGCTCGGCTATGCGGTGCTGTTTCCCGTCAGCATGATCGTCAAGGTGTTCCTGGCGCAGTTGATGGTCGTGTACTTCTGACGTCGGTGAGGTCAGCTGAACTCGCGTGCGATCTCGGTGGCCCGGCGCAGCTGATCGAGATCCGAGCTCGTCGGGATGAGCTGCACCTCGTCGGTACCGATCTCCGCGAATCGGCGTAGGACGTCGACGAGTTCGTCGTCGGTACCCGCCCAACCGGTGGTCGGCGCCATGGCGTCGACGAAGTCGGCGGGAATCCAGTTCATGTAGCGGCGCAGGTGACGGTGAATCTGTTCACGTGGCTCGTCGCCGGTACCGAGTGCGAACCAGAACGACGTCGCGAGGTGCGGTGCCGGCTTGCCCGCCTCCGACCAAGCCGTGCGGGCGATGTCGAAGAGTTCGGCCTGACGGACCAGATCCAGATCCAGTGTCACGCCTGCGACACCCGTGGCCCATGCGGCGGCGCTGCGAATGGTCTTCGGCCCCGTGGTGCCCACATGCAGTTCGGGACCGCGCCGACGATGTGGTCGCGGCCCCACCGGCAGCACCGATTCGGTGATCTTCTCGCCGGCCCACACCCGACGCATGATCTCGGCGCGCTCGGCCATGCCCCGCATGGTCTGGGTTTCGGTGTCGGCTCCGACGGCGCGATAGTCCTCGTCTCGACCTCCGATACCCAGACCGACGGTCAAGCGGCCCTCGCACAGCATGTCTCCCGTTGCCAGCGATTTGGCCAACATGACCGGATCGTGGAGTTGCGGTACGACCACCGTGGTCACCAAACTGACCCGCTCGGTCCACGCGGCGAGCGCGCCGAGAAATGTGAGGCAGTCCGGATTGTCGAAGGCGATCCGTTCGCCCCAACACAACGAGGAGAACGGCCCGTCGTCGATGGTGGTGGCCCAGGACCGCAGCAGCTGCCTGTCGAGTTCCGGTTCCATCACCGGCATGGTCATTCCGATACGCACACGCTCGATTCTGACACCCCGTACGGCTCGTCCACCAATAGACTGATTCCGATGTCTGCATCCCTCGACGACACAAAGATGTTCGCCAGCGACAACGCGGCCGGTGCGTCCGGTCAGATCGTGGACGCGGTGGTCCGGGTGGCCTTCGATGCGCAGCCTGCCTACGGGCTCGACCCCGTGACCGCGTCCGCCCGCATGCGCATGAGCGAGGTGTTCGAGCGAGACGTCGACCTGCATTTCGTCGCAACCGGGTCGGCCGCCAATTCGCTGGCCCTGGCCGCACTGGCGCGACCGTGGGGCTCGATCCTGTGTCATCGCAGCAGCCACATCCAGGTCGACGAATGCGGTGGACCGGAGTTCTTCACCGGGGGAGCGAAACTGGTACTGCTCGACGGGGACGACGGCAAGGTCGATCCCGCCGCCCTGCAGCGAGCGGCGCGTGACCGGGTGGGGGACGTGCACAGTGCGCAACCTCAGGTACTGAGCATCACCCAGGCGACCGAGACCGGTTCGGTGTACACGCTCGACGAGATCGGCACCCTCACCGACATCGCCCGCGACGCGGGGCTGCGAGTGCACATGGACGGTGCTCGTTTCGCGAATGCTCTTGTGTCCGTGGGGGCGAACCCGGCCGAGATGTCGTGGCGAGCCGGTGTCGACATCCTCTCGTTCGGTGTCACCAAGAACGGCGGCATGACGACGGACGCCGTCGTCTCGTTCGATCCGACGCTGGCCGGCGAACTCGCCTTCCGCGTCAAACGGGCCGGCCAACTCGGTTCCAAACTCCGATTCGAGGCGGCTCAGGTCGATGCCTACCTGGCCGACGACCTGTGGCTACGCAATGCCCGACACGCCAACGCCATGGGCGAACGTCTGCGCACCGGTCTCGGGGCGATCCCGCAGGCGCGTGTGCAGGGCAGCCCCCGCGCCAACATGGTCTTCTGCGCGTTGCCCGATCCCGTCGTCGACGCTCTCATCGACCGGGGATTCGTCTTCCATCACGGGATCGGCGGCCCGGGCGTCGCGAGGTTCGTGACCTCACACGCGACCACACCGGAGGGCGTCGACGGGTTGCTGTCGGCGATAGGGGATCTGACCGAAGCCACTCGGCCACAGACCTGACCGGGCGCCATCTACCAGGTGGACCCCGGCGTCAATGCGTTTGCTGCGCTTCGGGATCCGGCGTGACATGACCGCCGGTCAGCTCGTGCAGGGCACGGAAGACCCGTCGCGACGACTCGGCCCACGGCATCAGGATCGGGAACACGTGGAACATGCCGAACTCCTCCATGGCGTACACCCGGACGCCGGCACCCTCCAGTGTCTTGGCGAACTCGCGGATCCCGTCGCGGAACATCTCGTCGGCACCCCAGCAGACGAAGGTCGGCGGGAACCACTCCGGATCCGGCTCGGCATGCATGATCGACACGCGCGCATCGTTGGGCTGGATGCCCTGGAGGTAGGCGGTCACCGGCACGTTCCACGGAAGGATGTCCAACGGAGCGTTCTGGGTGATCGACGGATGATCCAGATCCAGATCCACCTCGGGCGAGAACAGCGCCACGGCAGCAGGCACCGGCATGGACTGCGCATGCAGATGTGAGATCAGCGAGGTGGCAAGTCCGCCGCCACCCGAGTCGCCTGCGATGACGAGATGGGTCTCGGGCACCCCACGATCCAACAACCCCTGATAGACGTCGGCCGCGTCGAGGACGCCCGCCGGGAACGGGAACTCGGGCGCCATGCGGTAGTCGGCGATGAACACCTCGTAGCCGGTGGTCTTGACCAGGGAGGCCGCGAACCCGGCATACATGATGGGTGAGGTGCCGATGTAGCCGCCGCCATGCAGGTACAGGATGGTGGCACCGATGGCCTGCTTGTCCTCACCCGCATCGACATAGGCGTCGGAGCTCGCCTTGGCCCGACACCAGATGCCGGGAACGCCGCCCACGGTGTCGTCGGTGATCTCCACACCATCGGTGACCCCGATGAACGGCGGCATGACCGTCCGACAGATGTCGTCGAGGATCTTCTCCATCGACCGGAACTCTTCGATGGGCAGACTGATCGAGTAGCCCATGAACGAGCGAATGGCCTGCCGGGTGACCGATTGTCCGAGATTGTCCAGCAGGCCTCCCGGCCCCTGCCACGGACGCCGGAACGGCACCCGCGCCAGACCGTTCAACATGCATTCGGCGAGGCCGACGACCGTCAGGGCGGTCACCGGTGCCGCGGCCGTGGACACTTCCGGTCGGTCTGCCATCACCATGGCATCAAGCCTAGAGCTCAGCGCGCGAGCGGGCTGTAGAAGACCAGACCGTTGCCCTTGTTGTCGTAGACCACCGCACGCCGTTCGTGGGCGTCATCGTACGGACCCTTGACGATGCCGCCCCCGCTGTCCTCCACCGCCTTGGCGGCGCCGTCCACGTCGTCGGTCTTGATTCCGACGACCACCTGACCGTGGATCGGGTGATCGACGGCGGTCGCCAACGCCACCGTGATGCCGCCGCCGTCGAGTGCCGCGAAGTGTGCGCCGTCGCGGAACTTCAGCGGCATGCCCAGCGTCTCGCTGTAGAACTTGATCGACTCGTCCAGATCGTCGGTCGACAGGACGATCATCTTCACTTGCTGCTCACTCAACGGTTCCTCCTCGGTCGGATCGCTTCCAACGTAATCGTTCGGCGGCTCGGGAGGTTGGGGCTCGGGAGGATGGGTCTGAGGTCACTTCACGGTTGGCGGCGCGTCGCACCCGACAGATACCGTCGTGCCGAGGTCGGAGACCACCCGGAGACCGGCCGCCGAGACCGAGGAGCCACCGATGCGGATCAACCTGATGAGCGTCTCCGTCGACGACCAGCGCGCAGCCCACACCTTCTACACCGACGTCCTCGGGTTCCGTACCCACCGAGACATCCCCATCGGCGACGACGCCTGGCTCACCGTGGTGTCGCCGGAGGCTCCCGACGGTCCGGAGCTACTGCTCGAACCCGCACATCATCCGGCCGTGCGGGCATACCGGGAGGCGTTGGTCGCCGACGGGATCCCGGTCGCCCAGTTCGCGGTCGACGACGTCGAGGCCGAACACACACGGCTGACCGCGAGGGGAGTGGCGTTCACCCAGCCACCGACCGACATCGGCGCTGCCGTGATCGCGGTGTTCGACGACACCTGCGGCAACCTCATCCAGATCATCACCGAGAAGCCCGAACAGGCTTCCTGAGTCGCTCTCGCGCGACGTCCGCGCGCGCCGGGACGTGGTGGCGGTCACGGCCGGTGGGCATGGGAGACTACCTCGGGTCTTGTGTCCGAAGTCCGATCAGAACCGTGAGGCAGCGATGGAGAGTGCGGAGCAGACCACGCTGGCACAGGCGTGGGAGGCCAACAGGTCGATCCACAAGTCGGCCGCGGTCAGGCTCTTCGCGGCGAACAACTCCGCCCTGTACGTGACGCTGATGGAGCGCCACCTGGACTTCGGGACGCGGCTGTCGGAGACCGAGTTGGCGATCCGGCTCGAGCGCGACATGGCCGAACTCGGCATCGCAGATCAGGCGGGTGGACTGGACCTGGTCAAACTGTGGGCAAAGCAGGGGTGGTTGCACCGGGTGACCGACTCGACGGCCGCCACCGCCGACATCCAGTGCTCGCTCACGTCCGAGGCTCGTACCGTTCTCGATTACGTGCGTCGACTGCGACGCGAGGACAGCGTGGCCACCGGCGGCTCGATCAACGGGATCGCGGCCGGACTGCGTCGAGTCGCGGGCCAGGTGGCCAACGACCCGCGGCAGATCCGGGAGGAGATCGAACACCAGATCTCCGAACTCGACGCCGAACTGGCAGATCTCGATGCCGGTCGTCGGCCGGATCCGGATCTGCGGGTCGCCGAGGACGAAGCCCGCGCCATCGCCTACCAGATGGAGCAGATCATCTCTGACATCGGCCAGTACGGCGCCATGCTGGATCGAATCACCACCGCACTGCTCGACGACCCCAACGACTCGGACCTCGCCTACCGAGATCGGCAACGCCAGATGTTCGACGATTACGAGGCACTGCTCGCATCGTCGCAGAGCGCCTCGTATCACGCCTTCACCCACATGATCCAGGACCCGCAGCAACGTGCCCGTCTCGTCGGCGACATCGAGACGGTCACCGACCAGCTGCCCGGCATCGATTCGGGTCTACGGGCGGTGATGGATGACTTCTTCGGTCTGGTGTCCCAGCAGATGGCCGATGTGGGTCGTACACGTCAGCGGTGCGCGCGGCGCATCCGCAGATTCGTCGCGTCGGGCACCCTCGAGCAGAGCCGCGGCGTGGCACGTCAACTCAACGATGCGCTCGCCACCGCGAACGAGTTGCTCAAGACCTCGCTCGCGGATCGACGCCTCGGACACGAGGTGCCCCTGGCAACGCCTGCCGCGACGTCCATCGGCAGACTCGCCTTCGAGATCCGGGACCCGGCACCACCGGCGGCGGCGCTGCCCGCGACCGCAGGCGCCGACCTGAGTTCCTTTGCGTCGCTGGCGGGTCAGGTCGACACCGTCGAACTGACCGAGGTCGTCAACGCAGCCGTGGTCGATGGCCCGGTCACCCTGTCGCAGGTGATCGAAGGCCTCGACGAGCCCTATCTGGCGCACGTCATCGTGCTGTGGTCGTGGGCACTCAAACAACCCGGCGGCGCCGGCGACGACTCGGTGGTCGTCCGGTTCCGTTCCCTGGAGGGCCAGGACCGCGGCATCGAGATCCCCGCACTCATGTTCACCGAACCGATCCCGACCGCGGAGGTCGACGCATCATGACCACACATGTCCACGGATCCGACGAGTTCGCCGGTTACGACGACCTGCCCGCGGTACCGAAGGCAGGCGTCGACGACGGGCCACGTATCCCGCGCTTCGACGGCGATGTCAGCGCGTTACCCGACCGCGCCTGCTGGGCGCTGCAGAATCTGTTGACCCGGCGCTACGTCAGTGGCGATCGGCAACCCCAGCTCTGGTCCTGGGTCGCCGAGTACCAGGACGTGCTGCGCACGCGGTTGTCCGAGCTCGATCTGCGTTTGCGAATCGTGGAAGAACTCGAGGTCGCCTTCGTCGAACAGGCCGGCTATGAGTCACGCTGGGGGCGAAGGATTCTCAAGCGTGAGACGATCCACACCTACGATGCGATCCTCGCCTTGCACCTGGCCAAACACCTGCGCGCCGCCCGGGACGAACACGTGCTCATCACCCGCGAGGAGATCCACGAGATGTTCGCAGGTGTCACCAACACCATCGACCGCGATCTGGCACTGTTCGACAAACGGATCGACCGCGCCATCGACAAACTCGAAGAACTCGAATTCCTGCGCAGTCATCGCGACGACCCGGACACCCTCACGGTGAGCCCGGTGATCTCCGCGGTGATGACCGCCTCGGTGATCACCGACCTGCAACGTCAATTCGACCAGTTCATCGGGTCCGGCGAGGAAGCCGACGACCCGGTGGAGACGACGACCGACACCGACACCGACACCGACGACGAGAACGACGAAGGAGACGACTGGTGAGCGGACACGTCGACCAGTACAGTCTGTCCCGGTTGCAGCTGATCAACTGGGGCGTCTTCGACGGTTACCACTCGATCCCGTTCAGCACCGCCGGATCCCTCATCACCGGATCATCGGGCAGCGGCAAATCGTCACTGCTGGACGCGATCTCACTGGCCTTCCTGCCCGATCACCGACGCAATTTCAACGCTTCGGGCGATGCCACGGCGGCCGGATCGTCGAGCGGCAAGCGAACCGTCGGCAAGTATGTCCGCGGCGCCTGGGGCGAGCGCCGCGACGGCGCCAACACCCGTGAGGTGATGTATCTGCGCGGCACCGGTCCCGCGTGGGCGGCGATCGCCGTCACCTACACGTCGACCGACGGCACCTCCATCACCGGACTGGTGCTCAAATGGCTGGCCGCGGGCAAGATGACCGACGCGCACAGTTCCTATTTCATCCACGACGGTGACGTCGACATCGTCGAGGTCTGCAACGATTGGGCCAAGAGCAATTACAACTCGGCGAGGTTCCGCGAACAGGGGTGGCGGGGCGGGCCCGGCGAGGGCAAGTATCTGGCCACGCTCTACTCGCTGATCGGCATCCGCAGCTCCGATGCGGCGCAGCAGCTGCTCGGAAAGGCCAAGTCGCTCAAGAGTGTCGGCGGGCTGGGCCAGTTCGTGCGCGAGTTCATGCTCGACGAGCCGACCAGCATCGTCGGCATCAAGGACGCCCTCGAGCAGATCGACCCGCTGGTCGAGGCACGCGAACTGCTCGACGTCGCACGCCGGAAGCGGACGATCCTGGGCAACATCGAAGCGGTCCAGGAGCGCTACACGTCCGAATCTGCGACGTTCTCGGTCCTCGACACGATCGACAGCGCCACCATCCGCTCGTACGTCAGCAATCTGCGCCGCCGCAATGCCGAACCGGAGATCGGAGACCTCGACGATCAGATCGCCCGTCTCGACGCCGACCTCGCCGCACTCACCGCACAGCACGATCAGCTGCGCTCCGACCACAGTCATCTGTTGTCGCGGATCGCCACCTCGACGGGTGATCTGGCCCCGCTGCAGGAACAGCTCACCGCTGCACAGACCCTCGCCAACGAGGTGTCCATGCGCCGGGAGAGCTATGAGGACAAGATCCTCGCACTGGACTTCACGCTGCCGAACGACGCGGAGGATTTCTGGTCGTTGCGTGAGACCTTGCTGGAGGAGGCCACCCGGATCGACGGTCAACTCGAAGCGGGCAAGGGACATTTCGCGGAGGCGCTGGCCCGCGAGGTCGCGGCTCGCGAACAGCGTGACGTCGCCCGTGACGAGCTCGAACGTGTCCGTCAGGCGGGATCGGCGCTGCCGCGGACCGAGCACGAGATGCGCAGGATGATCGCCAACGGCCTGCAGATCGACGAATCGGAGTTGCGGTACGTCGCCGAGTTGGTCGAACTCGACCCCGACCAGGAACGCTGGCGATTGGCCGTCGAGAAGGTGCTCCGCAATGCAGGCCTGCGGCTTCTGGTGCCCGACAAGCACTTCCGTGCCGCGCTACGGTACGTCAACAGCCACGACATGCGCGGACGCATCCAGCTCCACCAGGCCGAGAACCGGCAGGCCCCGGCTGCCGAGCGGGGCACGCTGGGCGCAACGCTGCGGGCCGTCGATCCGGCGCACCCCTGCTCCGCCGAGGCGTTGTCGATCCTCGCCCGCCTGGGCAACTACGTGTGTGTGGACAACCCGGTGGACTTCTCTGACCACGCCAAGGCGGTCACCGACCAGGGGTTGCGCAAGGACTCTGCGAAACTCGCGGTCAAGGACGACCGGCAGACGCTGCGTCCGTCTCAGTACATCTTCGTCGGCAACGTCGATGCGAAGATCGCTGCGCTGCAGTCCGAGCTCGACCACGAGCAGCACGCGTACGACGCGGCGCGCGCGGCGAGTGAGGAACTCGACCACGAGCGTACCGACAAGCAGCGCCGTCGAGACGCCAATCGTCGGGTGTGTGAGCAGTTCACCCAGTGGAGCGCCATCGACACCGACTCCGCCGACGAACGACTCGACCAACTGACCGAACAATACGACCTGCTGATGTCCGAGCATCCCGACATCGAGGCCCTGCAGCGCAAGGCCGAGGAAATCTGGGAGCAAGTTCGCACCGCGATCTCCCAGGCCGCGCTGGTCCGCGACAAGATCGCCTCCCATGACGACCGCCGTACCCAATTGCTGGACCTGCTGGATCGGCTGAAGCTCGAAGACGTTGCCGCGCAGGCCGAGAACACTCTCGACGGCTTCCGCGAGGATTCTGCGGCGACCCTCGACGTCCTCTCGCCCGAGCCTTATCGGCAGGAGCTGTCGAAGGCCGTCGGCAGAGATCGTGACCGCATGCGTGCCGATGCCCGGCGATCCCGCGACGAGCTCGTACGCATCCTCGACAGCTACGACGAGGAGTTCCCGGACGCGATTCCCAACGACAGCGACGATTTCGAGGAACGGATCCACGACTACGTCGCGCTGAGCCGACGTATCGACGAGCGGGAGTTGCCCGCCGCCTACGAGCGGATGCGACGGTTGATCACCGAGCAGGCGCCGGGGGCGATCCTGAGTCTGCACATGGCGGCCGACGCCGAGGAACGGCGCATCGTCGAGCAGATCGAGCGGGTCAACACCGGCCTGGGCGCGGTGGCCTTCAACCGTGGCACACGATTGCGGCTGCACCCCGGGCGCAAGAACCTCGCAGCTGTGGCCGAGCTGACCGACAAGGCCCGGCAGATCTCCCAGCGCACCACCGCGGTGAGCTTCGGAGACGAACAGGCGATTCTCGAGCAGTATGCCGACATCCTGTTGCTACGTGAACGCCTTGCCGGCGCCACACCCGAGGATCGGCAATGGACCCGGGACGCCTTGGATGTGCGCAACCGGTTCGACTTCTACTGCGAGGAGCATGACGCCCGCAGCGGTGAGCCCATCCGGACCTACAGCAACGCCGGCGACAACTCGGGCGGTGAGCAGGAGAAGTTGATGGCGTTCTGCCTGGCGGGCGCGCTCAGCTTCAACCTGGCCAGTCCGAACGGCGACGACAACCGCCCCATATTCGCGCAGCTGATGCTCGACGAGGCGTTCTCGAAATCCGATCCGCAGTTCGCCCAGCAGGCCCTGTCGGCGTTCCGCAAGTTCGGGTTCCAGTTGATCATCGTGGCGACCGTGCAGAACACGAGCACCATTCAGCCCTACATCGACAACGTGATCATGGTGTCGAAGACCGAGGTTGCCGACGGCAGCGGTTCGACGCCCGCGCGGCCGGTGGCCACCGCATTGTCGACGTCGATCCAGGAATTCTCCGAGCTCCGGCGCTCCAGCGGGGGACGCCTGCCCGTGTGAGCCGTGCGCCGTCGGCTCAGTCGTCGAGGAAGCGGCGGATCAAGCTCAGACTCGCGTTCACGAGTGCGGCGTCGACGCCCCCGTCCGGGCCGGCACCGAGGTAGTCGCCGTGCCCGGCCGGCAAGACGAGCGCCTGCCCCCGGGGCACCAGTCGAGCCATCTCGATGGTGTGCTCGGGTCGGACGACGTCGGCATCGCCGCTCACGAACAGCATCGGCGCCTCGAGGGTGACCAGCTCGTCGTCTGACCAGTCGGTGAATCCGCGCATCAGGTCGACGTCGAGTTCGAACATGCGGCGCAGATCGGCCGGATCGGGATTGATCGCCCGGTAGGCCTCGGAGAGCGGCGTGGGCACGGAATCCGGTGTGGCATCGCCGAATCCGTCCCAGAAGCCGTCGACCATGCCGTCGCGGCGGACGAATCCGGAGGCGACAACCACACGTCGGGTCAGCCCTGGGTGACGGGACGCGAACCGCAGCGCAGTCGGGCCGCCGTTGCTGAACGCCATGATGTCGACCGACGGCACACCGAGTTCGCCGACGATGGCCGCGATGTCGTCGGCCGAGTTCTCGAAGGTGTAGGCCCGATCCGCATGGGGAGTGTGGCCGTGCCCCTGCAATTCGACTCCGATGACCTGTCGGTCCACGTCGAACGCGGGAATCACCTGCCCCCAGTCGGTCGCGATCGATCCTGCGCCGCCGTGTACCAGCAGCAGGGGAGTTCGGGGGCCGGTGCCCGATGTCTCGTGGTAGAGCCGCAGTGTCGTCATCGTCCGCCTTGTCGGTGAAGTGATCGTGTCCATCGTGCTGACCGTCCACGAGACGAGAACTCATCGTTGCACGCGCCATTCACAGCAGCAGTTGCCCATTCTCGCCACGATTGACATGCCGACCACTCACTTGACAGTGCGTAAACTCATGTGACACCGTTCATACATCAGCCGCATATGCAGTGGCCTCGCGCATCGCCGAACGACCGACGTCTCGTCGGAGTCCGTTCTCGACAGATCACGCATCCCGCTGCCGCACCTGTGCGGAGAGATCGAGGAAGGGAAGTGCCCATGACCGGCGCCCAGACCACCGACACCGTGAACACCGTCCTCGGCCCTGTGCCGGTCGCCGAACTCGGTGTCGTGGCCGTTCACGAGGCATTGCTCTCCGTACTGCCGGGCGCGCAGTACGCCTTCGACATCACGATCGATCGTGCCGAGGTCTTCCGGGATCTTGCGCGCAAGTTGACCGACTACCGCGAGAGTGGCGGTACCACCATCGTCGACTCGACCGGGATGTTCCATGGCCGGGATCTGCCGCTATATGAAAACCTCTCCCGTGCAACAGGTGTGCACATCATCGCTTCCACGGGACAGGGACCGGAGTCGATGCTCGGCGGCTATTTCCTGACCCCGCAGACGAATCCGCCGACACCCTGGCCGGCGGACAAGTTCGCGGACCTGTTCACCAAGGAGATCACCGATGGCATGGTGATCCCGCGACGTGAACGCCGGGCGCCTGCCGGCCTCGTTGTCAGCGCGGCCGATCCCGCCGGGATGACGGCCACCGAGGAGAGCCTGTTCCGCGGAGCCGCGCGTACTGCTGCGAAGACCGGTGTCGCCGTGTCGATCCGCTACGGGGCGGACGCGATCGCCGACCTCGAGGTCCTGCTCGACGAACAGCTGGCCGCCGACCGGATCGTCGTCGGCGGCCTCGACCGCCGCGACGCGGTCGAGGCGGACCTACCCCGGGCGGTGGCAGAGCGGGGAGCGTTCGTGGCCATCGACCACGTCGGCACCGACGGGGGTTTCATCACCGACGCCGAACGTGTCGCGCTGGTGGAAGAACTCATCGCCTCCGGATACGGAGATCGAATCCTGCTCTCCAGCAATGCAACCGGCGTGGCGAAAGGTCACCCGGCGAACGACGTGCCGTTCGGGCGACTGCTGACCACATTCGTACCGCAGCTGGTGGCGGCAGGCGTCGGCGACGACGACGTCACGCGCATCCTCGTCGAGAATCCGCGCGCCCTGTTGGCTGGTGCGCGTTGATCGCGGCGACGACTGACCGTCGAGCGTCGACTTTTCGGAAGGGGAGTGTTGTGTCGAGAGTGAACACCGTCCTGGGGCCGATCGCCCCGGAGGAATTGGGGATCGTCGCGATCCACGAGCACATCGGGTACGGGATGCCAGGCTCGGAGCTGGACAGCACGTGGTGGAAGACACCCGAGCAACGGTACGAGGAGACCGTGCCGAAGCTCCGTCGGTTCGCCGAGTACGGCGGCGGTACGTTTGTCGACGTCACCGGGATCTGCAACGGCCGCGACATCGACTATTACAAGTCACTGTCGGCGAAGACCGGTGTCCACATCGTCGCCTGCACCGGATTCGTCGGCGGCGACACGGCCCTGCCCTACTTCGCACAGGCGAGCGTGGAGTACCTCGCCGAACACTTCGTCCACGAGATCACCGTCGGGATCGGTGACACCGGCAGTCGCGCCGGGGTCATCAAGGTCGGCGTCAGCCGCGGTGGCCGGATGACCGAACTGGACAAGAAGATCTACCGTGCCGCCGCCCGCGCCGCCAAGGCGACCGGGGTCCCCATCCTGACGCACCTGGCCATCGACGCCGAGAATGCGATCACGATCTTCGACGACGAGCAGCTCCCGCTGGACCGGGTGCTCTTCGGTCACGCCGACGACGGGGTCAACGCGCAGAAGACCCGCGACCGGTGGATCGCCGACCAAGGCGGACGAGTCGGCTTCGATACATTCGGCTACGAGACAGAACTCCCGGACCCTCCCTTCTGGGCCCGTCCGCGCGCCGAGCGCCTCGCCCATTTCCTCGGCTTCCTCGAGGCCGGTTATCTCGACCAGGCGCTGGCCGGGGTCGACGCGAACTGCAGTCCGCTGGGATGGCCAGGGGTGCAGGGACACACGGTGAACTACCTCTTCGAGGATCTGATCCCCGATCTCCGTTCGGCGGGCGTCGACGACGCCACCATCACCAAGCTCTTCGTCGAGAGCCCCGCAGACTTCCTGACCATCCAGAGCTGAACACCCGAGCGCAACGTCGCGCAACGTCGGAGAAAGAGACACCATGCATCCCTCGGACCTGAAAGACCTGAAGATCGCCGTCGTCGGCGGCGGCTATGGCGGCGCCGCAGCGGCAAAAGCACTGAGCCTGCTCGGCGCCGACGTCACCGTCTATGAGCAGGCGTCACGGATCCGTGAGGTGGGTGCCGGTATCGGCCTGCGCCCGTCGACCATGGCGCGCTTCAGGCAGTGGGGCATCTTCGAGGCCATCGCTGCGGTCAGTTCACCGAGTGACTATTTCGAAATCCTCAGTGCCACCGGCGAACCGATCATGAAGGATTCGTGGCCGGCACACGGTGAGCAGATCCACACACACCTCATCCACCGCGGCGACTTCATCGAGACGCTGCTCGGGGTGTTGCCCGAAGGCATGGTGAAGCTCGGTCACAAGCTCGAGACCATCAGCGACAACGGCGATCACGCCGACCTCACCTTCGCCGACGGGTCTTCGGTGACAGCCGATCTCGTCGTCGGCGCCGACGGGATCAAGTCGGTGGTCCGCTCACAACTGTTCAGCGATCGCCCGCCGCGATTCTCCGGTGAACGTGCCTATCGCGCGGTCATCTCCGTCGATGATGCCGAGGGCATGGTCACCGACGACAACCTCCGGATGTACATCGGCGCAGGTACCAAGGTGTACCTCCTGCCGTTGCGCCACCGTCGCGGGGTGTCGTTCGACATCACGGCGCTGTGTCCGGACGACACCTGGTCGCCGGACGCATCCCCGGCGGAGATGCGCCGGACGGTCGAGGGCTTCGACCACCGCATCGTGTCCATCACCGACAAGCTCGACCCGGCGACGGTCAACGTGCGCGGGGTCTACGACATCGACCCGGTCGACACCTGGCATTCCGATTGCGTTGCACTGCTCGGCGATGCGGCGCATTCGATGCTCCACCACCAGGGGCAAGGTGCGAACTCGGCGATCCTCGACGCCGGTGAACTCGCCGACGCCCTGCGTACCGCCGACTCGGTGCCGGCAGCGCTGGCGCGTTACCAGCAGGTGCGCAAGCCGATCACCGATGAACTGCAGCGGATATCTCGTCAGGGATGGAGCGAAGGCGAACTCGACGACGTCTTCCCCGGCCAGAAGTCTGCGACGATCGGCACGGAGGGCTGAGCCATGACCTTGCATCCCGAGATCGCGAGAGTTCTCGCGGACATGCCCGCACCGGCCCCCGGACCACTGGACCCGGCCGCCATGCGTGCCGACGAGCAGGCACAGGTCGCCCCGCTCGACGAACGTCTGCCCGTCCACGACGTCCGCGACACCGTGGCCCGGACGCCGTCGCGTGATGTGCCGGTCCGCATCTACACCCCGGCCAAGGCCGCGTCATACGGATTGATGGTGTACTTCCACGGTGGCGCGTTCTTCCTGGGCGACCTCGACACACATGACCACATCGCACGACACCTGGCCGTGGCGACCGGGCTCGCGGTCATCTCGGTGGACTATCGACGCGCGCCGGAGGCGGCCTTTCCCGCGGGACTCGACGACTGTGCCGCGGTGGTCCGATGGGCCGCCGAGCACACCGAACTCCAATGGAACGGACAGGTTCTCGCGATCGCCGGGGACAGTTCCGGCGGTACCTTCGTCGCCGCGGTGGCGGCGATGGCACATGACGACGGGTTCGACCGGATCACGCACCAGATCCTGTTCTATCCCTCCCTCGACCTGGATTTCGACCCCGACCGGTATCCCTCGTTGCGCGACAACGCGGTGGGGTTCGGAATGCCCACGGCCGCGCTCAAACCGTTCAACGCCTTCTACATCGACAGCGGCGCGGACCCGGACGACCCGAGGGTGTCGCCCATCAAGCGCGCCGACCTCAGCGGTCTGCCCGCGGCGCTGATCGTCACCGGAGAGCACGACCCGCTGCGTGACGAGGGGGAACTCTACGGGCAGCGGCTCCGCGAAGCAGGCGTACCGTCCGTCGTCAGCCGATACGCCGGCGCCGGACACGGATTCGTCCAGCACTTCTCGTGGATTCCCGAGTATCACCGAGTGTTCGCGGAGACTGCCGCCTTCATCGACGGCACCCGGTCACCGAGCGCGGGGGAGTCATGAGCGACCCGGTCGCCGTACACCCCCTGTTCTCCCCGTGGGGTCGGTTCGGGTTGTACAGCTTCTACATCGATGCCCCGGAACCGGCGATCGTGGACACCGGGATCGCGTCATCGCCGGCACAGGGCATGGCCCCGGCGCTCGAAACACTCGGCCGAGACATCGCAGACGTGCGATGGATCCTGTTGACACATGGCCACATCGACCACGTGGGAGGCGCGCATGCGTTGTGGGAGATGACCGGCCGCAAGGCGCAGGTCGTCATCCACGAGGCCGACGCGCCGTTGTTGCGGAGCCGGCGCGCCCACGTCGAGGAATACCTCACCGGCCGTGGCAGATACCTCGACGACCCGCAGGGCGAAGCCAAGCAGATCCAGGCGACCGAAGCCGTCATCTCCGGTGAGATGGAACCGACGATGATCGTCACGGGCGGTGAGACATTGCCCCTCGGCGGCGATGTCACCGTGTCCGTCCATCCGGTCCCCGGTCACACCGCCGGATCGGTGGCCTACGTCATCGACGGTCAGGACGATGTGTTCGTCGGAGACGCGGTGCAGGTGCACGGTGCTGCCAACGGTTTTCCGGGATTCGAGGATCCGGATGCGTATCGGTCCGGTCTGGCGTTCCTGCGGGACATGATTCGCCCACGGCACCTCTACCTCGGGCATCCGTACCGGCGTGTCAGCGGCGAACCATACGGGGTCGAACTCGACGCCGCACAGGCCCGCGAGGCCCTCACACAGAGCCTCGAGATCGAGGGGCGCGTGGCCGACGCGGCTCATCAGTGCCTGTGCCGCGGACTGGTGGACACAGATTCTGCCTATTCGCCCTTCGCAGCGGTCGCCGAGCAGGTCGGCTACACGGGTGATCCCACACTCGAGCCGTCCCCGTTCTTCACGTCGATGCACGCCTACCGCAGCCGCTTCACCCGCAAGTCCTGAGCGAGAACAGGAGTCACGAACTCATGACCGACATCCGAACAATAGAGGCCGGCGGCGAGAAGATCACCGTCCGCAAGGACCTGCGGGTGCCGATGCGCGACGACGTCGCCCTCGTCGCCGATGCGTACGCGGGCACCGACGATACGCCGCGCCCGGCTCTTGTGGCACTGAGTCCCTATGGCAAGGAGTTGCAGGCCATGTCGCTCACCATGCCGCCACAACGGCGCCCCAGCCCGCTGTGGGACGGTTGCATCGAAGCAGGCGACATCGCACGGGTCGTCCGCGAAGGCTACGTGCACGTCATCGGTGACGTGCGTGGCTCCGGTGGGTCCGAGGGTGAGCACATCGGCAACTACAACGCGGGCGGTGTGTCACTCGGACAGGACGCCCATGACTTCATCGAATGGGTTGCCGCGCAACCTTGGTGCGACGGCAACGTGGGCATGATCGGCATATCCTACTTCGGTTCCATGCAACTGCTGGCCGCTGCCGAACGACCGCCACATCTGAAGGCGATCTTTGTCAGTGGCGGACACTACGACTTCTACGAGACCACCTACCACGGCGGGATCATGTGGTTCATGCCGCGCGCCGCACGTGAGGGGCGCGGCGGCGACTCGGGCTGGGCCTTCACCGACCGCATCCGCTCGCGCATGCTCGAAACCTGCTCCGAGGAGGAACTCGAACGACGCGTGGCGCGGCGACTCGCCGACCCTGACGTCGCCGCGTGGCCGAATCTCGTTCACGTGCTGAACTATCCGAAACACCACGAGGCATGGTTCGACATCATCACCAACGAGGTGGACGGACAGTGGTACGAGGAACGCAATCCGGTCACCCTCGCCCCGAACATCGACATCCCGGTCTGGCTGCAGATCGATCAGGGACGCGGGTGGACCATCGACGGCACGATCGAGGTGTTCAACGCCCTGCACGGGCCGAAGAAGCTGGACATCGGCGCATATCCGCCGATGCAGTCGCGGCCGTGGATCGAAGAGTACGACAAGATGTTCCGCTGGTACGACCACTGGATCAAGGGGATCGACAACGGCGTGATGGACGAGCCGCCGGTCACCACGTTCGTGGAGGGATCGCGGCAGTCCGTGACCGGGACCCGGTGGCCACCGAAAGATGTGGAGTACACGTCGCTGTACCTGCGTCCGCGCGGCGGGCTCACCCGGGCACCCGAGCCCCTGGGGCCCGAACATGCTGCGCCCGAGGGGTTCTACCAGGCGCCGCTGACGGTGACCGACAAGGTCGAGATGTTGCGATGGGCCACGGTACCGTTCGACGAACCGACCGAGATGATCGGCACCGGTGCCGCACATCTGTTCGTGGAGATCGATCAGGACGACACCAATCTCATCCTGCGGCTGTGGGACGAGACTCCGTCCGGCACACGGCAGTTGATCACCTCCGGCTACCTCAAGGCGTCACATCGCGAACTCGACGAGCGGACACAGGAGGGCAATCCGTATCACCCACACACCCGAGCGGTGCCCGTCGAGCCGGGAACCGTCGAGGAATACGTCGTCCGTCTCTACCCGTTCGCGGCATCGTTTCGAACGGGGCACCGACTGGTGGTCGAACTGTCCTGCGACGAACCGCTGATGGACGAGCACAACTCGCTGCTACCACCCGACGCATTCCACCTCCCGGTGGGCCGACCGGTGACCCACAAGGTCTTCCGTGACTCCGCCCATCGATCGCGCCTGGTGCTGCCTTGTACCCGACCGTGACGCGCCGTCAGGGCACCGCCACCGGTTCTGTCACCCGCTCTGGCTCCGGTGCGGTGACGGGTGCGCACAGGGGCGGGATATCGACGATCCGCGCCCTCTCGACCTCGTCTCTGCCGATCAGACCGTCGACCCACCAGGTGACGTTCTTTGCACGCTTGCGGTCGGTGTCGGTGGCCTGCCCGCACCACCGTTCATAGGCGGGCCTGGCGATGTACAGCGGCGTCGCGCCGTCGCTGCGCAACTCCAGCAGCCGCGACTGGCGTCGGTGTCGAACGATGCGCTTTCGCGGATCCAGCACGCGCACACAGAGTCTGATCACATTGATGGCCTGATAGACGGGATTCATCGACGAGTTCGGCTCGTATCGTGGGTCGGCGCAGTCCGGGGCAGGCAACGTGGGCAGCCGGTCGAAGTCGAAGGCCAGGCCGACCTGACGTGCCTCGTCCACCATCCAGGCGAGGGTCAGCTCCGAGGGGCCAGGACGTTTCAGTCCGCCGCCGATGTCGGAGTGCACTCCTTCGAACCAGACCTGTTGGAGGTCGGTCCGGGTGTTGCCGTCCCTGGTCCACACACACGGGTCGAAGGTCAGTCGCCGCTCATCGATCGCGAGCGCTTGACGTGCGACGTCGACCGAGTCACCGAGCGTCACGTCGAGGAACTTGTAGCGGTGGCGGGTCACGCCCGGGACGCCCATTGCGCCGACCGTGTCGAACACGCCGACGAATCGGATGCGCGGCGCCGGATCACCGTGGGTGGTGCCGTCTTTGAACCGGTCTCGCTGTGCGCGCCACGCCTCCTGCTGTGCGGCACTACGTGCGCTGCGTGATTCCTGGTAGAGGCTCAGCGCCTGTTCGAGGAGATTCTCGTCGGGCCGGTCGGGTGAGGCCAGGGCGTCCGCTGTGAGCAGTCCGACCTTGCCGATCATGCCGACCAGGCTGCGCGCGGTGTATGCGCCGCGACTGAATCCGAACACGAAGATCTCGTCGCCCGGTTCGTAGTTGAGGACCAGGAAGCGGTAGGAGTCCACCAGGGCGCCGTTGAGCCCGTGACCGAATGCGCCGCCGACGATGCGGTCGGACAACGTTGCACCCGTACCCACGCCGTTGCAGTAGTGCACCAGCTGCGGGGTCTCGCCGTCCCAGGTGGTGATCGCCCGCGCGATCTTCTCGATATTCGAGATGCGCGGATCCTTGAACGACTTCCACGTCCCGTCGCAGCACACGATCAGCCGCTTGCGTGGCTTGTTCGGTTCGGCAGTCCCCGGCTCCATCAACTGACCCCTTGCGTCGGATTCGTCGGATACAACGACTATCACAAACCGTCGGGTATGGGTCACGCGTAGTGCACTACCCAAGTGTGGTGAGGTGACTACTCGTCGCTTCCATACACTTTCGGCCCGCACGCCGGGTGCGTGCGGGCCGAAAAGCGACGATCGAGGAGATCTAGGACATCATGCCCGGGCGTTCACGAGCGCTTCGTTGAACGTCTTGCTGGGCCGCATCACCGAGGCGGTCCGATCCCCGTCCGGTGCATAGTAGCCGCCGATGTCCACCGTCTGGCCCTGTGCCTCGTTGAACTCCTTGACGATGGCTTCCTCGTTCTGGGCCAACGTGTCGGCAAGTGCGGCAAAGTGTTTCGCGAGCTCGGCATCTTCGGTCTGCGCTGCGAGCTCCTGCGCCCAGTAGAGCGCGAGGTAGAACTGGCTACCCCGGTTGTCGAGTTCACCGGTCGTCCGTGACGGACTCTTGTCGTTCTCCAGGAGCTTGCCGGTCGCCGCATCGAGGGTCTTGGCCAGGATGGTGGCCCGTGCGTCCCCGGTCTTCTTGCCGAGATCCTCGAGGCTGACGGCCAGCGCGAGGAACTCACCGAGCGAATCCCACCGCAGGTGGTTCTCCTCCAGCAGCTGCTTGACGTGCTTGGGTGCCGAACCGCCCGCGCCGGTCTCGTACAGCCCACCGCCGGCCATCAACGGGACGATGGACAGCATCTTGGCGCTGGTGCCGAGCTCCAGGATCGGGAAGAGGTCGGTGAGGTAGTCGCGCAAGATGTTGCCGGTCGCCGAGATGGTGTCCATCCCGCGGATCAGGCGCTCCATGGTGTACCGGATTGCCCGGACCTGCGACATGATCTGGATGTCGAGGCCCTCGGTGTCGTGATCGGGCAGGTACTTGTGCACCTTCTTGATCAGCTCGTTCTCATGCGGACGGTACGGATCGAGCCAGAAGACCACCGGCATACCGGAATCACGCGACCGGGTGACGGCCAGCTTGACCCAATCCTGGATGGGGGCGTCCTTCACGATGCACAGCCGCCAGATGTCGCCTTCTTCGACGTTCTGCGAGAGCAGTACCTCACCGGTCTGCAGGTCGACGATGTCGGCGACGCCGGTCGCGGGCACTTCGAAGGTCTTGTCGTGCGAGCCGTACTCCTCGGCCTTCTGCGCCATGAGACCGACGTTGGGCACGGTGCCCATCGTGGTCGGGTCGAATGCACCGTTGGTCTTACAGAAGTTGATCATCTCCTGATAGATCCGGGAGAAGGTCGACTCCGGGTTCACCGCCTTGGTGTCCTTCGGGCGACCGTCGGCGCCGTACATCTTGCCGCCGGCCCGGATCATCGCCGGCATCGAGGCATCCACGATGACGTCGCTGGGGGAGTGGAAGTTCGAGATGCCGCGAGCCGAGTCCACCATCGCGAGCTCGGGACGGTGCTCGTGGCACTTGTGCAGGTCGTCGATGATCTCTTCTTTCTTCGACGCCGGCAGCGTTTCGATCTTCGCGTAGAGATCGGACAGACCGTTGTTCACGTTCACGCCGAGTTCCTCGAAGAGGTCACCGTGCTTGGCGAACGCCTCCTTGTAGAAGACCCGCACCGCGTGGCCGAACACGATCGGGTGCGACACCCGCATCATCGTGGCCTTGACGTGCAACGAGAACATGACGCCCGTCTCGTAGGCGTCTTCCATCTGCTCCTCGTAGAACTCGATGAGGGCCTTCTTGCTCATGAACATGCTGTCGATCACGTCACCATCGGTGAGCGACACCTTGGGCTTGAGCACGGTGGTCTCGCCACTGGCGGTGGTGAGTTGCATCTTGACCTCACGGTCGCCCGACACCGTCATCGACTTCTCGCCGTGGTAGAAGTCGCCCGTGGTCATGTGCGCGACGTGCGTGCGCGAGGCCATCGACCACTTGCCCATGCTGTGCGGATGTTTGCGCGCATACTCTTTCACCGCCTTGGGCGCGCGACGGTCCGAGTTTCCTTCGCGCAGAACAGGGTTCACCGCACTGCCGAGGCACTTGGTGTAACGGTCGTGAATTTCCTTCTCTTCGTCCGTCTTCGGACTTCCCGGGTAGTCCGGGAGGTCGTAACCCTGTTCCTGGAGCTCCTTGATGGCCGCCGTCAGCTGCGGGACCGAGGCGCTGATGTTCGGCAGCTTGATGATGTTGGTCTCGGGCAGCTGCGTCAGACGGCCAAGCTCGGCCAGATTGTCGGGCACCCGCTGTTCGTCGGTCAGACGGTCGGAGAATTCGGCGAGGATGCGCGCGGCCACCGAGATGTCACTGGTCTCGACATTGATGTCGGCGGCATCCGCGAATGCGCGGATGACCGGGAGGAAGGCAAAGGTCGCCAGCATGGGCGCCTCATCGGTCAGGGTGTAGATGATTGTCGGCTGCTCCGCGGTCATGTTCCTTCTTGGCCTCCAGTGTCGGGCACGCGACTTGTGGTCCGTGCTACTCGCGTTACCAGTATCGCGGTTGGTATCGCATCGCGCGCACAGATGGGATGGGCGTGCGCGGAGCGATGAGACGTCTCACCCGCCAAACCGCGGTGACGGGCGAGACGGAACTCCATGGGTCGGCGATCACGCCGAGTAGTCGTAGAAACCCTTGCCGGTCTTCTTGCCGAGGTATCCGGCGTCGACCATGCGTTGCAGCAGCGGAGGCGGGGCCAGGTGAGGCTCCCGGAACTCCTGGTACAGCGATTCACTCACGTCGAGAACCACGTCGAGTCCGACCGTGTCCGACAAGGTCAGCGGCCCCATCGGGTGACCGCAGCCGTTGATCATGCCCGCGTCGATGTCTTCCTTGGTCGCGTAGCCGCTCTCGAGCATCCGGATGGCACTCACCAGGTAAGGGATGAGCAAGGCGTTGACGACGAAGCCACCGCGGTCGCCCGCCTGGATGGGCTTCTTACCGAGACGATCACGCACATAGTCGGTCACCGTCTGCACGGCGGCAGGCGCGCTGGCCAGGCTGGCGATGATCTCGACGAGCGGCATCACCGGGACCGGATTGAAGAAATGCACACCGACGACGCGGGACGGGTCGGCGACATTCTTGGCGATCCGGATGATCGGGATCGACGACGTGTTGGTCGCCAGGATCGTCTCGGCCGGGGTGATCTCGTCCAGCTTGGCGAAGAAGTCGACCTTGAGGGCCTCGATCTCGGGGAGAGCCTCGATCACCAGTTCACGGTCGGCGAAGTCCGCGATGTCCGTCGTGGTCTTCAGGCGTCCCAGCGTGGCGGCGACGTCGTCGTCGGAGATCTTGCCCTTCTTGGCCGCACGACCGAGAGAGGTCTCGATCCGGGCCCGTGCCGCGTCGGCGGTCTCGCTGGTCTGCTCGAGGATCAGGACCTCGTCACCGGCGCGCGCGGCCACTTCGGCGATGCCTGCACCCATGGTGCCGCCGCCGACTACTCCCAGACGTGTCATGCAATATCTCCCGTGTCGAGGTCGGAGTTCCGAGGTCGAAGCTGTCGGCATACCGCTCTCATCACCGACATACTGCGTCACGTCAAACCTAGCGCGCGCTCGGTCGGTGCCCGTCGTGTGGGGGGCGTCGTCACCGTCGCTGACCATGGCGAACCGCCACTCGATCCGTCCTGTTGTGAGAGTCGCGCACAAACCGTACTCGCGCGTAGCGAAACGATTCGCAAGAATCATGCGCGTTCCGTCGTCTGCCGTCCGTGCCGACCGGAATGATCCGACCTGTGCGACGAAGAGCCGCCGAGGCCGGCAGTGCGACCCCCGCGCGCCGATCGGCAGGTCTGACGATGAGAAGGGAGCCGATGATGTTCACTCGGATTGCCATCGTGAACAGGGGCGAGGCCGCGATGCGCCTCATCCACGCCGTTCGTGGACTGTCCGCGGAAACCGGGCAGCCGATCGAGGTCGTCGCCCTCCACACCGATGTGGACCGCACGGCGACCTTCGTGCGCGAGGCCGACCTGGCCTACGAACTCGGGCCCGCGTCCGCACGGCCCTACCTGAATCTGAAGGTCCTCGAGCGTGCACTGCTCGAAAGCGGCGCCGATGCCGCGTGGGTCGGCTGGGGCTTCGTCGCCGAGGATCCGCTGTTCGCCGAACTCTGCGAACGCATCGGCATCACCTTCGTCGGACCGTCTGCCGACGCGATGCGCAAACTCGGCGACAAGATCGGCGCCAAGCTGATCGCCGAGGAAGTCGGCGTCCCGGTCGCCCCGTGGAGTCGGGGAGCCGTCGCCGACGTCGACGAGGCCGTTGCCGCGGCCGCCGAGATCGGCTACCCCCTGATGCTCAAGGCGACCGCCGGCGGTGGTGGCCGCGGCATCCGCGTGGTCACCAACGACGCCGACCTGCGTGACGCATACGAGCGCACCCGCGACGAGGCGGCCCGCGCATTCGGTAGCGGCGTCGTCTTCCTCGAACGTCTCGTCACCGGGGCCCGACACGTCGAGGTCCAGGTCATCGCCGACGGGCAGGGCACCGCGTGGGCGCTCGGCGTGCGGGACTGCTCGGTGCAGCGACGCAATCAGAAGATCATCGAGGAATCGGCCTCCCCGGTGCTGTCCGACGCGCAGGTCGCCGATCTCAAGGCGTCGGCAGAACGCCTCGCGGTCGCCGTCGGCTACCGCGGCGCGGCCACCGTCGAGTTCTTGTATCACCCGGGCGAACAACTGTTCGCGTTCCTCGAGGTGAACACCCGTCTGCAGGTCGAGCACCCCATCACCGAGCTCACCACCGGCTTCGACCTCGTGCGCGCACAGCTGCTGGTGGCTTCGGGCGGCCGGCTGGAGGGCGACGCACCGGCTGAGCGCGGCCACGCCATCGAGGCCCGCCTCAACGCCGAGGATCCGGATCGCGACTTCGCACCGTCACCCGGGCGGATCGCACGCCTCGAGCTGCCCGCGGGGCCGGGCATCCGTGTCGACACCGGCGTCAGCGAGGGCGACACCATCCCCGCCGACTTCGACTCCATGATCGCCAAGATCATCGCCTACGGCCGCGACCGCGACGAGGCGCTCGGCCGTCTCCGGCGCGCGATGGCCGAGACACGCGTCATCATCGAAGGTGGCGCCACCAACAAGAGTTTCGTGCTCGAGTTGCTCAATCAGCCCGAGGTGATCGACGGCAGCGCCGACACCGGCTGGATCGATCGGGTCCGTGCCGACGGCGGCCTCGTCGCACATCGGCATTCGGCCATCGCTCTCGCCGCGGCGGCCATCGACGCCTACGAAGAAGAGGAGTCCGTCGAACGACAGCGGCTGCTGTCCACGGCCGCGGGCGGGCGCCCACAGGTCCAGCACCGCAGCGGACGACCCCTTGACCTCAAACTGCGCGGTGCCGGCTACCGCGTCCGAGTGGCCCGCATCGGCGCACACCGCTTCCGTGTGGGCATCGAGGCAGGCGACGACACCCATACCGCAGACGTCGATCTCGAGCGTTTCGACGAGCACACGGCACAGATCGTGCTCAACGGCATGCGCTATCGACTCGTCACCGACACGCACGGGCCCGTGCACCTCGTCGAGGTCGACGGAGTCACCCATCGCGTCAGCCGTGACGAGGGCGGTGTGGTGCGCTCACCTGCTCCCGCCCTCGTGGTCGCCACACCGCTGGAGGTGGGTGCCGAGGTCGATGCAGGCGGACCCGTGCTGGTGCTGGAGAGCATGAAGATGGAAACGGTGCTGCGCGCGCCGGTGCGGTCGCGGCTCAAGGAATGCCTCGTGTCCGTCGGCACCCAGGTCGAGACCGGCGCACCCCTGATGCGGTTGGAACCGCTCGCCGACGACGGCGAAGACGAATCGTCCACCGAGACCGCCGCGGTCGTCGACATCGTGCTGCCCATCGCGCCCGACGACATCGAGCCGCACGAGCGCACCACACGCAGCCAGGAGGACCTGCGCGGTCAGCTGCGTGGTTACGACGTGGACCCGCACGAGCGCACCCGCCTGCTCGACGACTACCTGGCCGTCCGGCATGCGGCGATCGAGAACGGCAGACGCCCACTCGGTGACGAGCTCGAGCTGATCACCGTGTTCGCCGACCTGGCCGCACTGAGCCAGAACCGGCCCACCGGTGAGGACATCGGCGACGATCACGTGCACAGCGCACGCGAGAACTTCCACACGTACCTGCAGAGCCTCGACATCGAGCGCGACGGACTACCCGAGTCCTTCCACACCCAGCTCGCCACCGCGCTCGCGCACTATGGGATCTCCGACCTCGAACGCACCCCCGAACTCGAGGCCGCCGTTTTCCGCATCTTCCTGGCGCTGCAGAACCCCGGCGACTCGGTCACCGTGATCACGGCGCTGCTGCGGGAGTGGCTGGCCGAACCGACGCCCCGCGACGAACTGCGCGAGCGTGTGGGTGCGGCGCTCGATCGGCTCGTGGCCGCCACCCAGGTCCGGTTCCCGGTGGTCGCCGACCTGGCCCGTGGCGTCATCTACTCCTGGTACGGCCAGCCGCTGCTGCGGCGCAACCGTGCCAGGGTCTACAACAACGTCCGCGACCACTTGCGCTATCTCGACGCCAATCCCGATGCGACCGATCACGGAGAACGCATCGCGGACATGGTGCGCAGCACCGAGCCGCTGGTCCGTCTGCTCGGCCAGCGGATGCAGCGCGGCGACACCGACAACCGGGTCATGCTCGAGGTCCTGACCCGTCGCTACTACGGCAACAAGGGGCTCACCGACGTCCGCGTCCAGCGCGCCGGCGGGGCAGGCTTCGTGATCGCCGAGCGGGACGGATCGAACCTGGTCTCGGTGGCGGTCCGGTTCGACGACCTCGCCGCAGCGATCGGCGGTCTGGCCGAATTGGCCCGCGGCACGGTGTCGATCGACGCGGACATCTACCTCAGCTGGGAGGACCAGCCGGAGGACTTCGATGCCATGGCCGATGCGCTGCACCAGATCATCGCGGCCGGCTCGCTTCCCAATCAGGTCCACCGCATCACCACCACCGTCGCCGGACGCGAAGGTGCGCTGATGCATCATCACTTCACCTTCCGGCCGTCGGCGACCGGTATGACCGAGGAACGGTTGATCCGTGGTCTGCATCCCTACATCGCGCAGCGGATGCAGATGGAGCGCCTGCACAAGTTCGATCTCACCCGGCTCCCGTCGTCGGACGACGAAGAGGTGTACCTGTTCCGGTGTGTCGCCAAGGACAACCCGGCAGATGACCGTCTCATCGCGTTCGCGCAGGTGCGTGATCTGACCGGGATGCGCGAGCAGGACGGACGTCTGCTCACGTTGCCGACCGCGGAGACCATCCTCGCGTCGTGTGTCGACTCCATCCGCCGCGCGCAACGGCAATCGGATCGGAGCGCGAGCACCAACCGGATCATCATGTACATCTGGCCGCCGATCGACGCGACCGACGCCAACCTGGACACGGTCGCCGACTACATCCGCGGCACCGCGACCGGGGTCGGCCTCGAAGAGGTACAGCTCATCGCCCGGCAACGCGATCAGGACACCGGAGAGTTGTCGAAGGTCGCCGTGCGCTTCTCGGTCAACGCGACCGGCGGATTCGACGTCATCGTCGGTGAGCCGTCCGACGATCCGATCGAGCCCGTCGACGCCTACCGGCAGAAGGTGTTGCGGGCGTCGCGCCGAAACACCGTGTACCCCTACGAGTTGGCCGGCATGCTCGGCGACTTCGCGGAGTACGACCTCGACGAGACCAGGGCATTGGTGCCCGTCGAACGCGCCAAGGGCCGCAACACCGCGGGGCTGGTCGCCGGTGTGGTGACCACCCCGACCGAGAAGTACCCGCAGGGCGTCACCCGCGTCGTCTTGCTCGGAGACCCGACGAAGTCGCTCGGCGCATTGTCGGAACCCGAGTGTGCCCGGGTGATCGCGGCGCTGGACCTCGCCGAATCGATGCGCGTTCCCCTCGAGTGGTACGCGTTGTCGTCTGGCGCCAGGATCTCGATGGACTCGGGCACCGAGAACATGGACTGGGTGGCTCGCGCGCTGAAGCGAGTCGTCGAGTTCACCCAGGCAGGTGGCGAGATCAACATCGTCGTCGCGGGTATCAACGTCGGTGCGCAGCCATACTGGAATGCCGAAGCAACGATGCTGATGCACACCAAGGGAATTCTCGTGATGACCCCGGATTCGGCCATGGTGTTGACCGGCAAGCAGTCCCTCGACTTCTCCGGTGGCGTGTCTGCCGAGGACAACTTCGGCATCGGCGGCTATGACCGCGTCATGGGACCCAATGGTCAGGCGCAGTACTGGGCGCCCAACCTCGGTGCGGCCCGCGACGTGTTGATGTCGCACTACGACCACACCTACGTGGTTCCCGGGGAACTCGCTCCGCGACGGGCGATCTCCTCGGACCCGAACGACCGGGACATCTCCGATTTCCCGCACACCCTCGCGGGCAGCGACTTCACCAGTGTGGGTCAGATCTTCTCTGCCGCAAGCAATCCGGACCGCAAGAAACCTTTCGACATCCGGACCGTGATGCGGGCCGTCGCCGACCAGGACCACCCGATGCTCGAACGGTGGGCCGGGATGGCCGATGCCGAGACCGCGGTCGTCGCCGACGTCCATCTCGGAGGCATCCCGGTGTGTCTGCTCGGGATCGAGTCCAAGGAAGTCCAACGGCGTGGCTATAAGCCGACCGACGGGCCGGACACCTACACCGCGGGCACCTTGTTCCCGCAGTCGTCCAAGAAGGCGGCTCGCGCGATCAACGTGGCCAGCGGCAACCGTCCGGTGGTGGTCCTCGCCAACCTGTCCGGTTTCGACGGGTCGCCCGAATCGCTACGCAAACTGCAGTTGGAGTACGGCGCCGAGATCGGTCGAGCGATCGTCAACTTCCAAGGGCCCATTGTGTTCTGCGTGATCTCGCGCTATCACGGTGGCGCGTTCGTGGTGTTCTCGAAGGCGCTGAACCCGGACATGACGGTGTTGGCGATCGACGGATCGTTCGCGTCGGTGCTCGGCGGCGCGCCCGCGGCTGCGGTCGTGTTCGCCGGCGAGGTCGGCAAACGCACCTCCGGCGACTCGCGGGTCCGCGAACTCGAAGCGCGCCTGGCGGCCGCCTCCGGCACCGACCGATCGGCGTTGAGCGCCGAGCTCGCCGAGACGCGGCAGTCCGTACGAGCGGAGAAGATCAGCGAGATCGCGGCCGAGTTCGACGCGGTGCACAGCATCCGACGTGCCGTGGAGGTCGGCTCCGTCGACGCGGTGATCCAGGCCGCCGAATTGCGGCCCAGTATCATCGGCGCCATCGAGGCCCATGCAGACTGGTCGGATCGTGGAGCCCATGCCACCGCGCGTGAGCTCCACGGGTCGAGCACCTGACCTCGACCGCGGACGACACCACGACAGAGGGAGCGACGATGCCTGCCATCTCATACGTGATCGCCGGATCAGAGGCGACCGGGGGAGCAGGCATCCAAGCGGACCTGCGCACCTTCGCCCAGCTCGGCGTCTACGGCGTCGGGACGATCACGTGCGTGGTGTCGTTCGATCCCGGCGCTCAGTGGTCACATAGATTCGTGCCGATTGCCGGTCCGGTGATCGCCGATCAGATCGAAGCGGCCACCACCGCGCATGCGCCGGAGGTGGTCAAGATCGGCATGCTCGGCACCCCGGAGACGGTCACCACCGTTGCCGATGGCCTCCGTCGTCAGTCGTGGCGGCACATCGTCGTGGACCCGGTGCTCATCTGTAAGGGACAGGAACCCGGTGCTGCGTTGGACACCGACAACGCGCTGCGCACCGAGATCCTGCCATTGGCCACCGTGGTGACACCGAACCTGTTCGAGGCGGCCACGCTTGCCGGCATGGACCCGATCACGACGGTCGACGAGCTCACCGAGGCGGCACGACGGATCGCCGACCTCGGCCCGCGCCACGTCGTGGTGAAGGGCGGGGTCGGGTTGGCCGGCGACGACGCGGTCGACGTCTACTTCGACGGCCACGACGTGACCGTGCTCCGTGCGCCCAAGGTGGGCGACGAGCGGGTCTCGGGGGCAGGTTGCGTCTTCGCCGCCGCGACCACCGCGGAACTGACGAAGGGCGCCGACGTCATCGACGCGGTACGTACCGCAAAGCAGTTCACACACAAGGGAATCGTCGGCCGATTGGCGTCGAACGCACCGTTCGATGCCGTGTGCCAACCCGACTGAGCCGCCACCGCCACCGGCTTCGCTCAGCGCAGCGCCCCACCGCAGCACCCGGACGTATCCACCCGGTGCTATAACGTGAGCCCATGGCACACTCCACCGGCTCGGACGCCCCGGCGCCTTCCATGGCCGACCCGGCGTTGCTACGTGAGTTGCCGTCGACGCCACGCGGACTGCGAACCCGTGACTCGTTGATCACCGCCGCCCGGTCGCTGTTCGAACGCAACGGGTATCTCGAGACCCGGCTCCTGGACATCACCACCGAGGCGCAATGTTCGGCAGGCACGTTCTACACGTACTTCGCGAGCAAGGAAGAGATCCTCGCCGCGGTCCTCGAACTCGCCCAAGAGGACATGCTGCACCCCGGGATGCCGCACGTCGCCGACGACGACGATCCGGTCGCCGTGATCGATGCCAGTAACCGCGCCTATTTCGATGCGTACCAACGCAATGCGCGACTGATGCGGGTCCTCGAAGAGGTCGCCAACAGCGACCCGGCCTTTCGTCGGCTCCGGCACGAACGGGCGCAGGCCTTCGTGCGCCGCAACGCCCGTAGCATCGAGGCGCTGCAGGACCGCGGCCTGGTGGATCGGCGCCTGGATCCCATGGTGACGTCACGGGCACTGTCCGGCATGATCAGCCGACTGGCGTTCTCCGTCTTCGTCGTCGAACCCGAACTCGGCGAACAGCCCGCCGACGTCGACCTGCTCACCCGCACCAGCACCACCCTGTGGGCCAACGCGCTGGGGCTGCGCAACTGACCGACGGCTCTGACCTCAGGTCCGCGCACCGCGCAGATCAGCACGGTCGATCTGGCGCTTCAGGATCTTGCCGGTCGATCCCTTCGGGAGCTCGTCGACGAATCGGATCAGTCGCGGGATCTTGTAGGCGGACAACCTCTCCCGACACCAGGCCTCGATCTCGCCCGGTGTCGTGTCACTTCCCGCGCGGAGGACGACGACCGCAGCGACCTCCTCGCCGTAATGCGTATCGGGCACACCCACGACCGCGGCCTCGACGACCGCGGGATGCTCGTAGAGAACGTCCTCGACCTCGCCGGGATACACGTTGTAGCCACCTCGGATGATCAAGTCCTTCACACGGTCGACGATGCGGAGATCACAGTCCTCGTCGAACACGCCGAGATCTCCGGTACGGAACCATCCATCCACCGAAAGCACTGCCGCGGTGGCCTCCGGCCGCCGCCAGTAACCCTTCAGCACCGTGGGCCCTTTGATGTAGACCTCGCCGACAGTGCCGGCTGCACAGACGTGGCCGTCGGGATCACGGATCTCGATCTCGGTCCGCGGCACGGCCCTGCCGGTGGAGACGATCTTCGGACTGTGGTCGACGTCGTTGAACGTTGCCATCGCGGCGGTCTCGGTGAGGCCATACCCCTCCAAAAGGGTGCAGCCGTATCGCGCTTCGAAGGCGCGGGCGACCTCACCGGGCAGGGACGCGCCTCCCGACACGGCGATCCGCAGGTGCGCGAAATCGTCGGTGGCCGATTCGGTTCGGTTGTGCAACAGAGCATTCCACATCGTCGGCACACCACACACGACGGTGAGTCGGTCTCGCCGGATCATCTCGACCATGGCGTCCGGGGTGAACCGTTTCAGCAGCGAGAGTGAGCCGCCGCCGGTGAGCGCCGACATCATCACCGATGACTGCCCGAACACGTGGAACAGGGGCAGCCCGGTGCCGACACGATCGTCGGCGGTGCTCCGACTGACCTGCGACGCGATCTCTCCTGCCGCAAGCAGATTCGCGACGGTGAGTTCGGCGCCCTTGGGCTTTCCGGTGGTCCCCGATGTGTAGAGGATGGCCGCCGTGTCGTCGGGACGGCGATCCACAACGTCGATCGTGTCGACCGCACCGAAGTCGGTCCGCTCTCCGTCGGTCTCGTCCCTCGAGGGCTCGGCGGCGAGCTCCAGGTAGGGGACCGACGCCGCCGCGGCGGCCTGGCGCACCGCGCCGGACAGCTCATGCCAGCCGATGGCAAGTGCAGCGTCGGTGTCGTCGAGGTAATAGCCGATCTCGGCCTCCGTCGACATCGTGTTCACCGTGATGACGGTCGCCCCCAGGACCTGAACACCCAGGTAGGCCACCACGAACTCGGGAACCGACGGCGCGGCGAGCAACACACGGTCACCGGGGACGACGCCTGCCATCCGCAGCCTGCCCGCGTATCGCAGGCAGCGTGCATGCAGGGAGGAGTAACTCCAGTTCGGATGATCGCCACGGACGGCAACCGACTCGGGTGCGAGGTGGGCATGGCGAGAAACGGGGTCGAGCAAGTTCGGCATCGAGACAAAGGCCCTTCCAGACGGTGTGGAACGTATCCACCAAAACACTTGAAGATGACACCAACTTCAACTATACAGTGCTGAGATCTGCATCACAGCAGAGCCGCGAGCGGCCCGTTCACACAGCCCTCGGAAACACCTTCACGGAAGGGACATCGCGTGACACAAGTCGATGCAGGACACCCCGAGACACGCAACGCCATCGGTTCGTCGCCGCGTGGCGCTCGGGCGTTGGTCGACCGGAGACTCCACAGCTATCCGGAAGCCGCGGCGCGCTACCGGTATCTGGCGATCACGGTGCTCGCCACCATCGTCTTGTACTACCAGCTGTACGTACAGGGCGCGGTGGCCACCAAGATCATCACGTCGTTCGGCATGACGTTCACCCAGTTCGTCGTGGTGTCCATCGTCGGGAACCTGGTGGGAGCCTTTGCATCTCTCGCGGCCGGGCTCGCCGATCGGTGGGGCCGGGCCAATCTGGTCGTGATCGGATTGTTCATCACCGGCGCTCTGGTGCTGTTCGCCCTACCGCACGCCCCCGACACGCTCTGGTACACGATCTTCTTCGCGATTCTGAGCATCGTCGAGGGCATGATCCTGGTGGCGACGCCAGCCCTGATCCGCGACTTCTCGCCACAGGTCGGTCGTGCACAGGCGATGGGATTCTGGACGATGGGCCCGGTCCTGGGCAGCCTGGTGGTCACGATGGTGTCGAGCAACACCCTCGACGCCCACCCGGATTGGCGCTTCCAGTTCTATGTGTGCGGCGTCGTCGGGCTCATCGTCGCGGTGATCGCGTTGTTCGGCCTGCGCGAGCTGTCGCCGGGGCTGCGTGATCAGTTGATGGTCAACCTCAACGAACGTGCACTGATCGAGGCCCGCGCCCGCGGGCTCGACACCGACATTGCGCTGCACGGACATTGGCGGCAAATGCTGCGAGTCGACATCATCGGCCCGGCGATCGCGATCAGTCTGTTCCTGATGTTCTACTACATCGCGGTGGGGTTCTTCGTGGTCTACTTCGCCACCACATTCGGCTATTCGGAAGCCCGCGCCAACGGTCTCGCGAACTGGTACTGGATCGCCAATGCCATCGCCCTCGTGGTCGCAGGCATAGTGTCGGACAAGATCCGAGTTCGCAAACCGCTGATGGCGGTCGGCGCGGCGATCTCGATCGTGGGCACGGCGATCTTCGCCATGCTCAGCACGGAACCCGACACCGGCTACTACACGTTCGCGCTCGTGCTGGTCGTCATCGCGGTGGGCGGCGGCATCGCGTACTGCGCGTGGATGGCGAGCTTCACCGAAACCGTGGAGCGCCACAATCCGGCTGCCACCGCAACAGGATTGGCGATCTGGGGATGGACGGTGCGCATCACGGTCACACTGGCACTGACCGCACTGGCCTTCGTCGTGCCTGCGACCTCGACCCTGGTCGACCAGGGTTCCCGCGTCTCGCACATCGTGGCCGAGTACCCGCGACAGGTCGAGACCATCAGCGCGGTCGAACCGGCCACCCTTGCCGCCCTGGCGGGCAATCCGCAGGATCGCGCCGCGGGTGCCGCAGCGGTGGCACAACTGATCGGTGTCGGCCTCGCCGCGACACCTCAGGAGGCCGCCGAACGGCTGCAACAGCTGGCCGGCGAGCCCATCCCACCTGCCGATCAGGCCTATCTCGCCGCACATGCCGCCGACGTCCAGCAAGCCGAACACGACAACCCCGGTCAGTGGAAGGTCTGGTGGTGGATCTGTGTGGTGGCCCAGATATTGTTCGTGCCGTTCATCTTCGTGTTGTCGGGACGGTGGAGCCCGCGCCGTGCGCGGGCCGAGGCGGCCGAACACGATCGTCTCGTCGCCCGCGAACTCGCCGAGCTGCGGGGGACCTGATCCAGGCACGTCGCCCGCGGTGCGAGCATGCGCCGCGGGCGACGGGTCGGACGACCGGGCGCAGCCGTCACCATCGCCACCGCGGTCAAACGCCGCCGCGCCGGTCCGCGATCACCTGCGCCGTCGCGGCGATCGTGCGGTCGGGGTCGGCGAGCAGGTGCGCCAGGAGGTCGTCTGCGGCCCGACCGGGAATCTCGGCCAGCGCCTGGGTGATCCGTAGTCGCGACGCGACGGAGGCCGCGGCGAGGTGGCCGTGGAGTGCCGTAACCGTCGAGTTTTCCTGTCCGCTCAATCGGCCGAGCGCTTCGGCGGCCTCGACGTCTCGGCGGCCGTCGACCACCATGGCCACCAGCCGCGCGAGCGACGATGCGTCCGCGTCCGCCGCGAGTGCGAGAGCCGCGCGGTCCGCGACGGTCTGGTCGGGATCGTCGAGAGCCGTGCGCAGCATCCCGGCGGCCTGTGCGCCACCGATCGCTGCGATCGCCGACACGGCACGGCGCCGCACTGCGACATCGTCGGACCTCATTCCGTCCGACAATCTCGCGAGACCTGATTCACCGGACCTCGCCAGGGCCCACCGCAGCGCGCCAGCCACGTTGGGATCATCCTCGGACAGAACAGCTTTGGTCAGTTCTCCCAGGCTGATGGGAACCTCGGCCGGCGTCAGTACGGCCTGCATTCGGCGGTCGCCTGAATCCGATTCCAGCGCACGGACCTGCGTGACGAGCCGAAGCACCTCGGCCCAATCCGACGGAGCAGCATGGCGGACACGCTCCAGTCGTTCCAGCAGTTGCTGCTCGGCGACCATACGCGCCCGGGTCTGGATGATCAGCTGGGTGACCAGTGCGCCGGGCTCGAACCCCGGTTCGCCCAGCGCGTCCTTCACCTCTTGCAGGGACAGACCGAGTGTTCGGAGACTCTCCACATGAAAGAGCCTCCGAACATCGTCCAGCGAGTACTCCCGGTAGCCACCCGAGGTACGACCGGTGGGGCACACCAACCCCAATCGGTCGTAGTGGCGCAGCATGCGGGTGCTGATACCCGACCGCGCCGACACCTCGCCGATCAACATCAGCGCTCCTCATGCATCTGTGCCGACCGCCCTGACCCGTCGAGCCTCGTCGAGGGATACCTCGAATGCCGCGTCGGGATCGCGCATCAGGCGTCGGGTTGCCTCGGCGTGTGCGCGTACGGACGGATCCGGGTGCGCGCAGTGCGCCGCGACCGTCGCCTCCGCGTGGTCGCCGAGCGCCACGAACGCACGTGACAGGCTCAGCCAGGTATCCCGATCGCCCCGCGCGAACTCCTCAGCCAGCGCATTGGCGAGCCGTGCCTGTCCGCCGGTGGCGACGAGAACCACGGCGGCGCGCCACGCGCTGCGAGCGACCTCGTCGTCCGGATCGTGGAGCAGCGACACCACCGCGGGCATCGCACGCCGATCTCCGATCTTCGAGAGTGTGTGCAGGGCCTGAGCGCGAGCTTGCGGGTTCACCGACTCCAACTCACCGAGCAACGTCTCGACGGTGGGTCCCGCCGGAAGCCTGCACAGCGCCCAGGTCAACATGTCCCGCACGAAGAAGTCGGGTTCCACACGGCAGCGCGCAACGAGCGCGTCCGCAAAATCCTGGTCGGCGGCCGTGCCGGCGTCCAGGGCGGCGCGGAGCCTTCGCGACGCGTCGTCGGCGCCGAGGGCCGCGACGATTGTGCGAATTCGGTCGTGTGTGGTCATGGCGATCGCCTCCTTCACCGACCATGTAACAGCTTGTCACGGTGTCAGGGTCAAGCGTGTGAGGAGTTGGACGAACACCGCGCTCGCCGACGAGTGGACGTCTAGGGTGTGATCGAGCACACATTGCAGGCACCGCACGCCGGGCGCGCGAGCATTCGCTCATCCGCGTCGCACCATCAGGGAGGGCACCATGACCGCGACCGTCGACTCGAACGACGTACTGACTTCCGAGCCGCTGCGCTCGCGCCGCAACCACTGGAACAACCAGATACGGCGACACGCGTTCATGCAGCCCGATCAGGTCGCGCTGACGCACCGCGACACCTCGACCACCTGGCGCGAACTCGACGCTCGCTCTCGAGCATTCGCAGCGGCGCTCAATCGACGCGGCGTCCGCTATGGCGACCGTGTGTTGATGGCGTTGCTGAACCGCACCGAGTACATCGAAGCGGTCTTGGGAGCCAACCTCATCGGCGCCATCCCGGTCCCGGTGAACATCCGCATGAGCCCCGCGGAGGTCGGTTTCCTGGTCACCGACAGCGGCGCCCGGGTGATCGTGACGGAGGCACTTCTCGCTCCGCTCGCCGATGCGGTGAGTGCGTCGACCGGGGCGATCGACACGACCATCGTGGTCGGTGCGACAGATGAGTCAGCGCATCTCGACTATGAGTCCTTGCTGGCCGAGGACCCCTCGGACCTTCCCGAGATCGACGTGCCCGAAGAGACCATCGCCCTCATCATGTACACCTCCGGGACCACGGGGAAACCGAAGGGCGCCATGCTCTCTCACGAGAACCTGCAGGCGCAGGCGATGACGGTGATCAGTACATCGGGGGAGAGCCGCAGCGACGACGTCGCGTCGATCGTGCCGCCGATCTTCCACATCGCCGGTCTCGCCGGATTCGCTCCGGTCTTCTATCGGGGCATCCGTGCGGTGATCCACCCGCTCGGCGCCTTCGACGCCGACGACATGTTGGACACGCTGGAACGTGAAGGTACGACGTCGGTCTTCATGGTGCCCGCGCAATGGCAGGCGGTCTGCGCAGCCCAGCAGGTCCGACCGCGCAGTCTGAAGCTGCGGACGATCAGTTGGGGCGCCGCACCGGCGTCGGACACCGTCCTGAATGCGATGAACGATTCATTTCCCGAGGCGCTCAACATGACTGCGTTCGGTCAGACCGAGATGTCGCCGGTCACCTGCATCCTCGAGGGAAAGGACGCGCTGCGCAAGATCGGTTCGATTGGCAAGGTCGTACCCGCCGTCACGGCTCGGGTCGTCGATCCGATGATGAACGACGTCAAACCCGGCGAGGTCGGTGAGATCGTCTACCGCGGCCCGAACATGATGAAGGGCTACTGGCAGAACCCGCAG